>CAYOLE010000016.1:5250-29566 GCA_964404705.1 uncultured Rhodohalobacter sp. | reverse complement strand
CGACGATGGTATCGTGCTGCAAGATCACAGCGATCAGGTAAGCTTCCGTAACATTTGGATCAGAAAACTGGATGAAAGTCCGGTATGGGATCACGGGGTGTTTGAAATAGAGTGAATACAGGCTTCTTAATAACAATCCGGCTCAACAGATTAGTTTAAACCATTCAGACTATTCCGGAGTCAACTCAAGAACTGGATTTTACAGTTCGCAGTAGATCAATTTATCCAATGAACTGTTCATAATTCCTTTCCGGATCATTGTATTTGAATGGCTAATTTAAATGAATAGGGATTTTATCAGAGGAGTACTTATGAACTATAGTTTATGTAACAGCAAAAAGTTTTGCGAACAGAAGAGAAACAGGCAGTAAGCACAGTATAATAAAGCCTGTTACAAACCCAGCAAAACCAGCGGCTAAAGCACTGTTCAGAATAATAAGTGATAAAACACCTCTTTTTACTGCTTTTTTAATGAATCCCGGAGCCGGTGTTTTTGCGGCCTTAATAAAAGGCGGAATCACCATCACTCCAAAAAAAAGAGCAAAAGGAAATGCGTGGAGCCATTCATAAGCTGGCAAAATTGCGAGCAATAGTAAGGTTGCTGTAATCGATATAACAACAGCAGAAGCAATAATACCAGTCAATTTACTTCCGCCTTTAACTTCTCCCTGGCTTATCAGAGTGATGGATCCTATGTATACAATGGGTATAAAAGCCAGTGGCCAGAGATGAACAAGTGCCTCGGGAAACAGGGCAGCGCCCAGCAAAAGATTTCCTCCTCTGCAGCTTCCCATAAAAAGAGGGCCTGAGATTTTAGAATGTTTCGCTTTTGCATCATAGTAAATTGCACAAACCGAGATAAAAATAGCGAGAATACCGGCAGCCTGATTTACCTGATAGGCAGAAAAGACTCCTATAAGGAGCAGGAATGCCCCCAGGATAAATGCATAGCGTTTTGATAATCTGCCACTTGGAATAGGGCGCTCCGGACGTTCTCTGACATCCAAGTCTGCATCAAAAACATCGTTGAAAACTATCCCGCCTCCGTACAATCCAAAGGTAGCCAGCAACAACCAGTAGATCTGAGGCAGAAATAGGAGATCTGGTTCTCTTATCAGAAGAAAGCCGGCAGCGGCAGCAGCTCCCGCGAGAATATCTGCAAATGCGGTAACGATATTGGCCGGACGCAATAATTCAAGTGTAGCACGCAGTTTAACTGTCAGTAAGCCTTGGGCGTTCTGTTCGGGTGAAGGCAATATTAATTAGAGTCTAATTAGATGTTAAAAGCGGGAGATTGCACAGAGACTATTCTATGATAATATCTTCTTCATCCGTCTCTGTATCTTCCACAAACGGTTTAAACCCGCCCCGAAGCACAGTGTTACCGCTAAATGTTTCCCGCTGATCAATTTTGGGGCGGTCCAGCCAGTCTTTTTCATTAAACTGACCGCTCTGTCCATATGCCTTCAGCGCGTTTTGATAGCATACACTTTTAACATCTTTCTCAGAAATGCCTCGTTGCAGCATCAATTTTGCAGTTTTAGGAACGCCAAGGGGGTCGCTGTGCCCCCAGTCTGCGGCACTGTCGATAAATATCCGTTCAGTTCCGTACTGTTTCACGATCTCAACCATCCGTTCATTCCCCATTTTTGTACCGGGATAGATCGTAAAAGCGGTCCAGTATCCACGATCCAGAACATCTTTAACGGTCTCCTCGTTGTTGTGGTCGATAATCACTTTAGATGGATCGAGTCCATGTTCTTCACACAAATCCATACTTCTAAGTGTTCCCTCTTTTTTATTACGATGGGGTGTGTGAATCAGCACCAGCATATTCATTTTTTTCGCGAGATCTAACTGCAGATGAAAGTATTTTTCCTCCAGGTCGGTCATATCATCATAGCCGATTTCACCTATAGCAACAACACCTTCTTTATTCGCATATCTCGGAATTAGGTCCATCGTGGCTTCTGCCAGTTCTTCGTTATTTGATTCTTTGGCATTTAGCCCAATGGTGCAATAATGCTGAATTCCAAACTGGCTGGCACGAAACCGCTCCCACCCCACAATCATGCTAAAATAGTCGAGCATAGATCCCGGGTTGGTTCGCGGCTGTCCAATCCAGAACGCGGGTTCTATGACCGCAACAACCCCCGCATTATACATAGCTTTGTAATCGTCGGTAGTCCTTGAAATCATGTGAATATGGGGATCTATAAAAAGCATGTCGTCGAAACTCATAGGTATTACATTTAATTTAAATTATAATAGGGTCGAAAGAATGTAGGGTACTAAATGAAATTATGAATAGTAGTTTCTGCCACTGTCCAGCTGAAATATATGGAGCCACATCCATCCATTATTTTATATCAAACTGTTTACCAATAGTATCCCACGTAATATTCTGTTTGTGTATATGAGATAGTATGTCATCATATTCTTTTAATAGTGCTTTCGCTTCAGTTGAATTTGAATCAGACAATGCAAGCACACCTGCATGTTTATGAATTGCATCCGTATGATTAAGCACTTTTTTGATATCATCAATATATCTTTGATCAATAAAAGGACCAACAGGTCGCCATAGTTCTGGTGAAACTTCTCTGCCGGCAGACCAGCGTTCATGGGCATATTCCACCAGCATATGAGCCAAATTTTTGTTTGATCTTCTGTCAAGGCCTTGAATTAAATATAAAGGACTTCCAACAAAAAGTGATTTTAAAACAATCTGATTCCAGGCATCTTCATCCAGATAATCTGCCGGATAGGGATTACGGAGCGCTACAGCATTGAAAACGGAAGTCATATTACTGCGTATGCCTTCTGCTGCTCTCTTTTGAAGATCAAGCGGGTATGGAAGTACAGGAAGGCTTTGATACAGGGCCACAGCCTCTTCCACGTCACTTGAGTTAAAAAGTTTTTCAAGTTTGTCGAGAAATTCGGTTTTACTTCGCTCAGAAAGAGCTGAAAGCATTAAACTCCGTGCAGCCTGGTCGATATTCCAGTGGGAGGGCTGCCAGCCCGAACGAATATGTTCTGCCTCATATATTTCTTCATTTGACAAATCCAGTGGTTCTTTACCCGTATATCTGGGAGCCCCACTAAAGGAAGAAAATACATACCAATCCTCAGCACCTGCCTTTAGTTTGATATATGTAGAGTTTATTTCTTGATAGCTTTCCTCATCCAGTCGATTATGCAGCCATTTCAAAAGTAGTTCTTGAAGTTTTTCCTGGTCCAGATGGTTTTGATCTGCTGACATCTATTAAGATATGATATTTTTTTTCTTATCTGATTTTTAAAATATGCAGTTTATAAAGAGAACAAACAACCTTTAACAAATGAAAGTATGATAAAAAATGATACATTTAGGGAAATTTCAAAACGGAATTCTAAATGATGATAACGAGTAATGATCGAAAATTAACTGTTTCGAAAGTCACTAAAGAGCTCAAAAATTATTAACAAACATTGACAACTTAAATATAGTATCACATTGCATATTTTGATTTATTTAAGTATTTAGTTAAGTGTAATAGCTACACTTTTTGGGGTGTAATCAAAAGAAAATTACAAGATATATTAAATGCCAGCGAGTCCAAAAAAAGTAACAGGTAATGATATTTTGCTGATGATTTCACTTATTTTCTATTAAAGCAATAATTCAAAAATATATTAGTATGTTAGCTACCCTGATTTAGATAATGACTATATATATCGGGCTGTCTGATTAGATCCGTTTTTATAAACCCAACTTTTCTGATAATTCTACAATAAAAGCACATGAAGAAAAATCTACTACAACTGAACGTTATTCTTGCACTACTGCTGTTATCGGCATGTGCAACTGCTGAATCGTCGACGTCTCAACAAGAAGACAATAGCGAGATCGAACAGCAAGATGAACCTCGTAAATCACTGGAAATTCTTTTTTTAGGGGATGATGGACATCACAATCCTAAAACAAGAATACAGACTGTTATTCCATATCTTGCCGAAAGGGGAATAAATATACACTATACGGATCGTCAATCAGATCTGAATCGCCAAAATTTAGACAAGTACGATGTTTTCATGTTCTACGGAAACCGTTCAGGTTTAACGAATGATCAGGAGCATGCCTTGTTATCTTATGTTGATGAGGGCGGGGGTTTTGTAGCTATACATACCGCAACTGCATCCTTCAATGATTCTGATGCATTTGTGAATCTCATCGGTGCAGCATTTAAAAGCCATGGAGAAGGTACTTTTACAACTCAACAGGTGGAGCCGGATCATCCTGTACTCGACGGAGTTCCTGAAATAGAGAGCTGGGATGAAACCTATGTTCACATGAAGCATAATCCTGACAAAACGGTATTGTCTGTTCGCGTTGATGGCGATCATGAAGAACCATGGACCTGGGTCCGCAATCATGGTGATGGCCGTGTTTTTTATACCGCTTGGGGACATGATGAACAAACATGGACAAATGACGGATTTAAAAAATTAATTGAAAATGGTTTGCGGTGGACCGCTGGTGACTGGGCATTGGATGCAGAATTTTCAAAACCGGAATTGACGTTCGGTGAAGGAGAGCTTCCAAATTATCCGGCTGGTGAGAGCTGGGGAACTGTAGCTGATCCAATTACAGTTGTACAGGAGCCATTGTCTCCGGAAGACTCAAGGCAGCATATAGTTGTGGAACCTGATTTTGAAGTTGTTCTTTTTGCTTCTGAACCGGACATTGTAAATCCTATTGATATGACCTGGGATGAAAAAGGCCGGTTGTGGGTTCTTGAAACATTAGACTATCCAAACAACTTTACAGAGAACCGTGAAGGAAACGACCGGATTAAAATTCTGGAAGACACAAATGGAGATGGAAAAGCAGACGAAGTAACAGTATTTGCCGAAGGATTGAATATTGCTACGAGCCTGGTACTGCATGATGGTGGTGTAATAGTTGCACAAGCTCCTGATTTCTTCTTTTTGAAAGATACCAATGGAGACGGAACTGCCGATCAGAAAGAAGTTATTATGACCGGTTGGGGATTCTTTGATACTCATGCGGGACCCAATAATTTACACTATGGATTCGATAATCAAATATGGGGAGCTGTAGGCTACTCAGCGTTTGAAGGTACTGTGGGTGGTGAAGAACTTAGTTTTAGTAGTGGATTCTATAGGTTTTCTCCTGATGGATCTTCTCTCGAATACATTTCCAATACGACAAATAATACATGGGGATTAGGCTTCAACGAAGAAGGAGTTGTTCTTGGCTCCACAGCCAACCGAAATCCGGCTGTTCATAGCGCGGTTCCAAACAGATTTTACAGAAGCATAAGAGGCTTTAGCGATATCCCCCGGCTGCAAATGATCTCCAATACATCTGAAATCTATCCGATCATGGAAGAAATCAGGCAGGTTGACCAGCATGGTCATTATACGGCTGGCTCTGGTTTCCATGTGTATACAGCCCGGAATTTCCCGGAACATTATTGGAATAAACGGGCATTTGTTGGCGAACCCACCGGCCAGCTTTTGGGTGAATTTAATCTTGAGCCACGCGGAAGTGATTATTATGCTCACAACGTCTGGAATTTTATGGCAAGTTTGGATGAGTGGTTTTCTCCTACTCAAACAAAAGTTGGGCCCGATGGCGCCCTGTGGGTAGTAGACTGGTACAATATAATTATACAGCACAACCCATTTCCAACTGGCTGGGAACGTGGAGAAGGAAATGCTTATGAGACGGATCTGCGTGATATTGACCATGCGAGAATTTACCGGGTCATCTATAAGGATGATGAGAATGCTGACGAAAATTTTAACCTCGAAAATGCTACTGAAACTGAACTGGTAGATGCTCTAACACATGACAATATGTTTTGGAGATTGACAGCCCAGCGTTTGCTTGTTGAACGCGGCGAAACTGATGTACTGCCTGATCTGTACGAGCTTGTGGAAAACAGATCTGTCGATGAGCTGGGATTAAATCCCGGTGCTCTTCATGCTTTATGGACCATGCATGGACTGGAGGCACTTGATGGTAATAATTCTGAAGCCTTTAACGTGGCAGCTAAAGCTCTTCACCATCCAGTGAACTCGGTTCGGCGTGCCGCCTTAATGACGTTACCCCGGAATCAGGAGTCATTAGATCTAATTCTCGCTGCTGATTTTGTGCCAAATCCGGAGGTACCGGAAAACATGACCTACACACTGCCTGCAACTACTATGATGTCTTCAAACATGCACGTACGCGTAGCAGCCCTGCTTGCAATTGCTGAGATGCCGGAATCTGAACAAGCGGGGAAAGCAGCAGCTGAAATGCTGGTAATGGAAGAAAATATAAATGATCAATGGATTAGAGATGCGGGGTCAGCTGCTGCTGCACGAAACGACGAAAGCTTCTTAAACCATGTTTTTACGAAACAGTTGCCGGAACAGGCCGACAGCACTTTCAAAGCCAATGTCAGAATTCCAGTTGAACGAGTTGCAGGACATTATGCGTTAGGTGAAAATAATGGATCAGTAGCTGAGTACCTTTCGTTACTTTCTGATGCAGATGTAACAATTGGCACAGCCTTTGTTGCCGGATTAGCTGAAGAATGGCCCGAGGATGCGGCTCCTGATTTTAATGAATCAGATCGCAGTTCGTTAGGTTCACTTCGATCCAACCTGCCGGAAGAATACGATGAACATCTTGATGCCCTTGCTGATAAATGGGGTACAACAGATATTTTTGGGAACAGATAGTAACTTATGCCATTTAATGAAACAGTTATTCTCTGAAAGAAGGATATGTTATCTTTTGGATAATCAATGACTTATAATTAATAATAAATATCTTACAGAAAGTATTTTCAGGAACTCTTAGGAGAAGAAATCAAATGAATAAATTTTATTTTCAAATTATCACTGTTGCTTTAATGTTACTTTTTGCTGTCGCAGCAACGGGATACGTAATCTCTGATCAATCTGTTCACAATACAGAAAAACCGGATCGAACAGTTCAATTTATGGAAGTATCTGAAGAGGTGAGCAGAACAGAGATTGCCAGTCAAAGCAAAACTGTAACTGTGGAACCGGGAGAAGTGTTAGAGGTCCGGTCTGAAGGAGCTGATCTTAGCTATGATATAACCGAAATCAGGGCAGAGGCAGGTTCAGAATTTACTATCAAATATATAAATACAAGTACAATGCCTCATAATGTCGTTTTTGTTACCAGTGAAGGTGATATCATGACAGTAGGAGTTGCGGCTCTTCAGGCGTATGAAAATGAATATATTCCAGAGGAAGAAATGGATAAGATATTTGGTTATACTTCACTTGCAGTTCCCGGCGATACGGTTGAAGTTAATATCACAGTTCCGGAAGAACCGGGTTCCTATCCATATATTTGTACGTATCCCGGGCATTTTACTCAAATGCAGGGCCGTTTAATCTCCCGCAAAAATTAAACCTTATTTTTCAATTTAAACAATAAGTTATCTATGAAATTTGGTGTCAGCCTCTGGCTTTGGACGTCTCCTGTAACCAACGATGTAATCGAAGAATATGCGCCAAAAATTGCCGAATTCGGATTCGATACTGTGGAGTTACCGCTTGAAGATCCGACTGCTTTAGACTGTAAGAAAGCCCGAAAGGTTATTGAAAAAAATGGGTTGACGCTGACAACCTGTGCTGCAATGGGAGGGGGAAGAGATTTAATCCACCCGGATAAGTCTGTACGTGATAATGGAATTCAGTACATGAAAGATTCTCTGGATGCCGCTGAAGAGTTGGGTTCCAGCCTTTTTGCGGGTCCTCTTGCCTCAGAAGTGGGGCGGCTGTGGCAATCAGATGAGACTCAGCGCGAAAAAGAGACATCTCTCTTGGTATCTCAGTTAAAGGAGATTACTGAATATGCAGAGAAAAAAAATATTACGATTTGCCTGGAAGCACTTAATCGTTTTGAAACCAGTTTTCTGAACTTAACAAGTCAGGTAAATGAGGTTATTGAACGGGTAGATCATCCATCGTGCAAAGTAATGATTGATCTTTTTCATGCAGGAATTGAGGAGAAAAGCCTGGGTGATGCCATCCGAACAGCGGGAGAAAATCTGCATCACTTTCAGGTAGCTGAAAACGACCGGGGAACACCAGGTACGGGTCAATTTGACTGGGATGAAATAGCTTCAGCACTAAAAGAAATAGAATATGATGGACACGTAATCATAGAAACTTTCAGCCCTGATAATGAATTGCTGGCTAAAGCTGCTGCCATCTGGCGTCCTCTGGCTGAAAGTCCTGATATTCTTGCAAAGGATGGGCTTTCGTTCATTAAAAAGTTGTTAGGGTAAAGGGCACTACTACTCTGTTAATGAATCTCTCTATGCTTGTTCGGTTTCACAGTAACAGTAGCCCAGTTTTCCGGTCTACTCATAAATTTCATTTCGTTATTAAATTCTATTACCTCTATGGCTCTATCAAAACTCGACCAATTATCAGTAAATACAATTCGGTTTCTTGCTGCTGATGCAGTTCAGAAAGCAAATTCCGGCCATCCCGGAATGCCAATGGGGATGGCTGACGCGGCTTATGTTCTATGGACCAAATTTTTGAAGCATAACCCAAAAAACCCCAAATGGTTCGACCGGGATCGGTTTGTCTTATCTGCAGGCCACGGATCTATGCTGCTGTATAGTCTGCTGCATTTGACAGGATATGATCTTCCGCTGGAAGAGATTAAAAATTTCAGACAATTGCATAGCATTACTCCGGGGCACCCCGAATTTGGTTTGACACCTGGTGTTGAAACCACCACGGGGCCTTTGGGACAGGGTTTTGCAACCGGTGTAGGAATGGCTATGGCCGAAGCGAATTTATCAGCCCGGTTTAACAAGGATAAGAAGTGGATTAACCATTATACTTATGCCATCGTGAGTGACGGCGATCTTATGGAAGGGGTAAGTCACGAAGCGGCTTCACTGGCCGGACATCTGAAGCTTGAAAAACTGATCTATCTTTATGATTCGAACCAGATTACCATTGATGGATCAACGGAACTTGCCTTTACGGAAGATGTGGGGAAACGTTTTGAAGCCTACAACTGGCACGTAATTGAAGTGGATGGGCATGATCATGAGCAGATTGAAGATGCTATCAAAGCAGCACAAGCTGAGACCGGAAAACCCTCTTTGATTGTTTGTAAAACCAGGATTGGATATGGCAGTCCAAACAAGGAAGGAAGTTCATCGTCTCACGGAGCCCCTCTCGGTGAAGATGAAATACGCCTGACCAAAAAGAACCTGGGCTGGGATCCGGATGCAAAATTTTATATTCCGGAGGAAGTCCTCTCTCATTTCAGAAGTTCAGTAGAAAAAGGGGAGAAACTGGAAGATAAGTGGAATTCAAAGTTTAAAGAGTTTAAAAAGAATCATCCTGAATCAGCTTCCGAATTCGAGGCGATGTTATCCAGGTCACTTCCGGAAAATTTGGAAGAGTTGCTCCCGGTATTTGATGCTGATGAAAAAGGTCTTGCAACACGTAAAGCATCTCAGCAGGTTCTGGATTCAATTGCGGCACATATTCCTCAGCTTTTTGGAGGTTCAGCCGACCTGAAAGCCAGTAATTTAACCGGCCTCAAAGATAAAGGTGATTTTCAAGCCGGATCATATGAAGGGCAAAACGTTAACTACGGTGTGAGAGAGCATGGTATGGGTGCTGCTCTGAATGGTATTGCTTTGCACGGCGGTTTAATTCCCTTTGGCGGCACGTTTTTGATCTTCTCGGATTACTGCCGTCCAGCCATTCGTATTGCTGCACTTTCAAAAATACCTTCTATTTTTGTATTTACACACGATAGTATAGGCCTGGGCGAGGATGGACCCACTCATCAGCCCATTGAACACCTTGCGGCACTTCGGGCGATTCCGAATACACTGGTTTTACGTCCTGCAGATGCAAACGAAACTGTTTGGGCCTGGAAGACTGCACTTGAAAATGAAAATGGCCCTTCATTGCTTGCTCTTACCCGTCAGTCATTGCCCACATTCGACAGGCCGGAATATGCGCCTGCATCGATGGTACAAAAAGGAGCTTATATACTGAAAGATGCGGCCGATGGAAAACCGGACGTGATTTTGATGGGATCCGGATCAGAAGTAAGCATTGCTATGGAAGCGGACAAAGAACTTACATCAAAAGGTATAAACGTCCGGGTTGTAAGTGTTCCAAGCTGGGAGCTTTTCAGAAATCAACCTGATGACTATAAGGAAAAAGTATTCCCTGAATCTGTTCAAAAACGGGTGGCCGTTGAAGCTGGTGTGACTCTTGGCTGGAAACAGTGGCTTGGTAAAGAAGGCGTGGTGATAGGTCTGGATCGATTTGGTGAATCAGCCCCTTATGAAGATGTATATAAGTATTTAGGTATTACCTCTGAGAATATTGTTAAAGAAGCAATGAAACTACTTGGAAAATAATGTAAACACAGCATCTGTTCAGCAGAAGGGCAGATTTTAAAACCTTTAATTCTAACACAAACGAATAAGATAATGGCAAAAAACAAGGTAAATATTGCGATTCTTGGATTAGGATTTGGTGCTGAATTCATTCCAATCTACCAAAAGCATCCAAATGCAACTATGTATGCAATTTGTCAGCGTACAGAATCGGAGCTTAATAAAATTGGAGACGAGTTTGGTGTTGATACAAGATATACTTCATACGAAGATCTACTGAATGACCCGGAAGTGGATGCCGTACATATCAACACACCGATCCAGCTCCATGCCGAGCATACGCTTATGGCGCTCCGGGCAGGTAAACATGTTTCCTGTACCGTACCAATGGCAACAACGATAGAAGATTGTGAAGAAATTGTAAAAACAGTGAAAGAGACTGGTCTCAAGTACACAATGGCTGAAACGGTGGTTTATAGCCGGGAATTTCTGTTTGTGAAAGAGCTGTATGATAAAGGGGAATTGGGAGATATTCAGTACCTGCAGGCAAGTCATCCACAGGATATGGAAGGATGGCCTGAATACTGGGAGCGCATGAAACCGATGCACTATGCCACCCACGTGGTGAGTCCGGTTCTCGGATTGATGAATAAATCTGCCGAATATGTTTCTTGTTTTGGGTCTGGAAAAATCAGTGATGATTTAATTGAAAAGTCCGGATGTCCGTTCGCCGTTGAATCTGCACATATTAAGCTGCTTGATTCTGACGTATCAGCGCATATCTACCGTTCGCTGTTTGATACAGCCCGTCAGTATCGCGAAAGTTTTGATGCTTACGGATCAAAGAAATCTTTTGAGTGGCCGCTGATTGAGGGAGAAGATCCGGTTATTCATACAGCTAAGAAACCTGAACCGGAAATTCCAGAGCGGGTTAAAGTACCGGATTACGGACACTTGCTGCCCAAAGAAATTCAATCTTTTACTCAGGCGGGAGTATATGATGCAGAAGATCAGGCACACCTTTCCTTTATTCAGGGTGCAGGACATGGCGGTTCACATCCTCATTTGGCTCATGAATTTGTATCAGCGATTGTAGAAGACCGTGATCCTTATCCAAATGCAGTTCAGTCTGCAAACTGGACCTGTGTTGGTTTGCTGGCACATGAGTCGGCGATGAATGGGGGAGAGATTAAAAAACTGCCGGAGTTTACCCTCTCCAAATAGATCAGTAAATTTAGAAAATCAGGCAGACACCATTGTGCTGCCTGATTTTTTTCTGATTGGTATTTTCTCTGATTGGTTTTCAATTTCCTATACACCTGAGTTCGATTAATCGAAATTAGATAGTAATCATTTCAAAATTTTGATCATTTCCCATGAAATGAAATCCCCGTCTTTTTCAAGATTAGGAGATGCCGTGTCGGAGCACGACATAACAAATAAAAATTTCGGCGTATGAATCGAACTCAGATTATCAGGTAATCAAATCGGCAAGATCATCAACAGTTAGCTCCGAAAAATCAGAGATAACCATTGCACACCCTGAGAGTTCTTCCGCTGAATGTGTTGATGAAACTCCCACAACCTTTGATCCTGCCCGGATTCCGGCTTCAACACCTGCCAGGGAATCCTCAAATACAATGCATTTTGATGGAGGAAGCCCAAGCTTTTCCGCAGCTTTTAAATATACTTGTGGTTCTGGCTTGCCTTTATCTACGTCAGAAGAATCCAATATGACCGAGAAATAATCTTTAATTTTTAATTTGGTTAGTATAAACTCGGCGTTTTCGCCCGGTGCAGATGTCGCTACTGCTGTTCGTACCCCATGATTATTCAGTTCTTTTAAAAGCTCTTTGATACCCGGTATGCAGGCTGAATCTGGGTCGAACCGGTCTCGAAACATTTGTTCTTTTTCATCAGCGAGATATTGGGTCCGGTCAACAGTAATATCGCCAAATACTTCCGGTATCCATTCTTTATTGGTTCTTCCCCATACCCTTTCTTCGAGAAAAGTATTGCTGACTTGCTGGTTATATTTTATAAAAAATTCTTTTATCGTTTCTTTGTGAACCGGATTGCTGTGGACCAAAACCCCGTCCATATCAAATATTACACCAAAATTATACGCCATCTATTACTTATCTTAAAAATTGAGATTGAAAAATTAAAATAAACTGAGTTTGGATAAGGAAAAAACCTAAAGATGATATGAGTCATTCCGGCCCCTGAGCCGTTTAATTTTTGAACGGCCGAGCGAAATCTCCAGACTTAATCAGGGATGGAGATCCCGATTACCAGACAGCCGAGTCGGGATGACGAAATAAAGGGTTTTTTCATTATTCAGAATTCACGTTAAATATTGAATGTAGCTATCTTGGAGATGTTTCGATGAAATGTTTAAAAATTGTCGAAAATCCTGGACACAACAGAATTAATCAAACAGAGCTGTGCCAAACTTAATATTGTCTTTATTCTTTCTTTTGAATGTAACTGTTACTGAATTGGAACCATCATCCGCTTCTTCAGATCAAACGTTTGGTTTGGGTTTTTCACCTGATGAAAGAACAGTTTCAGACCCGATCATACGATATGGAGGTAACCATGCAATTCTCACAATTGCTAAAATCTCTGATCATACCTTTGAAATTACACTTGCTCCGCTTGAAACCATCCACAGTTCCGAACCGAAGTTGCCTGAATCAAATGTTCTAATCGAATATGAGCGTGATCAACTTTGGAAAAGTCGTACCATTATGGATCCTGTCCGGGGAAATGTTGGTGATTATATACTTGAGGTTTTACGATCTCCGCTCAGGATCATATTCAGGAACGAAGAAAACTCCATTATTCAGCAACTTCAGTGGCCTGATAGAGAGGATGGCCGCATGGAATTTCAAACGAATGGAGATCTGTTTGGTATTGATCTGGATTGGCACAAAACCGGGGAGCAGGGCGGGTGGTATTCTGTCCGGGATCTCATTGATAGTGGGCAGTTAATATCGGTGGGGACAAATCAATTACCGGTTATTGTTGGTGAAGATGGCTGGGCCCTGTTTTTCCACTATCCTTTTGAGGATAATAAAATAAACCTAAACGATAAGACAGGACTATTTCTGCCCAATCCTGAAGCACTGAATTCACCGTTGCAGTTATTTCTGACTCTTTGGGATGATCCCCAACAGATCCTGTCAGAATACAGTCTGTTTGCCGGTGAATCTCTATTGAATTCGCTGCAGTCATCAAATATAGAGCAGTTGTTAGAGTCTACAGAGAATTCACAGTAATCACTTCGTGCATTAATCTTTTACATGATCATAAATCAAATCAAATAAATCTGTTGGTTGGAGTGATGTATCAGGCAATAATCCGGTTTGATGTGTGGCCACAAGAGGGCCCGAATCTTTTGTAGCTGCAAGTCGTCCGTGTGACCCTTTAATTCCTGAGCCCTCAATCGGAATCAGGTCCATAGTGTATCGGAATCCCAGTTTTTTTTGAAGCAATCTGAAACCGGCCTTAAGCCTGGGAAATTTGATGTCAGGATTGATCAGCAGTTCAGCGGGGTCATAGCCCGGTTTTGTGTGGATGTCGACTGTAGGGGCAAAATCAGGGGCTTTATGGTCATCCAGCCAGTAGTAGTAGGTGAACCATGAATCGGGGTCAGCGATTGCCACCAGTTCTCCCGACCGCGGATGATTAAGATGGTGCTTCTTTTTGCCTTCTTCTGCTAATACAGACTCTACACCAGGAATCTCTTCAACTATCTTCCGGACGGTTTCAATATCTTCGTTATGATCAATATATATATGAGCCACCTGGTGATCTGCCACGGCAAAGGCCCGACTGGCATCCGGGATCAAAATTTCACCTCCCATCTCTTCTCTGACCGTGATATAACCTTTTTCTCTCAGTACACGGTTGATGTGTACCGGTTTGTTCACCGGTTCAATTCCGTATTCAGAAAGCAGAATAACCCGTATACCATTCTTTTCATAAAAGTCGAAGAGGTCTCCGCATACAGTGTCGATCTCTTGAAGATCCTTTCCTATAGCAGGATCATCGGGGCCAATTCTCTGGAGGTTATAGTCGAGATGCGGCAGGTATATGAGCGTAAGCGTAGGATCATATTTATTGGCGATTTCTATTGCAGAATCGGCAATCCATTTGCTGGAGTATATGGTTGTATTGGGCCCCCAGAAATTAAATAAAGGAAACTGGCCCAGTTTCTCATTTAGCTCATCCCGAAGTTCAATCGGTTTGCTGTATATATCCGGAATTTTAACACCGTCTGCTCTGTAAATCGGGCGGGGGGTAACCAGGTAGTCAACGGTAGAATTCATATTGTACCACCAGAAAAGGTTGGCACATGTAAAGTCAGGATTTTCCTTTTTCAGTTTTTCCCAGATCTTCTGAGATTGGACCAGTTTATTGGATTGCCTCCAGAATTTAATCTCATCCATCTCGCGGAAATACCATCCATTGGCTACAATCCCGTGTTGGTCGGGCATTACGCCGGTCAGGTATGTTGATTGTACGGAACAGGTTACTGCCGGCAGCATCGAATCCACGGAGGATATTTTTCCTTTGGATACCCACTCAGAGATCCGGGGAGTATGTTTTCCGATCAGATCAGGTGTCAGGCCAACGACATTTATAACTGCTGTTTTGTGCATATCTGTACTTTGTTTCTTGTAAAACGTTCAACTCGTTTGCCCGTGTCAGCTGTGGGAAAGATCTTTCATAGCATCAAGTGTCCAGTTGTATTCCCGTTCAATCGAATCGGTAATATTTGTTTTTAAATGATCTGGCAGCACGTCCCAGGTATAGGTTTCAATTTCGAAGTGTTTGCAGTCAGATCGTTCCAATAAAGGTTTCAGGCTTTCCAGGATGTGATCCTGTGTTGAACTCATCTCATCAAATTGATCGATAAACACAGGTACATGAAAGTGAATTCTCCATTCCTTAAAATCCATATCATTAATGGATTCAATAGCTTGAGGAAGATCTCTAAACTGGTTATATGTACCGTCTGCTTGCCTTGCAATTACCTGGTGGAGGTAGACAGGCTCATCAAACTTCTGAAGTTTGGCGGCAATATTTTTTCTATTGAAAGAGTCATTTCCCAATTCGACTTTTAAAGCTGCGCTAATCTGTGTTTTGCCTATTCTAATGCCGGCGGAAGTCAAATTTTTGATCGCTGTATATGGATTTTCATACTCCAGGGCGAAATGACAGGTGTCATAACAAACGCGAATGTGTCGCCGCAAAATATCTTCGGCTTTCTCACTGCTGTACCCATGCTTTTTTACAAGGTAAACACTTCCAAACGGGAAAAGCCAGTTGGTAAAAAATTCGATTGTTTCGGAGCTGTTCTCCAATACGCAATCCGGTTCCGGTTCAATATCAAGATGAAGTTCTTTTCCCCGGGTTTTCTCTGTTTCCGCCATTTTGTGCGCCGACTCAGCCAGGTGATGGGCACTTATTTTAAAAAGCTCATCGGTTGGTTTGTTGTTTGGCCAGTATTTATAGGATATGGGCGAGGTGGAGATACCACCATCCATATCATCCGGAAGCAGCTCTGAAAGAATACTGATCAGGTTTAAGGTGTATTCCAGGCGTTCCTTCCTGGACCAGTCAGGTGCATATACATTATCCTTAACTTTTTCTCCATGGAAGATGCCATAGGGAAAACCATTAATTGTATACAGATAAAGCCCTTCATTATCCAGCCAGTTTCGAAAGGCATCCAATGCATCTTCTTTTAAAAGTTGTTCAGCTGCATTGGCAGAAAGCCTTAAGCCGACCCCAAAAGGCTCATTGGGAGAGAGCCTTTTTTTTAACTCTGGCAGATAAACTTTTAACTCACTGAAGTGATCACCCCATGTTTCACCGGGATGAATATTAGAGCAGTATGTGAGGTGACAATCGGGATGGGTTGATATTTTCATAATTCTGACCGGTTTAGACCAGTTCCTTCTCAGCGTGAAGCATTCTGATAGCTTTTTTATAGAGATCAATATCAACCTCATGCACTTCAGTGCCCTTTCCAATACTTTGAAGAAGCATAATAGTAAGTTCTCCGCCAAGATGCTCCCGGAATTCCTGGAGCCCGTATAGAACAGAATCTTTCTTTTCGGGGTGATCCAGCTCAGATTCAAGCTCTGGCACATAGAGGCTGAAACCACAATCTCTGAAGACGTTGAGGATTCGCTGCAGACTGCTTTCGTCCAGCATTCCAATAAGATGTGAGTATGCTGAATCCAAGGCTATTCCGATTGCCACTGCTTCGCCATGACGGAGTTCATAATTTGTAAGTTGCTCCAGTTTATGAGCTGCCCAGTGGCCAAAATCAAGGGGGCGGGATGAACCGGTTTCAAACGGATCACCCGACGTACGGATGTGTTCGAGATGAAGTTCCGCACACCGGTGAATCAGTTTCTGCATTGTATCCTTATCGCGATTGTTTAGCATTTTTGCATTCTTTTCCAGAAAAGTGAAAAATGAAGCATCTCTGATCAGTGCTACTTTCACCGCCTCTGATATTCCGGATCGCCAGTCTCTGTCTTCCAGGGTTTTGAGAAATTCACTATCATTCAAGACGGCATGAGGAGGGACAAAAGTGCCGAGGAAATTCTTCTTTCCATAAGCGTTGATCCCATTTTTAACTCCAACTGCAGCATCATTTTGAGCAAGTACGGTTGTTGGAATACGAATGAGCCGAATTCCACGGTGTGCAATTGCAGCTGCATATCCCGCGGTGTCAATAACCGCACCTCCACCTATAACAGTAACATAAGAGTGCCTGTCTAAATCGGCCTTTTCTATAGCGTTAAGTATGGCCTTTACATGCTCCGAATCATTTTTAGAGTCTTCACCCCCCGGTATAATAACTGGCTTGTCAAAGATTGTATACTTAGCTGATCTCTGGTCAGAATAATTTCTTACGTCATTCATAATATTTGGGTGATGCTGATACATACCCTGATCCAAAACGAACAGTATTTGGGGCGTGGGTTTATCCGGATACGATTTTATAGTTTGTTCAAATAAAGGATTAGCTGGATTGAACAATTTCTCCGTAAACTCAACATCATAAGAAAACGAAACGGTGAACTTTTGCTTTATACTTTTCATGTACAACAACTAACAAATTAGGTTTTACTTTAATAAACACTTTCTGCTACGGGTACATTCAACCAACAAAGCAGCTGCGAAACCTGAAAGTATACAACTAATGAGTTGAAAAAATGAAGAATTGGACGTTATTTTTACAACCGTTAATAGATGATATTGGAAAATTCTGAATTGCTCAGGTTCAAATCATTTTATCAGCATAATTGACGTCAATATCACTCTTATTGTTTAGAAAAAACCTGAAAGTTTTTTTACTACTCCGTAAACAGTCCCTCCGTAAGCTTTAGCCTCTCGGTTTTCCTGATCTTTTTAGGAGTCGTATAGAAGGATAGTAAAGGAGTGGCTGCAAAATGAGTCATGAAGCGTACAGCGCGATAAACTCATATCAGGCAACAGATACATGAACATATTAATTATAAATACAGTATTAATTAAAGCTTCCACAACTCTTTCAGTCGAAATCAAAAGTAAACTATGAAGAATATCTTATAACACATTAAATGTAGTTCTATTTAATTTGTAGCAATTAAATAATAGTGTTACAATAACACTTAAATGTCTCATGGTAAAAGACACATGATTGAGTAAAAAGAAATTTCTCACGATCGAATTTAATTGTTAAATGAGTTCTTCAATTAATTATGTTATCGGGATTGACTTTGGAACGGATTCTGTACGGGCACTTTTGCTCGATACCTCGGGAATAGAAATAGCAGAAGCGGTATTCCAATATCCAAGGTGGGCGGAGGGAAGATTTTGTGACCCGGTAAAAAATCAGTTTCGTCAACATCCGGCAGACTATCTTGAAGGTGTTGAATCTGTTCTCAAAGAGGTTGTTTCGAGATTGCCGGAGGGAGATTCAAAAAAAATTAAAGGGATTTCGGTTGATACCACTGGATCTACTCCTGTTGCTGTTAATAAAAAAGGACAGCCATTAGCTCTTTGTGAAGGTCTTGAGGAGAATCCAAATGCAATGTTTGTTTTGTGGAAAGATCACACCTCAATTGCCGAAGCTGAAGAGATTAACCAATTAGCGAAATCGTGGCAGGTAGATTACACCAAATATGTTGGCGGTGTGTACTCTTCAGAATGGTTTTGGGCAAAAATTCTTCATGTTTTACGTTCTGATGAAGCTGTTCGTAAATCAGCTTATTCCTGGGCGGAACATTGCGATTGGATCACCTTTGAGCTGACAGGGGGCGATGATGTTTCAAACATGAAAAGAAGCCGCTGTGCAGCCGGTCACAAAGCAATGTGGCATGAAGAATTTGACGGGCTGCCTTCAGAAGAATTTCTAACCCAGCTTGACCCATTGCTTTCCGGACTCAGAGAACGGTTGTTTCAGGCAACCGATACATCAGATAAACCCGCAGGAACAATCTCAAAAAAGTGGGCGAAAAAACTGGGGCTTTCAGAAAATGTTGTGATCGGTGTTGGGGCATTTGACGCCCACATGGGGGCAGTAGGTGGTGAAATTGAACCCTTTTATCTTAGTAAAGTAATGGGAACCTCAACCTGTGATATGCTGATCGTACCACCGGAAGAACTGGATGGCAAATTGATTAAAGGTATTTGCGGGCAGGTTGATGGATCTGTAGTTCCTGGAATGATAGGCTTGGAAGCTGGCCAATCAGCTTTTGGAGATGTCTATGCATGGTTTAAAAATCTTGTTCAAAAGCCTGTATCTGAATTAATCGAAGAATCCCAATTTATTGATGAACAACTGAAAAAGCGCTTACTGGAGGGGATTGATGAGCAGCTGATGGAGAAGTTATCCGTCGATGCAGAAAAAATTAAAGTTGAGGAAACCAATATTGTTGCTCTCGACTGGTTAAACGGCAGGCGAACTCCTGATGCCAATCAAAAATTAAAAACTGCTATTGAAGGTCTTGATTTAAGCAGTGATGCTCCCCGGATATTTAAAGCCTTGGTTGAGTCCACTTGTTTTGGCGCCAAAGCTATTGTAGATCGATTTGAAAATGAAGGAGTTCCAATTAAAGGTGTTTTGGGATTGGGAGGAGTGGCGGGAAAATCTCAGTTTGTGATGCAAACTCTTTCTGATATTTTAAATATGCCGATCAAAATTGTACGATCTAAACAAACATGTGCACTCGGGGCGGGGATGTTTGCCGCTACTGCAGCCGGACTTTTCGAGAATGTAGAGGATGCCAAAAAAGCGATGGGCAGCGGGTTTGATAAAATTTATCAGCCCAGAGCCGAAAATGTTGAAGTTTATAAAAAATTATATGATCGTTACCTCTCTTTCGGGGAGATTGTTGAGAAAAGAACTAATCAGCCTAACGACTAACTTGTTCCGGTTAAATGAGTAATTATACAAAAATAAAGGAGGAAGCATACAAGGCAAATATGCAAATTGAAAAGCTGAAGCTTGTACTTTTCACTTTTGGAAATGCAAGTGCAGCTGATCATCAGGAAAAAGTATTTGCAATCAAACCAAGCGGGGTACCTTATGAAGATCTTCGTTCGGATGATATGGTGGTGATGGATTTTGACAGCAACGTAGTGGAGGGAGATTTAAGGCCCTCATCCGACACGCAAACACATGCTCTTCTTTATAAAAATTGGGATCAGGTAGGAGGTATTGTTCATACCCATTCCACTTATGCAACGGCATGGGCTCAAACATTATCAGATATTCCTATCCTTGGCACTACTCATGCCGATCATCTCTCCCAAGACATTCCATGTACACCTCCAATGAAAGATGAGGCGATAAAGGGAAACTACGAGTATGAAACCGGCCGGCAGATCATTACTGAGTTTCAAAAAAGAAATGTATCCTATAAAGAAGTGGAAATGGTGTTGGTTGGAAATCATGCTCCTTTTATATGGGGAAAAACGGCAGAAAAAGCAATATATAACAGCGCTGTGCTGGAGGAGATCGCAAAAATGGCTTTTCTAAGCTTACAAATCAGGGCGGATACCCCGCGAATGAAAGATTCTTTGATTCAAAAACACTACGAACGTAAACATGGCAAGGATGCATATTATGGTCAGGATTAACTCAAATAACAAATTACTTTAAGAATGGTAGTAAAGCGAAAACCGAAGATTGGGTTGCTGGGAATCATGCAGGAACTGTATGATAAATCAATTCCGGGGATAACAAAACGACAGGAAGGCTATGCAAGAAAAGTATGTGATGAACTCAGTGAAGTTGCCGACTGGACATTTCCCGGTGCTGCACGAAACAGGGATGATATAGAGAAAATCATTTCTGGTTTCAATTACGATAGACTTGATGGAGTTATGATAGTAATGCTCACCTATGGTCCCGCCATGAGAACCGTTCGGGCACTGCAAAAAAATTCGCTCCCTATTCTGCTTGCTAATATTCAGCCCGAAAGTTCCGTAAGAATTGACTGGAATATGGATGATCTTACCTACAACCAGGGAATACATGGTGCCCAGGATATGGCAAACGCCATTCTCCGAACTACCGGGGATCAGTTTGAAGTGATATCGGCAGATTGGAAAAGTAATGAATTTAAAAAGTATGTTTCCGACTGGTCAAGAGCGGCGATGGCTGCTGAAGAGCTTAAAAAGATGAAGATTGCTTCCATTGGTAAAATGCAGGGAATGGGGGATACACTGACCGATGAGGCCGCTTTTACCCGTGTTATCGGACCTGAAGTAAACCGGGAGTACATGGGGGAAGTATACCGGAAAATGGAGGAGGTTACAGATCAGGAGATCAACAATCAGCTTGAAATTGAAAAGGAGAGATTTATCGTTGATGATGACATGCCTGATCATAACTTTCGCTATGCTGTTCGGATGTACCTGGGATTTAAAGCATTTCTGGAAGAGGGCAAATACTCCGGCTTTTCGGCCCATTTTGATACATTTAAAGGGGATGGGCGATTTGAACAGATCAACATGCTCGCTGCATCCAATCTGATGGCAGAAGGATATGGCTATGCTGCGGAGGGTGATACAAACACTGCAAGTATGGTTGCTGCAGGGCACCTGCTTGAGGAGAATGCTCACTTCACAGAGATGTATGCGATGGATTTTAAAAAAGGTTCCATGTTAATGAGCCATATGGGAGAAGGGAACTGGAAGATTGCCAGAAAAGATCAGCCCGTAGAGCTGAAAAACAGGGTGCTGGGAATTGGTGATCTCGAAAACCCGCCAACAACAGTGTTTATGGCTGAGCCTGGTCCTGCTACTATGGTATCGCTGGTTCACCTTGTAGGTGAACAGTTTCGGTTGGTAGTTTCCTATGGCGAGATTCTTGATACGGAAAAATCCGAAACAATTGAAATGCCATATTTTCATTTTAAACCTTCGTCAGGTGTTCGTGAATGTAATGACGGATGGCTGAGGGCAGGTGGAACTCATCATCAGACTCTTCACCTGGGAGATCAGCGCCAAAAGTGGAAAATGCTCACAAAAATACTGGGAATTGAATACACGGAGGTTTAAATATACCGGTTTCTATGAATCTGAAAATGTATTACAATGATTTTCAACAATAAAATGCTAACTATCAACCTGTAAATTTAAAATGACTATATGGGAGCTTTAGCTACATTAGACTGGATTGTGATCGGCCTCTATTTTACTGTAATAGCTGGTCTTGCATGGTGGGTGATTCGTCAGCCAACTGAAACTTCAACCGATTATTTCCTTGCCGGCAGACATCTCGGCTGGCTTATTGTCGGAGCCTCTATTTTTTCATCCAATATAGGATCGGAGCACCTTGTCGGCCTTGCAGGTTCGGGGGCAACCGATGGTGTGGCCATGGCTCATTATGAGTTGCACGCCTGGTGCCTGCTTGTGCTGGGTTGGATTATGGTTCCGTTCTACATCCGGTCAAGAGTATTTACGATGCCAGAGTTTCTCGAAAAGCGTTTTTCACCCATGGCGCGGGCGCTTTTATCAGGAATTTCGCTGGTTGCTTATGTTTTAACAAAGATTGCAGTAGGGATTTTTGCAGGTGGAATTGTATTTAGTGTTTTAATGCCTGAGTTAAGTTTTATGGGAATGAACAGCTTCTGGATCGGTTCAATTCTCGTTATTCTATTTACAGGTGCTTATACCATTTTAGGAGGATTACGTGCTGTTGCTTATACAGAAGCACTGCAAACATTAGTTTTAGTATTTGGATCGCTGATGGTTCTGATTTACGGACTGGATGCGATTGGCGGATGGGGAAGGCTCGTGGAAATTGCTGGTGAGGATATGTTTGACTTATGGAAACCACTCGTTCCCGAAGGAATGGAAGGAACCTGGGCCCCTGTACTGGAAGAAAATCGAATGGCCTGGTATTTTAATAGTAATTACCCATGGGTGGGAATGCTGTTCGCTGCGCCAATTGTAGGATTATGGTACTGGACAACTGATCAATATATTGTTCAGCGGGCTTTGGGAGCTGCAAATATAAAAGAAGCTCGCCGAGGTTCCATTGCTGCTGCATTTCTGAAACTGCTCCCGGTTTTCATCTTCATCATACCAGGGATTATCACTTTTGCACTTGCACAATCCGGAGAAATAGAAGCACTGCAACAGTCACTGATCGATGAAAATGGGGAAGTGATTACTCAAAATGCACAGGCAGCTTTTCCGATGCTTGTCACCCATATTTTACCCGTGGGAATTCGGGGGATTGTAGTTGCTGGCCTTCTTGCTGCTTTAATGAGTTCTCTGGCGGGGGTTTTTAATGCTTCATCCACGCTTTTTACCATGGACTTTTATAAAAAATATAGACCCGATTCTTCAGAAGAACGACTTGTATGGATGGGCCGTATTGCAACCGTGGTTATGGTTATTATAGGACTACTCTGGATTCCGGTAATACAAGGAAGCCGGGGCTTATATGATTACCTGCAGGGAGTTCAGTCGTACCTTGCTCCTCCAATTTTTGTGGTTTTCTTTTTGGGTGTGTACTATAAACGCCTGAACAAGGAAGGATGTATGGCGGCGCTGGGTGTCGGTTTTCTGATGGGGCTTTTTCGTCTTGCCGTGGATACACCTGTTGCATTAATAGATGGATTTGAATATGCAGAAGGCTCGTTCTTATGGATTATCAGTAATATTTTCTTTCAATATTACAGTCTTATTATATTCCTGACCTGCGTAGCAGTTATGATCGGAGTTAGTTATATGACCAAACCTCCGGAATACAGTAAAATTGCAGGCCTTACTTTTGGAACCCTTTCTGATGATGACCGGAGGGAATCGCGCTCAAGCTGGAATTGGAGAGATCTGTCACTATCCATTCTGTTAGTTATAATGATCATCATTATATACTTCTTCTTCAGTTAATGCTTTAATAATAGTTAATCTATAAATAGATCCACATGATAAAATCTAAGTTATTTTCTTTTATTACTATAATAATCCTATTTAGTGCTTTCTCATTTGCTTGTACATCAGATGCAGAAACACAATCTGAAACTAATTCAGCAAACCAGAATGACAGTCCTCAAGTACTGATATTTGGCGGTGGTGATCATCATGATTTTGACCGTTGGTTTAATGAAGAAGATTCTACAATTATTGCGGGTACCGGTGCGGATGTCCGATATACGGATAATCCTTCAGATGTTCTGCCGGCTCTGTCTGAAATAGAAATTCTGAATATGAATACAAATCAATCGATCGAAAATCCTGACTTTCCGGCCAGGATTATCGAATTTGTTGAAGAGGGCAATGGTCTGCTATTAGTCCACGCATCGAGTTGGTTTATTTGGGACTGGCCAGATTATTTCAGCAATTTGATTGGCGGTGGAACC
>CAYOLE010000016.1:0-5150 GCA_964404705.1 uncultured Rhodohalobacter sp. | reverse complement strand
TTGGTTTATTTGGGACTGGCCAGATTATTTCAGCAATTTGATTGGCGGTGGAACCTCCAGCCACGGGCCTTTTGGGGAATTTGAAGTATATGTTGAAGATACGGATCATCCTCTGATGGAGAATGTACCGGAGCGATTTACAATTGCAGATGAACTCTACCGATTTCAAAGAGACGAAGAGGCTGCTGATATGCATGTACTGGCCATCGGTATTGAACCGGATACCGGTGACGAATATCCAGTTATCTGGACAGTAGAACATGGTGATGGCAGAGTTGTCGTTACCACTCTCGGCCACGATGGTGAAGCACATCAGCATGAAGCTTATGTAGCTTTGTTAGAAAATAGTATTGAGTGGCTGAGTCAGTAACTTATGATTCCGGAAAGATTGTGGGTACCTGCAAACAATTCGATTAATCTACTATGTAAATATCCCGATTCGAAATGGGTAGAGATAAGTGATGCAAAGAAATTGGCGGAGTATCGAGTTTCCTGGAGAATAAATGTCATTGCTTTTGTCGATCCCTCCGCCTTAAGAGAAATGGCCCGGTCTTTCAGAATACCAACATCAGGTAAAAGCAACAATCCGGCACAATAATAGAAAAGGATGCAACCCCAAACACTTCGTCAGGCTCAGTTTGATCCGAGATTAAAAAAATATGTTCACTTTTGCGTGGTTCTGTTATGTGTGATTACGATCATCGGCATTATTTTAATCCCATTCTGGTTAATATTCGGAACCAGATATGTGAATCGATATTACGATTCACTTCACTGTGAACTAACTAAACGAAGCCTTGTCTTTAAAAAAGGAGTTTGGTTTCAGACCGAACGTTCTATTCCGCTGGATAAAATTCAGGACCTGACATTTACTGAGGGGCCCATTCTGAAAAAATTTGGACTTAGTAAGCTCGGCATTGAAACGGCAGGACAGAGTGCACAGGGAACCGATCTATCCCTTCTGGGCATTGTAGATGCACACGAATTTCGCTCCGATGTTCTCGATCAGAGAGATATTGTTACTGACAATCAGGCTAACCGCGCATCGGAAGATGAGAATGCCGGAGAGATCGCAAAATTGAAAATACTCACCGACATCCGTGATTCGCTCAAAAAGATCGAATCTAAACTCGGTGAATAGATGTCGAGTTTAAAGAGTTAATCGGTTTCACTGATTCAGCATTTTTTGATATCAATGAAATAGATACCGGTGATGGGTATGAAATGCGACACCGGTGCACTATCAAGACAGGAAGAGATCAATATTTTCAATATTGCATTAGTTCAATTCGTCAGCATAGTGAAATGTCGGGAGAATCAATATGCCAGTAACCTTTCCAGTTTT
Organism: uncultured Rhodohalobacter sp.; assembly: GCA_964404705.1. Classification (GTDB taxonomy): domain Bacteria; phylum Bacteroidota; class Rhodothermia; order Balneolales; family Balneolaceae; genus SW132. The sequence goes on along the minus strand of CAYOLE010000016.1, from coordinate 3,805 downwards.
TCTTCCAGCCTGTAATCAGCCAGGTACCCTTTTTCAAGTTCTTTACTGAATGGAACAGGAGTGTGAATGGATGAGCATCTAACGACCGGGGCATCCAGGAATTCAAAACAATGATCCGAAATTCCTGCGGCAATTTCACTCATAGGTCCCATAACTTCTGAGGCCTCCTCGAGCAGTAATACCCGACCGGTTTTCTGTATTGAATTATTTATAGTACTCCAGTCAACTGGGGCGAGAGAGCGCAAATCAATAATTTCAAGTTCTGTACCTTTTTCAGAATAAGTTTCTGCAATAGCTTTCGCCCAGTGAACACCATATCCAAATGTTACGATGGTGGCTTCAGTGCCTTCCCTGATAATCCGTGCTGATTCAAGATCTACAAACCGACATTGATCAGACGTGACTTCTTTTAAGCTTCGGTACAGTTTTTTATGTTCAAAAAAGAGAACAGGGTTTGGATCGTGTAATGCGGTATAGAGCATGTTTTGAGCATCTTCAACAGATGAGGGAACCAGCACCCGGATTCCAGGCAGCCCCATGAACCAGCTTTCGGGTGATTGTGAATGAAAAGGACCTGCACCCACACCTGCACCATGAGGTGCTCGAATCGTAACGTTCATATTTGGCATCCACCTGTAGCGGCCTTTTGAAAGGTTGTTTACGATCTGATTAAATCCGCAGGTTATAAAATCGGCAAACTGCATCTCAACAACAGGCTTGAATCCCTCAAGGGCGAGGCCAATCGCCGCACCAATGGCTCCAGATTCGATGATGGGCGTGTTACGGATCCGGTCTTTTCCGTAGCGCTCAACAAAACCTTCAGACACTTTAAAAACCCCGCCATATTCGGCCACATCCTGGCCAAGCAAAAGAAAAGTTTCGTCTTCATCAAACGCCTGCCGGTGAGCAAGTTGTATAGCATCAACCAAACGTTTTTCAGAATTTTTATTTGTTGTCCTGCCATTGGATCTTTTTGCAACTGGTATTAAACCCGCCCTGGCACGCTCCACAGATTCATCAAAAAATGGATCTTCTGCGTTAAGTGCGTTATACAAATCGGACTCAAAAGATTTCTTTACTTCTTCTTTGATTGATATGAGCTCACCTTCATTCGTTATAATATTTTCTTTTTTCAACCACTCTTCAAATCTGAAAATCGGATCTTTTGGTTTCCATTCTTCAAACTCTTTATCGGCCACATAAAATGTACCGGATGCTTCTTCGTGACCCCTCATTCGAAACGTTTTGGCTTCAATCAAAACCGGTTTTCCCTGTAACGCAAGTTTTCGTGCTTTTTTGATACTTGATGAGACCTCAAAATAATCATTGCCATCAATTAACATTCCTTCCAGGCCGTAACCATCGGCGCGATCCACCAGGTTTTTGCAGGCGTACTGCTCAGAAACGGGGGTGGAAAGGGCATAGCCATTGTTTTCAATCACAAATATCACTGGTAATTTCCAGATTCCTGCAAGATTTAAAGCTTCATGAAAATCGCCCTCACTGGTTCCGCCATCACCGCAGAAACTGATTGCGACCTGTTTCTTTCCTTGTAGCATATTCGCCAGAGCAATCCCATCTGCAACTGGCATGGTGGCTGCGAGGTGAGAAATCATTCCAAATATCCGGTGCTCAGTTGTACCAAAATGGAAAGAACGGTCACGGCCCCCGGTAAAACCATCGGCTTTACCCAGGAGTTGAGCAAAAAGCTGATAGAAGGGAACACCACGTGTGGTAAAAACGCCAAGATTACGGTGCATCGGTAACAGATAATCATTTGAGTCCACCGAAGATGCAACACCAACCGAAATTGCTTCCTGGCCCATGCCGGAAAACCATTTACTTATTTTGTTCTGCCGCAGAAGATTTAGCATTTTTTCTTCTATCAGGCGTGGCAACAATAATTGCCTGTAGATTGACAGTGCTTTTTTTTTAGAAAAATTTTCTTTTGTAGTTATCATTAATGCAAAAATTCTGCGTATTATTGGTTCTTCTTATTTTTTTTGAATCATTTCTACACTATGTGTGTATTAAGATGATAGGATATAATCACTATTTATCAATTACAATGTCTTTTTTAAAACCATCAACATATTACTCTAAATTAAACAGCTATGGAAGCTCTTGGTCGTCAGATACTTGTTGAATTTTATGATTGCAAAGAATCAAATATCAACGACGTTAATTTTATTGAATCATCCTTAATTAAAGCCACCAAAGCTTCGGGGGCAACTATCATTTCTCACAATTTCCATAAATTCAGTCCATATGGTGTCAGCGGTGTTGTGGTCATTGCTGAATCTCATGTTGCTATCCACACCTGGCCTGAATACAACTATGCAGCGGTTGATATATTTACCTGTGGGGATACAATTGATCCATGGATTATTCAGGAAAATCTTAAAGAGTATTTTGAATCCAAAAATGTGTCGAGTATGGAAATGAAGCGTGGATTATTTAAAGTGCCCAATGGCCAGCGTTTGCTTTTTAAACCTGCCGCATCGAAACAAGTGAACTAACCTTTTTTTTTTATTAAAAATCTTTTTTTGATATGATGGTTAAAACCCCAAACATTTACTGCCTTGTTCGTGGATCAGCCGAGGGAAGAACAAGGTTAAACGCATTCGATAAAGCTCTTCTTGAAGCAGGAGTCGGTGATACAAACCTGATGAGAATGAGCAGTATTTTGCCACCTGCAGCCGAACAGGTTTCAGTTGATGAGATAGAATTTCCCAAAGGCTCTTTGGTGCCACTTGCGTATGCTTCAATCGATGGCAATACACCCGGAAGATTGATTTCTGCTGCTATTGCAGTAGGTATTCCCCAGGACGATTCAGAACCCGGTGTGATTATGGAGTTTGAAGATCACGCTAATTTAGATAATGTAGAGGGAATTGTTCGTCAAATGGTAATTGATGGGTTTGAATATCGCAATCGTAAACTAAAAGAAATAAAATCGATTGGAATTGAACACAAAATCGAAACCTGTGGTGCCGTTTTTGCCGGGGCTGTTCTTTGGTATAAATAATAGCCTGGAGTCTTGAGATCTGAATTTTGAGGCTTCCATTTACAGAATTCAAAATACATTTTCTCTGAACAAGATTATGCCTTTACAGTACAACGAATTTTATCATGAGAAAACCGGACTCACTATTGGCCTTAAAAAACTGCTATTCTCGGAGCAATCCGATTATCAGCTTGTAGAGGTTTACGAGACCGATACGTGGGGCAATCTCATGACAATCGACGGCATGGTGATGCTGAGTGAGCGTGATGAATTTGTATATCATGAGATGATCAGCCACGTGGCGATGTTCACGCATCCTGAGCCGGAACGGGTGTTGATTATTGGCGGGGGGGATGGCGGAACTGCACGCGAAGTAATGAAGCATCCATCTGTAAAACAAGTGGACTTGGTTGAGATTGATAAAACGGTTGTAGATGCATCAAAACTTCATTTACAGGAAGTTGGAGATTTTGATAATCCAAAGCTGAATGTACTCTACGAAGATGGGATCGCCTTCGTTAAAGATGTCAATGATCCCTACGATATTATCATTATTGACGGATCAGATCCGGTGGGTCCGGCCGAGGGACTTTTTGAAAAAGAGTTTTACCAGTATAGCTTCGATGCTCTGTCAGATGATGGTGTTCTCACCGCTCAGACCGAAAGCCCCTGGGTGGAATCCTATCACCCAAGTATGCAAAAAGTATTTCATGCGCTGGATGATATTTTCCTTATCTCTAAAATGTATTTGAGTTTTATACCGTTATATCCGGCAGGAATGTGGTCGATGGCCTGTGC
>CAYOLE010000015.1:7809-29774 GCA_964404705.1 uncultured Rhodohalobacter sp. | reverse complement strand
TCTGACCTGCTTCACTTGAAAAAAGAATCTCAAATAGTGATGAATATGCACCCCCGTATTCTTCCCCAAGATTCTCCACTTCGTCCATAGTCTGGCGAATGAGAACAGGTATCCAGATCAGAAAAAAATTGGATGCCGTTAAAAAAAAAGTGCCAAGGATAAACATACCCTTGTACTTCTTTATATAAGCATTGAGTTTACGTAATGCGTCCACACTTTTTATTTATTAGGATAATGCAAAAACTTTAAGCAGATCTGATTCATTCCCGATTATTTATCATGATAGGTTTCAACCCAGGATTGTGCCAGATTTATTCCCGAACAATATGCGTCATCCACTGTATTGCCATTGAAATAATCACCAATCAGTGCCAGGGGAGCATCCTGAAATTCGAGCTCAATATATGGCCTGTCGAGGGTTTTTTGAGCTCTGCTGTATCGCCAGTAATGCAGCTGACTCCATTGTGGTGCCATTGCCCATCCGCCAATAATTGTAGCAAGTTTGTCGAGCATCTCTTTTTTGATAATCGCCTCATCTTTTCCATACAATAAACGTGTAAAGTCAGGAGTGGCTCTAACTACAAATGAACATTCTTGTTTGTTTTTCTTTTTGGCAGCTTCATTCGAAATAAATTCAAGTGATGTATTCTTGCAGATAACTCCATCCCAGTCTGGCAGTTCTCTGTCTCCATAACCGGCCATTAACACATAACAGGGTGTGTAGTGAACTTCATCAATTTCCCTTATAATTTTCAAAGCGTTGGTTTTATTTGTTGAAGTTTGCAATATGCCGTACGCCTGGGGTGCGGGAACAGCAATGATGACTGCATCTGCTTCAAATGTATTGGCGCTGCTAAGATTTATCATCCATGACCGTTTTTTCCGTCGATGAAACCCAATATACGTAACACCTCCTGCGGTAGTTTCTGTTTTCACATCAACCCAGCGGCTCAGATATTTACCTATGCTGTTCATCCCGTTTGTGGCTGTATAAGAGATTCTATTTAACGGGTATGGATTTTTCTGATAAAATTTATTGCCATCGTAAAGGGCAATATCATCACCCCAGCGTTTTATAAGACCATGCTCTTTTAATTCATCAGCTAATTTCTGAAAATCACTTGAGATCACACTAAAATGAGACAAACCGTGATCGAGCCTGGTCTCGTTATTTTTACCCGCATAACGTGTAGCCATTCTGCCACCAAAACCACGGCTTTTTTCTATAATTGTAACATCATGACCCGCTTTTGCAAGATGGCGACCGGCAGTTAGTCCTGCAATCCCCGCACCAATAATTCCAATAACCATAAAGTAGTGATTGTTCTCATATTCCTGAATTTATTTCTCGAAAGGTAATGAACTAAGCCCTATACTGCCTAACCTTTTTATATTAAAATCGGACCGTTAACTTTCATAAATTGAAACTACCGGAGAGGCCGCATCTTTGGCAAGAAGTGCCGGCCAGTAGGCAACGACCTCGCTGGCTTTTGGCCGTCCACCGGCAAACCCGGTAACACCACTGGGACCTGTTAAAATTAAGGGGGCTATTTCTTTTCCAAATCTGTTCAGCTCTTCTTTTGAGTATGAGTGAACGGCAATTCTTAACTGAACCTCGTTTAGTTCTTTTATACTCTCATCATTTAAAATATCAGGATTTTCATTACATGCATTCAATCCTACAAATTCAGTGTTTGTATCGGTGAATTCAATTCCAAGTTGTTCTGCTCGTTTAAAGAGAATTTCCGCAGCTTTTCGAGCTTTTAAGACGGCATCAGGCCAGCAATAAACCAAAGTTGATGATAGTTTATAACCGTCATTATAGCTGGCTGATACTTTATATGTCGATGTTGGTTTTTCTCCTTTTATTCCAAAGATCTTCACCCTGTTTTTACCCTCCTGTGTTAATTGAACAGATGTAAAATCAGCAATACAATCCGGTGTGATGTAGCTTGCAGGATCCCCGATTTCATACATCAGCTGCTCTTTAACTGTCATTTCTGATACCAACCCGCCGGTATCCTCATGTTTGGTTACAAAGAACGAACCATCCGGCAGTGCCTCAATTATCGGGAATCCTATATTCACCAGATCATCCACCGTTTCCCAGTCTGTAAAATTCCCGCCGGATACCTGTCCGCCACATTCGATTATATGGCCTGCAATTGTACCGGCCGACATTTTATCAAAATCATTTACATGCCACCCAAACTCATAAATCATAGGAGCCAGTGTAAGGCCGGTATCGGTCACCCGCCCGGTTATAATAATATCCGCCCCCTTTTCAAGAGCTTCCACAATTGGAGCGGCTCCAAAATATATATTTGCACTTAAGAGCTCGTCCTGAACAGAAGTGATGGGTTTTCCTGTTTCCATGTTTTTGAGTGAATGGCCCTTAGATATTAATTCATCCAGGTCTGGAAGGATATCATCACCATCTACAACTGCAATTTTTATGCCTTTCACTTCCATCTCATCAGCCACCTTCAGAATTGCGTCCTTACACGCCCGCGGATTTACCCCGCCCGCGTTTGAAATTACTCTCACACCCTCTTCTTTTATTTCACGGAAAGTGGCGGCTATCACGTCCACAAAGTCCCGAGCGTATCCAAAATCTTTATTACGCATTCTCTGTTTCTGCATAATCGACATTGTTACCTCGGCCAGGTAATCCATCACCAGATAATCGATCTTTCCTTTTTTAACCTGATTGATGGGGGCTTCAGGCAGATCTCCCCAAAATCCCTGACCCGATGCTATTCTTATTTTTTCTTTCACGTCAATCTGTTTTTAAATTAAATTTTTTTTGATACTGATCGCATCTTAAACCTGTATTACACCTGTTTTAAAATCTTCAATCGTCGGGTTGTGATTTGCATCTGTTATTGCCCTCGAAATTTTCGACCGTGTTTCTGAAGGATCAATAATCCCATCCACCCAAAGGCGTGCCGCCGCGTACCGAACATCGGTTTGACGATCATACCGGCTTTTTATATTCTCCAAAATTTCACTTTTATCGCTGTCACTTAGTTCCTTTCCCTTTTTTTCGAGCGAAGAAACCTGTATTTGAGTCAGTACTTTTGCGGCCTGCGTTCCACCCATAACGGCAATCTGTGCTGTGGGCCATGCATAAATAAACCTGGGATCGTATGCTTTGCCACACATCGCATAGTTTCCGGCACCGTAGCTATTCCCCATGATTATCGTAATTTTTGGCACCGTGGAATTTGCAACAGCATTCACCATTTTCGCGCCGTCTTTAATGATGCCTCCATGCTCGCTCCGCTTGCCGATCATAAAACCGGTTACATCCTGGAGAAAGATAATGGGTATTTTCTTTTGATTACAGTTCATGATAAAACGGGCTGCTTTGTCTGCACTGTCGGAGTAAATAACCCCGCCAATTTGCATCTCTCCCGTTTTACTCTTCACTATCTTCCGCTGATTTGCCACAATTCCCACACTCCAGCCATCAATTCTCGCATATCCTGTAACAAGTGTTTGACCATACCCTTTTTTGTATTCAATGAACGTTTCGGCGTCCACAATTCCGCGAATTACGTTTAGAACGTCATAAGGACGGTTGCGATCTTCCGGAAATTCCCTGACCATCTCTTCTGCGTCGATCTCAGGTTTTATCGAATTATGGCGTGTAAAATCTGCTTTTGCAGCAGGACCAAGATTTTTCACAAGCCTGCGAATGGTTTGCAAACACTCCGTGTCGTCTTTCATTTTGTAATCTGTAACCCCGCTGATCTCCGTGTGGGTTGAAGCTCCGCCCAGCGTTTCATTATCAATTTCTTCTCCAATCGCGGCTTTCACCAGGTAGCTGCCAGCTAAAAAAACGCTTCCGGTACCATCTACGATTAAAGCCTCATCACTCATAATGGGCAGGTAGGCTCCACCCGCAACACAACTCCCCATTATTGCTGCAATCTGTGGAATACCTTTTGCGCTGATCACCGCATTATTTCGAAAAATTCGGCCAAAATGATCTTTATCGGGAAAAATTTCATCCTGCATCGGCAAATAAACGCCGGCCGAATCAACCAGATAGATTAACGGAAGATGATTTTCGATGGCGATCTCCTGTGCCCTTAAATTTTTCTTTGCCGTCATCGGGAACCAGGCACCCGCTTTCACGGTGGCATCATTGGCGATTAACATGCAGCGTTTACCCTCAACGGATCCAATTCCTGTAATCACACCGGCAGCAGGACAACCCCCCTCTTCTTCATACATTTCATATGCTGCCCACAAACCAATTTCATCGAAATCAGATCCATCATCTATCAGGAAATTGATACGTTCACGCGCAGTCATTTTTCCTTTCTTATGCTCTTTTTCAATGCGCTTTGTACCACCTCCTTTTTTAATTTTATCCTCTGTATTATGGATGGTCTCAATTAAATTGCTTTGCCAGGCTTCACTCATTTCTGCTGATTTATACTTAATTTATAATTCAATAGATAATACCATCAGTTTTGATAACGTTTGAAGATACATAAATCAAAGGTTTTCAAAAGATCAAAAAAAACTACTGTTAAACTCGCTGAGACCAAATGAAATATTCCGCCCTGCTCTTACTATTGTTCTTCACGATCACACCCATTTTTTCAGAGGCGCAGCAACGAGGTACGCAGGAAAGAGGTACAATGTATGAATCACTTCTGCAACGGTCTGACCAGCCCAGCTCTTATATTACACACGTTGTTTTACCACAAAATGATGGATCTGCAATGGTAAATGTAATGTTCCGGCTCGATTACGATTTAATTCCTTTTTTGAGAGTACAGCCCGGTACATCCGGAGCACCGGTACATGCAGAATATTTTGCCCCACTACAGATGGGGCTTGAAATATTTGAAGGAACACATCGCACATCGAGACGATCATCTCCTCAGGGTCGTTCAATTTATAGAGACAGCTATCAGGATACTTTGTATGTGGATTCATTCGATGAAACACGATCCCGGTTGCAGCATGCTCAGGGTTTTATAACTACAGAACTGGAGCCCGGTGCTTACAATTACGAACTACAGCTCAGACGTGCTCAGTCAACCCGGGAGCAATCTTCAACGCGCCGCAATATTAACGTGCCGCAATACGACACCCTTTCGAATGCAGGCATGATATTGCTAAGTGATTTTCAGGAAAATGAGGGGTAAAAAACAGGTAGATTTCTTAATTATGGTGAAAACGTGCTTTATGGTTCCGATTATGATCTTCTGGTGATTCTCCCGGACAACCCCGAGGAAGAATATTATTTTTCAGTTCACAGAACACAAAGCGGAACTTCTGACGAAGTAGAATCAGATTATACATTCCGGGATACTATCAGAACAGACAGTATCTTCCGGGCATCAGATTTTGAGATTCAAAAATCAGGATCCGATATTGTATTATCGATGAATGAATCGGAGAGTGGAACCCGTTTTGGTATTGTATCGGTACCAAATTCAGAATTTGCCAATGCCCGATTCCAGCTTCAAATTAAAACAAGCGATGATTCTGTGATTGGCCGGCGCATTGTAAACTCCCGCTGGCTCGATATGCCTGTAAGTCTATTGAATATTGATGTAGCTATAAACATGCTGCGGTTTATTGTAAGTGACAACGAACTGCGGGAACTGCGGTCGGGTTCATCAGCTGAAAAAGAACGTAAGTTCAGGGAATTCTGGGATCAACGTGATCCCACTCCGGAAACTGAATTCAACGAATTGATGGCAGAATATTATAATCGAGTCGACTATGCCTACAGAAACTTTACGACTCTGCAATCCCCGGGTTATGAATCGGATCGCGGCAGAGCGTACATTTTGTATGGCGAACCGGATAATATTGAACGCCGGCTGCCAACAGATCAGCCCACAACCGAAGTTTGGGAATATCCCAACAGAACCCTTGTTTTCGAAGCCACCACAGGATTTGGTGATTTCCGCCTGGTATCGGAACAATAGTAGTTTGTTGGCACATTTCAGTTCCATATTTTAGGCGCATGAAACCAGTCATTGCAATCAGCATGGGAGATCCCGGCGGGATCGGACCTGAAATTATTCTTAAATCACTATCCGAAGCCAGTACAGAGAATTCTGTACCATTGATTTTTGGGAACGAATCAGTGATCCGGTATTATGCAAACTCTATGGGTAAGGCTGTGGATCTGAATGTTATTGATTCCGCTGCTGATACTCAGGAAGATAGAATCAACCTAATAAATTGTACAGATTTTTCATCAGAAGATATCAAACCCGGTACACTTAATGCCATTAACGGACGTGCCGCGATGGAATCAATAGCGGCCGGAATAGAAACATGCCTTTCCGGAGAGGCAAAAGCTATTGTCACCGCCCCTATTTCCAAAGAGGCGATCTCTCTTGCCGGCTATAACGTACCGGGTCACACAGAGTTTTTAGCAAAAAAAACCGACACTGAAAATGTCCTGATGATGCTGGTGAGCGGATCCTTCAGGGTAGCTCTTGCTACCATCCACATTCCGTTGAAAGATGTACCTGCCCAAATCACTGCGGACAATCTGAAGAAACGGCTTGGAATTCTTCATAATTCACTGATTTATGATTTTGGATTAGTAAAACCATCTATTGCAGTATTTGGACTCAATCCTCATTCAGGCGATGGAGGGGTGATAGGCCGAGAGGAAAAAGAAATTATTGAGCCGGTGGTTACAGAACTTGCTGAATCTGGTTTAGGTGTGAGCGGTCCCTTTGCAGCAGATGGATTTTTTGGCAAGCGTTTGCATGACAGGTATGATGCGGTTTTTGCTACTTACCACGATCAGGGCCTGATACCGTTTAAAGCCCTGACATTTGGGAAAGGCGTAAACTTCACGGCAGGATTACCCATTATCCGAACTTCTCCCGATCATGGAACGGCATTTGATATTTCAGGTAAGAATGTCGCCGATCATGGTTCATTTACCGCTGCCTATCAGCTTGCAGTAGAGTTGGCTCAGAAAAGAAATTAAATAGTGAATCGGAAAAAACATGAAAAAATCAACACAAAATATTGAGCTTAGTAAAGAATACTCTGTGCTGGCAGAGATATACGATGCTGTAATGCATGATGTTGATTATGAAACCTGGGCTGACTATATCGATGAGATCATAATGAGGCATCATCACAAAGCCGAAGACTTGCTTGAACTTGCCTGCGGTACAGGCACTATGGCCCTGTCTATGGATGAACTGGGATACTACAATATCACTGCGACCGATATATCTGCTGACATGATACAAAAAGCGATAAAGAAGGGAGATGAGGCGAATTCAAATGTAGAATTTCAGACTCTTGACTTTCTGAATATCAACCTTGATAAAAAGTTTGATGCCGTTTACATGGTTTTTGACAGTCTGAATTATCTGCATAACATGGAAGATATACTCACTCTCCATCATCAGGTTCATAATGTGCTGAAACCAGGCGGTATATTTGTTTATGATTTTACAACCCCGCGAAATTCCCGTAAAGCCATTCGATATCTTAATAAAGAGAAGGATACAGTAAATGATATTTTCAGTTATCATCGTACAAGCCAATACGATGATGAGCTAAAAATCCATACAAATATTTTTGACATCCAGCGGTTTAACCATGCCAATCAGGACGTTATTGAAAACTATCGGGAAGAGCATCGCCAGCGGATTTATACCATGAAAGAAATTTACCCGATAGTACAAGAATCACCCTTTGATCTGGTGAAGGCTTATGATGGCTTTGAATTAAAACCCGCTCATAAACGAAGTTTAAGAATCACAATGGTATTGAGATGACTGAAAACAGTGTAATTGATCTGAATAATGTTACTGTAGCTTACAATGGCACGCCCGTCCTCCATGAAATTGATTTCTCACTTAACTCAGGAGAATTTTGCTACATTATTGGGAAAACCGGTTCGGGAAAAAGTTCATTTCTGAAACTTCTCTACAGAGATATTCTTCCAACTCAGGGAATGGTCAGAGTAGCCGATTTTGAAGTTTCCTCCCTGCCTGATAAAAAAGTACCTTTTTTGCGCCGTCGTCTTGGAATCGTATTCCAGGATTTTCAATTGCTGCCTGACCGGAATGTATTCGAAAACGTTTCATTTGCGCTTCGGGTGACCGGACAGAAGAAACGCTTTATTAAAAACCGGGTTCTTGAAGTGCTGGGTCTTGTAGGTCTCAGCCACAAACGCAAATCAATGCCGGCTGACCTTTCCGGCGGAGAACAACAGCGGGTGGTAATTGCACGTGCACTTGCCAATGAACCCCGCATACTTCTGGCTGATGAACCTACCGGAAACCTGGATCCGGAAGTGAGCGCATCAATCATGGAACTTTTGAAAACGATAAATAATCGCGGAATGTCTGTACTGATGGTAACCCATGATTATGAAACTGTACGCAAATTTCCATTTCGTACCGTTCAAATTAAAGATGGAAAGCTTGAGGATATAAAAATTCTCTGATCTGGAATTATGAGTACGTTGCGAAAGGCATTCCCCGGATTAAAAGTAAAGTCAACGAAACAATCAGAAAAGCAAGAGGCCCGGCTTTCAACCAGGCCTCTTTAACTACGTTGGCTTTCGGGGTACAACTCTTATCGAGTTATAACACTTGATATAACGCAAATATTAAAAGAATGTTCCCCGGTTTTTAAAAAAAAAATTTAAAGTTGGTTTTTATAGCTTCTACAGATTAAAAACCATTGGTTTGCTATAGTGAAGTCCGGGATTATAACTGGTATCTTCTGCTCACAATCCCGAGAATCGCTCGGTACTATTCTGAGATCCTTTTATAAACAACTCCTGATTTCCATGCAGATGAAATGCAGTTCTTGCCCGCGTAATAGCCGTGTATAAAAGTTCTTTTGAAAGTAGAGATGTTTCTTTAGCCGGCAGCAATAGATTAACATTGTTAAATTCTGAACCCTGGCTTTTGTGTACAGTTAAAAAATATGCGGGATTATAATGTATCAGCCGTTCCGGTTTTATCATTTTAATGGCAGCTCCCGACTGTATAAACACCCACAGACCATCCTCATCAATTCTCATGCATACACCATGATCACCGTTGAAAATTCCCTGATCATAATCATTTCGGGTGATTATGATCGGCCGTCCATGATACCACCCCTGCTTCATCGTTACTTCTCTTGATGCCGCCAGAGTTTTTTCTGCGAGTTGGTTTAGACGTTCCGAACCAGACAGCCCGCGCCTCAGAATAGTCAGCCAGACAGAAGACTTCCAGAAATCCAGCATCTTTTCCGGATCACTAATAGCGGCAGATTTTTTTATGCGATCTCTTAAAGCGGCCATCATTTTTTCATAATCTGATGTACTGCCTTCAAAGGGATAATGCTCAATATCACTAAAACTTTCGAATAGCGGCATTAGCTGTTTATCGTCTTTCAAACCCGATTTTACTGCTGCTGCCAGTCGGCCGATTCCACTATTTTTGTCAAATCGGTAGCTTTTGGTCAAGTAAACGATTGAGTCGTCTGTTCCCGAAATGGATTTATCTGAATTTTTAATTTCAATACCCAAATCCAAAAGCTTTTCAGTGGTTTGTTGAGTGAAAATATTTTCTTTCTTTCGGCATAAGTCGGCAAAAACAGATCCTGCTTCTACTGATGCAAGCTGATCCTTATCACCCAGTAAAATCAGTTTCGTCTCATCAGACAGATGATCAATAAGACGGTTCATCAAAGAGAGGTCGATCATAGAAGCTTCATCCACAATTACGATATCATATAACAGATGCTTTTTTCTTGCTGCCGGAAGCAGGCCCCGATCCTCAACTTCACTCAGCAAACGGTGAATAGTCTGGGCTTCTTTGGGAAATCCACTGAGCTGTTCATCCGTCAAATCAAGTTTGTCCAGTTCATCAAATAGTGCCTCTCCCATTCTTCCGGCTGCTTTGCCGGTGGGTGCGGCAAGTGCTATTTTTAATGGCTGCTGAACCCTTCGCTGCTGAAGAGCGAGCAGACGGGCAACAGTGGTGGTTTTTCCTGTTCCGGGTCCGCCTGATACAATCAGGAATGGTTTGAACAGCGAAAGTGCGGCAGCAACTTTTTGCCAGTTAACATCTTCATCAATAGATTCAAACAGATCATCAAGTATGTCGCGATCATCCTGGTAAAGATTAAGATTTTGGTGTTGTGCTCCTTTTTGGGCGATCCAGTTACGTAGATTTTGCTCATCTCGAAAATAGCGCTGGAAATAGAGCAGACCATTCTCTATTACCAGTGGAGTATTTTCGCCAGGACCACTGACAATTGAACTCTCATCCAGTTTCAACTCCCTGGATTTTAGCTTCGCGGTGATCTTGTCATCCAGATCGATAATTCTGGCCAGTTCATCAGCGTCTCTGTCGATCGGCATGCAAACGTGCCCCGCACGAACGAAGCAGGATGTCAGAATTACCGCAAGTTTTTCATCGTAGGTGCGCTCTCCATACTCGCGCTCCAGAAAATGAACTATCTCTTTTTCATGCCGGTCAAACAGTTCAAATAGTTCTTCCCTGTCAGATTCATCCTGTTCTACAATATCGAAGAGAGTAGGATTTTTCATATTAATTTTCTCCATTTTTTGCTGGTGTGGAAATATTCAGCATGTGTTCCAGATATTGAATTTTCTCCTTTTCAGGCTTGTGAAACCAAACTCCATTACTGCTTCCGGCCTGCATCCCTCTCACAAAAAGATAAGCGACACCGCCAATATGTTTATCATAATCGAAATCTCTTATTCTCGTTCTAAGGTATTTTACAAGCGCAACAGTATAAAGATGATACTGCAGATCATAGCTGTTGGCCAGAATCTCCTTTTCCAGTTTATCCGGACTGTAATCCCCGGAGGAGTCTCCCAGGTAATTCGATTTGTAGTCGATAATGAAGTAGCTCCCATCCTGCCGTGCAACAAGATCGATGAAGCCGGTCATCGAAATTTTTTCACGGAATTCGAGTAATGATTTATGCTTCCCGTATCTGATCATGTTCAGCAATGCCCTACCATCAACACCAGAAGCTGTAAAATTAAACTCCATCTCCCGTAATTCATCTTTCGGCGAAAGACTGTTAAGATCCAGACCGGGAATGGCTGCACCGGCTACGTTTTTTATCATCGTTTGCAGCACATCTGCCCATTCCGGATCAAAGCCATACTGCTCAAGAGTTTCATTTATTATTTCACTGAAATCTTTTTTATGAGACAGAGAAAAATCAAAGTCCTCGTTTTCAAATAACTTATGAATGGCGGTACCGGCTGTGGCTCCCCTCGGAAACTGATAAATTGACTGTTCACTTATTTTTTGCGAACTGGGTTCATATTCAAAAGCTTCGGTGTATCTTTCCAGAACCTGGTCATAATCCGGCTCACCCGGTTCGGAACTATGACCGGCAAGGGATGAGAAACTTTCCATCCTTTTTTTCAACGGTAATGACAGTCTCCCTCGATATTTCAAAATATCAAATGTTATTTCATCAGAAATGGATTGTAGCTGAAAATCCTCCGGTTCCTCTGATTTTATGATTTCGAAAGAGATGCTTTTACCACTTTCTTTTTCCTTTTTCCTGAACCAATCTACAAAGATTGCATCACTTAGCTGATCGCCCTCTTTTACTCTATACTTATTCTGGATTGATTCTATAACTTTTTGTCTGCCAATGATGGATGCCCCAAGACCTGAGAAATTTGAATCGGTGTGTGTACCCCAATAGATGTAACATCCATATTGGGCGCGGGTAAGTGCTACATAGGTTTTTCTCACCTCTTCCGCAACAGATTCCAGATCGGATCGAAATTCAGCTTTCTGTCTCTGCTCCGATTTTTCCCTGTCAATATTAATAGTAAGCTGGCTTTCATTTTCTTTATGATACTCCGCCGGCTGATCCGCCTTGTTGCTAAATGTTTTGGGTGCTTTACCTTCCCACAGAGTAGGACAGAATACTATTGGGAACTGAAGGCCTTTACTTGAGTGAATTGTCATGATTTTTACAAGATGCTGATCACTCTCGAGTTGTAATTCGTATTCATCCTCACGATCATCACCATCCATCTGTCGCAGCAGCCAGGTGTGCAGCAATCTTGGGCTCAAGTCCTCATCCTTTTCAGCAGTTGAACAAAGATCTGCCAGATGAAATAAATTAGTGATAATCCGCTCCGATCTGTTAAGTTCTGCGATATTTAGTAACCGTTGATCCCGGTGGATCAGCTCGTAAAACATGGGGTAAAATTCGTTCTGGTTCCAGAGATCACGCAGATCTGTCAGTTCATCTAATAATTCCTGCCGCTGCTCTTCATCCTCTTTCAGTTTATGCAAGTGCGTAAGTTCCAGTCCAAAAAAACCGGTTAAAAGCGCAGAATTTAATATTCCGGGATTCATTGGATTCAGCACCGCGTTCATCATAATCTCCAGACGTGTTGCCTCCAGCGTGTCAAAAATATTTTGATCTGTTTTTGTAACCGTATCAACTCCAAGTTGCTTCAGCTGTTGTTGCAGATAAGTTGCATCTTTATGGCGGGAAATCAGAACGGCAATATCCCCCGCCCTGAGGGGCTCTTCACCAATCTTTGCTTTGCCGGTTTGAGCCATCTGAAGAATCTCTGCGATCTTCAGCGCTGACTGTTTTAACAGATTCTTTCGCAATCTGTCTTTATTTCCCTCAACACCTTCGAAAGCTTTCACCTGTAATACAGCCTGTTTTTTCCCATCCAGCAATAATGCAGCGTTATGATCTGAGTTGCCGGCTTTTGAAGGTGGATAGCTGATATCTTCCTCAATAAAGGGCATTCTTTCACCACTGAAAATGGTGTTAATTGCACCAATATAATCCACCGTACTTCTGAAATTTTTATTGAGGGTAAATTCCTTTCCCACACCATCTTCCCTGGCTTTAAAGTATGTATGAAGATCGGCCCCGCGAAATGCGTAAATTGCTTGCTTGGGATCCCCGATCATCATAAGAGTGCTGTTACTGTTGTCAGCCGGATAAATTTGATTGAATATTTCATACTGAACCGGATCGGTATCCTGGAACTCATCCACAAGTGCCACAGGATAGCGCCCCCTCAGCTTTTCAGCCAGTTCACTACCCCCTGAAGAGTCGCTGAGTGCATCACGAATTATTATCAACAGATCGTCATAACTTTTTGTTTCTGATTGCCTTGACAATGAATCTCTGCGATTTCTGATTTCTCTGTAGGCATGATCAAGCAATGTTGTTTCTACTTTCTTTATGCCTGATACCAGCTCTCCGTATGCAGTGCATAGATCAAACAGCCGGTGCTCCGGTACGGGCCGGCCATTTTTCCTCAGATTTGAATCATCACAGAGATAATCAGAGGAGAAGTATTTTAAAGAATCTGGTTTATCGTACGCGAAAATATCGTCCTGTAGAAATAACTCTAACTTTTTTCTTCTTGATCCAAGATGCCGGGAATAACTTTTAACATCACAATTTTCCAGAATCTCTATAAGTTCATCTTTATCTCTTTTCCACAAACCAGCCATTTCACTTTTCAGATCCAGAACTTGTCTAAGCCAGGCTTTTGGATCTTCCATAATCTCTCCTTCCGAAACTGCGTACCTCTTTGATAGCAATGGCCCGATCCCATTCCTGCTGATCAGCTCCTCGGGTGACGTCGCCATCGAAAGTAACTTTGAAATCAGGTAACGGCCGGCTGCGCTGTTGCTGTTCTCGTGCATAAATACCCGCCAAAAATCTTCAGCTGCCTGATTAGTCACATGATCGGTGGGGCTCACATTCATCTCGAACGGAGTTCCGGCAATCAGTGCTTCTTCCTGAAGCACTTTCTGACAAAAGCCGTGTATGGTAAACACCTGGCTGTCATCAAAATCGTGAATGGTCTGCCGTAGTTTTGCAATTGCTGCCAAACGATCTTTTACCTCCTCGTACAACTGATTGAGAAATGGATCGCTCCCAGCATGATGGGCTCCATTTTCCAAAACATAAAGTGAATCCCTGAGCCGCTCCAGTATCCTCTCGCGCAGTTCAGCCGTGGCTTTTTTAGTGAATGTCACTGCAAGTATTTGGTCCACGTGCAGATCCTTTTCAAGCAGCATCCTCACATAAAAACCCACTATGGTATAGGTCTTTCCCGTACCCGCACTTGCCTCAACAAGAACCCGAGGTGATGCTTCCAGGTCAAAAATTCGTTCAAGCACTTTCATGACTTTACGATATGGTTAAGCATTGTTTCTATTACAGATTGAAACTTCGGGTTGATATAGTCCGGGGTAAACGGTGGTTCTTCACCTGCAAGAAGTGACAAATAAAAATCGCGATTTTCAGCAAACGGGTTATAATGACTGCCTTCAAATGTTGTGGTGGCTTTATATTCCTCCATTCCTTTTCCTTCCTGTACAGCCTTCGCATATTCAAACGAAGTATCAGGGAAAAGCATCAGTGGCTTGTTTATACCTGCGCGATACAAATCAACAAGTATTTCCAGTACCTCCCTGGAATTTTCCACCGGTCGAAAAGTAATAAACGTTGGATCACCCTTTTTCAAATCACACAGGTAATACGAATTTCTTTCGGATAGATCACCCTCGGCGGTAAGAGCCAGATGGCTGAGCCAACTCCTGAAAATCTTAGAACCGGAATATGAGGAGGGACTTATATCTAAAAGCACCTCTCCAGAATAGCTGGTAACTGATCCGCATAACCTTCCATGCTCCAATAATATATCTGCTTCAATACTATTAATTTTAAGATCGAAACCTTTCGCCGTCAAGAGCTGAATTGCGGTATTTGTATTGCCGATCATATCGCGCAACATCGATACTCCCTGCCATCCTGCCGGCACACTGCCGGTTTTATATAAAAGATTCAGAATCTCCTTTTCCGATCTGTTTGCGAGCTTCCATCCAAACACCTGTTCAAACAGTTTGTGCTTCTCAAGATTATTCAAAATGAACTCATCCCTCCTTTCATCAGCTGCATTAATGTTTGGCTGAAATCTGGTCTTCAAAAAGGTCCGCACCGGATTGGAATAAAAGCTGATCATCTCCCCCAATGATATCATCTCATTATTTTCTGATGCAATAAGTGGTGAGTAGGCATACAGCCCCGGATAAGATGTTTTCTTCTGAGCTAATCGCCTGGCAACCTCATATTCTGTGACTGCATACGATTGCTTTCGTTTGAAATTATCAGCGGAAAAACCGTGTAATGGTTCCTGAATTATCAGTTTTTTGGGATCCATCTTCAGGACACTTCCAAGTTGCGTGAGCCATTCACTGACAATAGGCGAGGGCGGAATCGGTTCATTATCCCTGCGGCTGCGACCGATGTAACTGCAGTAATGAAACTGCTCTGCAGCCATTATCGACTCAAGGAAAAGATTTCGGTCTTCGCTCCTGCGATTGCGATCGGTCGGTTCCGGATTTCGGGCCATGAGGTCAAAATCCGTGTGTTTCGGTTTTCTTGGGAAATCAGATTCGTTCAGCCCGATCAATGCCACAATTTTTGCCGGAATCGAACGCACCGGTACCATAGAACTAAAAGTAATACCTCTTGTGAAAATCGCTGTTGATGCAGGATTCTCAGTGAGTTGATTATGAATGGATCTGCGAATTAAAGCAAACGACACTTTTTGATTATCACCGGAAATGATTGCCGATTCCTTGATTTTTTCTATAGCACTGAACAAACTCTCCGCTTCTTTATTGCTGAGTGCTTCTTTGGAAAAAAATGTGGCGATTACCTGCTTTAAATCATCGCACCAGCCGGTAATAGTTTTTTTGTCCTCTCTCACTTTGCTAAAGTTATCCAGTTGTCTCAGAAAATATGCAAAGGAAGACCACTCCAGTTCACGGTCACTGCCTTTTACCCTTAAATAATGCAGATCTACATCTTCAAATGGATCATCCTGACTACCTAAAAGTATCCCCTTCCACCCTCTTTTCATCGCTGATTGCCAGGTGTAAAGATCATTGGCCGGCTGATCAAATTGAACTTTGTGTTCACCATCCATTCCCCAGATCACATTGTTCTCCTTCATCCAACTCCTGATCCGTTCCGCCCCTGCCTCCGATACATCAAACCTGGCCCGCACAGGTTCCTCCATAAACAGGTCCATCACTTCAGTAATATTCATCCGGGAATCGGCCAAATCAAGTAACTGCAGAAATAGCCGTATTAAACCAAGATCAGCCTTGGTACCGAATCCTACGTGATAGGGAGTTTCAGGAATACCATCGGTTTTAGTTCCAAATACAGAGTTAATAAACGGTTTATAAATCTCCGGGTCTGGCATCACTACAAGTATATCATCCGGATGAAGATCTGGATCGGCTTCAAACCTGCGCAGCAAAAACTGGTGCAACACCTCAATTTCCCTGAGCGGCGTATGGCAGGAATGAATCTCGATAGCCGTATCACCATCCAATTCTGTATCCCAGGGTTCAATCGGGTCGTTTTTAAGAATCGAATGACGAATATTTTGCAACAGTGTATCCTTCTGCGGAAAATCTGTGTACAACCGGCTCACACTTCCATTAAGTTTTCCGTACAACAGCTCTGCTCCTTTCGCTTCATCTCCAAACGCTTCAAGTAATGGATTACCTGCCAGTGCAAAAGAACCGACTTGCCGGCTTAATGAAATCTGGAAAATCTCCACATCTGTGTGATCTGCGAGATTTTCAGCCAATCCAATGATTGGTTGAGGTATCAGGCCGGTATTGAAAAAATAAACCGGCGCATTTTGTTCGTTCTTTCCCGATTCAATTGCTTCGGTGATCTCCATCACCAATTCTGCCTTATTTGGAAAACCAGTTCCCTTTTCGCGTTTTTTTCTCTCCGATTCCATCAGCTTCCACAGCTCAGCCTGCCAGCGTTCATCTTCATCTGAGATCGGCCTTGACGACTGCCACTTCAGAATCAACTCCGGACGATAGACAAGGTACTGGTCGAAAACCGAAGAGATTTTCTCCGCAAGCTGCATCGCTGCCAATTCCCTGGTCTCCACAGGCTGGCTTTTGATATAGCGATCAGCCCGTAAAAATTTCTGGCGTTTATCGTCATCTAACAACAGACCAAAAATAGCCCATATGAGAGGACCCGGGTCTGACGGAAGCAGCGTCGGAAGATTTTTATAGAGCTTTCGAATCTGGCGAAATTGCCATTCGGCCGGTAATAAAAACTCCACATTTGCTACAATTTCATTTATCTCTGCAAGCTGAAGTTTTAGCCAGCGCGAAGTATCTCGGTTTGGCACAACAACAAGAACTGAATCAAATGGATCCTTCGGAGTGTTATCTATTAGGCGTTTCGCCAGAATTTCTGCAAGCCTGTAAAGTGAGTTGCTCTTGTAGATATTTAGCATATAATTATTTTGGAATTTCCTGATGATACAGAATAGTCAGGCATTCCAAAAATAGAGAAGCGGAGTGACAGATAGTGTCACCCCCGGATATTTTTCTGCTGGCCGAAGACAATCATGCAAAATGGCATGATATGGGATTTGACCAGACTTTTGGCTGAGGCATCTATGATTTGGCCACGGTTTACTAACACAGATAGTTGATGGCACCCGGTCTGTGTCAGCCTTTAATAACCACATGCACAATGAATAAGATAAATTGGACACGATGCCTACAGATTATACTTCACCTCTAACCATGAAGAAAACACATGTGAAGCGGCATATATTTATATCAAATAAAAACTGATGATATTATTCAAACGAAAAGATGATGCTGATCAAATAAGTAATCGCTATTGGATGATAAAATAGCTGCCATATTAGAATAGCTGGCAAGTATTATATCAGAAAGAAACTAATCATCCACCTATGTTAGTCAGTTGAGCCTGTAACGCTTTCTCGACTATGGAGGAGTAAGTAGCTTTTGTGGCTTCTGCCCATTGTTTAACTTTAATTAAAGTTTCCACTTCGAGATAGTAGCTGGCTATCTTTTTTTCAGGCCTGTTTTCAGCTGCTATAGCTTCTGCCCGCAGAGCCTTCATTTTCTCTGAAAAAGAATCTACAAGAAAAAAACTGTCTTCTGCTTCATAATCTTCAAATATGCTATCTGTTCTGCCTGTTCTTGTTTTTTGTTCGCCAACATAACTAAAATCCGACTCATCACTGGATGTATCACCCAGTGGAGTAAAACCCAAACTTTGCTTAAAACCCATAATTAATATCCGTTTCTGATCTCTTTTGCCAGCTCCATATAATCTTTTGCTCCATGGCTGTTGCTGTCATATTCAAAAATTGTCTTGTGATGACTTGGAGCTTCGGCAAGTGCGATATTATCACGGATCACAGTTTCAAAAACTTTTGCGCCGAAATGCTCTCGAATATGACCTACAACTTCACGGTTAAGATTTTTTCGCTTATCAAAGAGAGTACAAACGATTCCTTCAACTTTCAGCTGCGGGTTAAGTCGCTGCTGCACGATTTTTATAAGATCCATCAATTTAGAAAGACCATGCAATGCCAGGTATTCTGATTGAAGCACGATAACAAGTTCATCGGCTGCTGTAAATGCATTCAGTGTCAGCAATCCAAGATTTGGAGGACAATCAAGCAGAATAAAATCATAATCCTCCTCAACCTCCTTCAGTGCAGTTCTCAATATTTGTTCCCTGGCGGGTTCATTTACCAGTTCCATTTCTGCTCCCGATAACTCGATGGATGCCGGCAACAGGTCAAAACCATTATGGTCCATTATAATATCACGGGCGGAATACTGGCCTTTGAGCATGTGATATATGTTCTTCTTCATCTTAGAAGAGTGAATTTTCAGTGAATAGGTCAGGTTTGCCTGAGGGTCCATATCAACCAGTAAAACCTTGTATCCTATTTTACTGAGTCCTGCCCCGGTATTAATAGTCGTTGTTGTTTTCCCTACGCCGCCTTTTTGATTTGTAAATGCTATTTTTCTCATAATAATGATGCGCTTGTTAATGGTCAGTAATCAGGAGTATTTGTGCCCGTATTTGTTACAAAACAGGCTCATTTTAGCTAATGTTTAATGGTTTTAAACCTGTGCAATTCTTTTATCGGCACTACCCTTAATTTTGTTCAATTATTATCACATTTATCTTCACTTCTCTTATTTCTCAAAATTTTTAGCCTTATTGTTGATTCGCCGGCAATCTACAGGCAGAATGATTACGATATACATATTTGCTTAAAGCCAGTAGCAAAATGGAGTTCAAATCAGTTATGGTGTGACTATTTTTTACAATATCTTTGGCTTGGTATATTTCATGATCAAAACAAACCTTTGAACTGATGTCTGATAAATTTTCACCTATGAGATTTTTCAGTAGAAAACTTATTAAACCAACAGATTTAAATGCACATGGAACACTGTTTGGCGGCTCTGTTCTTGCCTGGGTAGATGAAGAGGCTGCTATTTATGTTATATGTCAGCTCGGAAAAGGAAATATTGTTACTAAATTTATGTCGGAAATCAATTTTGTGAGCTCTGCGAAACTTGGTGACATCATAGAAATTGGAATGGAAACCGTAAAGTTTGGCCGAACCTCTATAACAGTGCGTTGTGTGGTTCGCCAAAAATTTACACATAAAACCATCATCAGCATCGATAAGATCGTATTTGTCCATATGGACGAACATGGAAATCCCACACCCCACAACATTACTGAACCCGCAAACGAATAATTTATGACATCTGAAAAAGACCCCATAGACATTCAACTTATAAGAGACATGCTTTATGATGATGAAGCATATGTTGATGAATTTTGTGAGGCTTCTGTAACCTCATTCGATGATTTTAGAAACAATTTCAAAAAAAATCTGATGGAAGAAGATCTTGAAAATCTTCGCCGGACCGGCCATAAAATCAAACCGGTGGCAAAGATGCTTAAGCTTGATCCTATACTTGAAATCTACGAGAAATCAAAAGAAATGCTCACTGACGATGTCAATCAGGATTTAAAAGTAAAATACGCCAATGAAATGGATCAGTATTGTCAGAGAATTCTTGAACAGCTTGAAAGACGGGTAGCAAAGAAATGATCGTTGGAAATAAGGCCTTTTTATTATTTGCCTCATTAAATGAATAATCTACGATTTACTAAAATATATTTACTATGCAGTCAATTTTAGTTACAGGTGGCACAGGTTTTATCGGGAGCCATACTATACTGGAGCTTCTTAAATCCGATTACCGGGTAGTGGCGTTGGATAATCTCTCCAACAGTAAAGAGGCTTCTCTGGAGAGAGTGGAAAAGATCACAGGGGAAAAAATCACTTTTCGGAAAATCGATCTTCTGGATGTACCCAGTCTGGATGAGCTTTTTGGTGAGTTTGATATTGATGCTGTCATTCATTTTGCCGGCCTGAAAGCGGTTGGGGAGTCAGTAGAAAAGCCGCTCGACTATTATTCCAATAATGTCACAGGTACTATTAATTTATGCCAGATCATGAATCGCTATAGTGTAAAGCGGATGGTATTCAGCTCTTCTGCAACCGTATACGGAGATCCGTCAGAGTCACCTCTTACTGAAGATTCAGGTCTTTCGGCAACCAATCCCTATGGACAAACTAAACTTACGATAGAATATATCCTTCGCGATTTATGTGCATCTGATCCTGAGTGGAAAACAGCTTTACTCCGATATTTTAATCCAGTTGGCGCACATGAAAGTGGTTTGATTGGTGAAGATCCATCAGGCAAACCCAACAATCTGATGCCATTTGTTACGCAGGTGGCTGTTGGCAAACGTGATAAACTATCTGTATTTGGAGGAGATTACCCCACTCCTGACGGAACGGGTATCAGAGATTACATACATGTGGTGGATCTCGCTAAAGGACATCTAAAGTCCCTTGAACACCTTGAAAATGTAACGGGAGCAGAAGCCTATAATCTTGGAACTGGAAAAGGATCGAGCGTTCTTGATGTAATCCATACATTTGAAAAGGCAACAGGGAAAAAAATACCTTACGAAATAGTAGACAGGCGACCGGGTGATGCGGCAATTTGCTTCGCAAACGCCTCAAAAGCAAAAAAAGAACTTGGCTGGGAAACTAAAAAAACCCTTGAAGAGATGTGCAGTGACGCCTGGAATTGGCAAACAAAAAACCCTCAGGGTTATTAAAACTGTCAGGATTTAAAGAACCGCTTACTTATTCAGTAAGGGGCAGCATCTTTTAGGCTCATATTATAGTAACTCCATTTAAAAACTGACTTATATATGACAATTTATAAGCCCAATAATAATTCTTCTGATATAACTGAATTGCTACATCGGCTTGAGAAGGAAGGAACAGATGTTTATAACAAACTATTCCCTCTTATATACAATGAACTTAAAGATATAGCATCTATTCAAATTGCATCGGAGCGTAACGATCTTACTCTAAATCGAACTGATCTTGTTCACGAGGTATATATTAAATGGCTGCATCAGAAAGATCTTGAGTGTAACGACAAAAATCATCTGATGCGCCTTGCATCAAAAGCAATGCATCAAATACTTGTAGATTATGCCAGAAAAAAATTAGCCTCCAAACGTGGCAGCGGTGCTGTAAAAGTAGAGCTGAATGAAGAAACACTGGATGCAAAAGAAGCAGAAGAATTTCTTGAGCTTAACGAAGCATGCAATGAAATTAAAAAAATTGATGAGCGTCTCTACGAAATTGTTGAATTAAAATATTTCAGCGGCCTTTCTGTACAACAAGTAGCCGATACTTTAGATATTTCCACAAGTACTGTAAACCGGGAGTGGAAAAAAGCCAAGACCCTTCTTTATATGAAGCTGAATGAGACTGACGAATGATTTTTTAAGAAGTCTGTAAAATCAGATCCACATTAAATCTATCTCTGTAGTTATACCGAAGGCAATGAATTGATATTTATTCCCTGCTCATGAGAAAATTATATAGCACAAACGATAATATCCAAGTCATTGAAGGAGAAAAAAATTCTCCTGTTTAGACTGTATTGAATGTTTGATCCGGCTCC
>CAYOLE010000015.1:0-7709 GCA_964404705.1 uncultured Rhodohalobacter sp. | reverse complement strand
TGAAGGAGAAAAAAATTCTCCTGTTTAGACTGTATTGAATGTTTGATCCGGCTCCATTGCCAAAACGGATTCTGACATAAGTTCAATCAGCTTGTCAAGATCCCGAAGTGAAGCTGTTTCTATTGGAGAATGCATATATCGTATGGGCAACGAAACAAGAGCACTGGGAATGCCTGCACGCTGATAAAAAATACTATCAGTATCAGTGCCTGTTCGGATGCTGGTAGCTTCATGCTGAATATCTATCTTTCTATTACTGGCAGTTTGTTCGATCAGCTCAACTAACGCCGGGTGATTAGCACCGCCATGCTGCACAGTGGGTCCGCTGCCAAGTTTCACCTGCCCATGCTCTTTATGGTCTATACCGGGGGAATCTGTGGCATGAGTAACATCTGTAATGATTGCAGCATCGGGCATATGCCGATAGCTCATCATCCGGGCGCCGAAACCTCCCACTTCCTCTTGTACAGAGTTTAGTGCAATCACATTCACTGCCAGACTTTTTTTGTTTTCTTTTATGTGTTTAAGTGCCTGGGCGATTGCAAAACCTCCGATCCGGTTATCAAGAGCTCGAGCTGTAATAATATCCTCGTTCAAATAATCAATCTCATCAGCATATGTCACCGGATCACCAATCTGAATCTGTTTTAATACTTCATCTTTACCCGATGCACCTATATCAACAAAAATATCTTTCCACGATGGTTGTTTACCGCCTCCATTTTTCGTGTCCTGCAGATGGATTGCCGTATTACCGGTTACACCACTGACTCTGCCCTTCTTATTGTGGATATACACGCGTTTTGCTCTGGCTATTGTTGAATCACTACCACCGAGTTTATTCAAATATACAAATCCATCTTCTGTAATGTGCTGCACCACCATTCCAATTTCGTCAGCATGAGCTTCCAGCATGACTGTCATAACATCTGCGTTTGTTTCAATTTTTCCTACTGCCGAACCATATGCATCCGATTCTACTTTATCCGCGAACTGAGACACGTATTCCATCCATACTTTTTGGCCTTTTGTCTCATAACCTGTAGGACTGGGTGTAATTAATAATTCTTCAAGAAACTGTGATGATAAATTATCTAACATAATAATTGTTGTCGTTTAAAATTTTGATGAAGATACTCATAATTGGTTCAAACATCAGAATGATCAACATTTACATAGAAATATATGAGGTGTTGAGGTAACACCCTTCGTAAAAAATCGAAACTTATCATTCGTAAGTTAAATACTCATTACTATCAAAATGTAACAGGATGTTGTATTTTCTGAATCATTTTCTAACAAAAGCCAATCACAAAATTTACGTGGAATTTCGATATACACCAGACGATTTTTTCCATCTAACCCATCTGACTATACGTTATCGGGATCTTGATCCCTTACAGCATGTTAACAACGCCGTGTTTAACACCTATTTTGAAGAAGCCCGAATTCAGTTTATTCAATCAGTTCCAGAGCTAAAACAAGCTATGGAGCAGGGATTTAGTTTTGTTCTGGCCCATCTCGATCTGAAATATGTAAAACCTGTTTATTACCATGAAAAACTGACCATTGGCAGTTCCCTGAAATCTACAGGCAATACAAGTATAACTGCCCTTCAGGCTTTGTATAATCAGGATGAGCAATTGAAGGCGGTTGCAAATACAACGGGTGTGTGGTACAATGTTGAAAAAAAACGACCGGCAAAACTCCCCGCTTTAAAGAACATTAATCAATACTTTCTCAATATCTGATGGATAAAAGCAGTCAGTACAAAATTTTCAGCGATCCCATTCATGGCTTTATAACCGTTCCCAAAGGTATAATTTTACGATTGATTGATCATCCCTATGTTCAGCGGCTCAGACGAATTCGCCAGCTTGGTCTGGGATACCTTGTGTTTCCGGCTGCAGAACACTCACGATTCTCACATGCAATCGGGGCCCTCGAACTGGGTCAGCGCGTGCTAAAAAATCTTATTGAAAAGGATACAACAATCAGTGACGCGGAGATCCGTGGTACGCTTATAGCCATACTCCTTCATGATGTGGGGCATGGGCCATTTTCACATACACTTGAACACACCTTGATTGATGATTTTAATCATGAGCAGATGAGTTTGAAAATTATGAAACAGCTCAACACTGAGTTTGATGGGGAGTTGCAAACTGCCATAGAGATTTTCACTGATCAATATCCCAAAAAATTTCTGCATCAACTTATTTCATCACAGTTGGACATAGACCGGCTGGATTACCTGAAGCGAGATAGTTTTTTTACAGGAGTTTCAGAGGGATCTGTTGGTATAAACAGAATTTTAAAAACGATGAGGGTTTTTAATGGTAATGTTGTTATCGAAAAGAAGGGAATCTATGCTATAGAAAACTACATTCTATCCCGCCGTTTAATGTATATGCAAGTATATTTGCATAAAACAGTACTTAGTGCAGACTCACTTTTAAAAAAGATTTTCAGCAGAGTGGAATATTTAATCCAGCAGGGGGAAAATTTGAACACGCCCTCTTCTCATCTTGAATATTTTCTAAGGCATAAACAATCGGCAAAAAAAAGTATTTCCGATTCAATTGTTTATCATTATATGGCTCTTGATGATCATGATGTTCTTATCAGCATAAAAAACTGGGCCGAGCAATCCGATCCCATACTTAAAGATTTGTCAACCCGGTTTTTACACAGAAATCTATTCAGAACATTGTTTTTGCCTCAAAATAAAATTGAGAAACAACTACTGAAAATAAAAAGCCAGACAAGGAGCTATCTGAAAAAGAAAGGGTTTCCCCACGATGATTTTTCAGCTTCTTACTATTATGATGAGGACAAAAGTTATAGTGAAGCTTACAAGTATGAAAGTGAAAGTATTTGGATTCTTGAGGGCAAAAAGAAAGCGATTGAGTTTTCAAAAGCTGCGGATACACGTCACATAATTGCTTTAACACAACCGGTTGTCAAACCATATATTGTACACTTGAAAGAGATCAGTTAAGATTGTTTGTGTAATTGAATGCCTATTCTTGACAGCAATTCTTCTTCTTTAAAAGGTTTTTGCATCAAATCATCAAAACCTATTTCCATTAATTCTTCTCTTGTATAGCGTTGTGTGGCAGTAACTGCAACAATTTTTGAAGATGAAAGGCCTGATGTTCCGTTATAGTTACCACGTATCATCTTTACAGTTTCTATACCATCCATAACCGGCATGCTTAAATCCATAAGAATCATATCAGCTTTCCAGTTTTCGAGTATTTTCAAAGCTGCCTCTCCATTTGATGCTTCCTGAACATCTAACCCATAGCGTTTTAACATAAGTTTAAGCAATGTTCGATTTATAGAAACGTCATCAACAACCAATATTTTCTTTATGGGTGTATTTGCAAGTTCCGGTTCATTAGATTCATATTCAGCACCCACCAAATGTTTGATTTTACCATCTAATATTTTAGAATGGTAAATGATCTTTTCGAGTAATTTTTGTTGATCCGCTGTAAGATCTGTCTCTTTTCCCAACAAATGAGAAAAACCTAAAACTGCATGAAGAGGGGTCTTTAGCTCATGTGCGATATCAATGTCTGCTGAATCGTTGTTTTCATTTATTATGGGAAGCATTTTTAAAAAACGACCTATAATTTTTTGGCTGGCATCTTTTACAGTGAAATATTTAATCAGATATGGATCATCGTCTTTACCGACAATCTCAACAATGGTTGAATTTTCTTCATTGAAACTTCTCTCCAGGTTTCCAAGCTGAGGTACATCTTTTATATTTTTACCAACCAGTGGTAACTGATCTTTTTTAAAATGTGCCAAAAAACCAAAGTTCACATAACGAATAATTCCGCTCGGATCTACGATTGCATTTCCTGTACCCGAATGGTCTAATATGGATTTTAGAAAAATGGATTGATCTGTTTTCGATAAATACAGATCCCTTTGTCTTTTTCTTGATTTTATATAGAAGAAGAGAATAAGAGATAAAACAATCACCAGTCCAACCAGGATTAACTGCATTGGCAGACTATAAAGACCTATCTCGTTTAATATGAAAAAGCAGAACCTGATTTTAGCCTCAATTTTGTATTTACGGAATTATCACCCGTAACATACAGGCTTTAATAGGGGTTTTCAGTTAGTCTTTTTTAATTGATTAACTAAAAGAGACCAAACAACTTAAGACTTAGAGACGCTTGTATTTTACGAACGAAAATTCTCCCATGTTTTTTCTTGAAATCTCCTTCCATACTGACCCGATGTCATCTCTGTATTCCGGAAAAAAAGTATCTCCATTGTACTTTTTATGAATCTCTGTAATGATCAACTGGTCTGCCATGTGGATAGTCTGATTATAAATTTCTCCCCCTCCTATTACGAAAATTTTATCATGATCAGACAAATACATTAAAGCTTCATCAATTGATTTAAACGTGGGAACATGATCGTATGATTTAGACCGGCTCAACACCACAGATTCCCTGCCAGGCAGAGGTTTTTCATTAAAGCTTTCAAAAACAATTCTTCCCATCAATAAAGGATGTCCCATTGTAGTTTGTTTAAAAAACTTCAAATCTTCCGGATAGTGCCAGGGCAGATCTCCATCCTTTCCAATTACAAGATCAGGATCGTGGGCTGCTATAAGAATTATTTTCATACTGCCACCGGAAATCGAATCAGGTCGTGGGGATTATAATTAAGTAATTCAAAATCGGAAAACTCAAGCTGGTCCAGTGGTTTGGCTTTAATTTTTAACTGAGGCAATTCTCTTGGCTCGCGTTTTAATTGTTCTTTTAGACCCTCAATATGATTTTCATAAATATGAGCATCAACAATAGTATGCGCAAATGTTCCGGGCTTCAGGTTTGTTTCTGCGGCTATTGCCATCGTAAGAGCAGAGTAACAAGCAAGGTTAAATGGAATGCCAAGAGCTATATCTCCGGACCGTTGCGTTAAATGACAATTTAACCGGCCATTTGCCACATTAAAAATATACATCACATGGCACGGGGGGAGTCTCATTTCATCTAACACTCCGGGATGCCAGGCACTCACAACAATTCTTCTGCTATTCGGATTGTTTTTCAGCATGTCTATGGCACGCTGAACCTGATCGTATTCATCGTACTGCCACTTTATATTTGAACTGGCATCTTTACCAGGATATCGCCTGCCATCCGAGGATTTCAAAGAAGGAAATCGTCTCCATAGTGTTGGATATATCGGCCCTACGTATCCGTCTTCATCTGCCCAGGCGTCCCAAATATGACAATTGTTTTCATCCCTTAGCCATCGAATATGGTCTTCTCCTCTCAAATACCACAATAATTCAAGAACAACAGATCGAAAGTACACTTTTTTTGTTGTTAATAAGGGAAATCCATCTTCCAGATTTACTTTATAGTGTTCAGCAAAACAAGATAAAGTTGGAACCCCTGTACGATTATCTTTTTTAACACCATTTTGTAACACATTTTGAACCAAGTTGAGGTATTGTTTCATATTCAGTTTCAGCTAAATTTCAAAAGGTTAAAGGTTTCATCCGTTTTAAACACGACTTACCATTTGTTTAATCCTCGTTTTTTAATATTGAAAGAGCGCGCTCGGCGGCAATCTGTTCGGCATCTTTTTTACTTTTACCCTTGCCTTCAGCCATCAACTGACCTGAGACATACACAGCAACTGTAAATATTTTGTCATGAGCCGGTCCATCTTCCGCAATAATACGGTATTCAGGCAAGGGATCGTTAGTTGACTGGAGAAATTCCATAAGTGAGCTCTTAAAATTGTCGGCTTTAATCTCTAAAGATTTGAGATCAATATGCTTATTTAACAATTTTTCGGTGAACAAAAATGTAAATTCGTATCCTTTTGTTAAATATACGGCTGCTACAACTGATTCGAACAAATCAGCTAAAACACTTTTTGAGACTTCAATTCCCTGTCCAGATGCACGTTCCCCAATTTCCATTACTTCGTTAATCTTCATCTTCCTGGCAATGTGAGCGAGAGTTTTGCCTCTTACCACTTTAGCCCGCAGCTTGGTAAGGAAACCTTCGTTTGCGAGCGGATATTTTTCGAAAAGTATTTCTGTAACAATCAGGTCCAGTACCGCATCCCCTAAAAATTCAAGCCGTTCGTAGGTTTCGTGAGCCTGAACTTTTTTCCCGTCAATGATTGAGCGATGCCGCAAAGCTCGCAAAAATATGCCTCTGTCCTCCGCAGATATTTTATACCCTAATAGTTTTTCAAGATTTTTAATGCGGGCTGAAGGTTCTTTAAACTGCTCTGTAGGTGCTGTAAACCAACTTTTTAACCTTCCAAGCATTATTACTCATCAAATTTTTTAAAGATGAGAGTTGTATTGTGACCTCCAAAACCGAATGCATTATTCATGGCATATTTTACTTCTCTGGTGACAGACTCGTTAGGAGTGTAATTTAGATCGCACTCAGGATCCGGTGTAATCTGATTGATTGTAGGCGGAATAATTCCATGATAGGTTGTGAGCAAAGTAGCTATTGACTCTGCTGCACCAGCGGCTCCAAGCATATGCCCGGTCATTGATTTGGTTGAATTCAAATTGATCTTGTAAGCATGATCTCCGAACACTTTTTTTATAGTGTTAGATTCTGCCAGATCTCCCAATGGAGTTGAAGTGCCATGCATGTTAATATGGTCGATATCTTCCGGTTCTATACCCGCCATTTTCAGTGCTGCATTTAAAGCAAGTGTAACTCCATTCCCGTCCGGATCAGGTGCTGTGATGTGGTGTGCATCAGCAGAAAACCCATACCCGGCAATTTCACCGTAGATTCTGGCCCCTCTTTCAAGGGCGGATTCGAGAGATTCAAGAAACATCATTGCAGCGCCTTCGCCAAGTACAAAGCCATCCCTGTCCTTATCGAATGGCCTGGATGCTGTTTCCGGTGATTCGTTACGTCGAGACAACGCTTTCATTGAACTAAAACCGGAGACACCAATTGGCCATACCGGTGATTCGCTGCCTCCACAAATGGCCATATCAGCCTGGCCATACTTGATTGTATCATAGGCCAGGCCGATATTCTGAGACCCTGTTGCACAAGCTGAAACTGCGCAGTAATTTGCCCCTCTGAATCCATATTTGATTGAGATGTGCCCGGCCGGCATATCAGGAATCAACATCGGAATAAAAAATGGATTTACTCCGCGCGGGCCGTGTTGATGGTGATCTATCGCCTGGTCGTAGAATGTTTTCATACCACCAATCCCTGTACCAACAATTACAGCAACACGATCTTTATTGAGTTTTTCCAGATTTATGTTGCTATCCTCAATTGCTTCATCAGCTGTTATAAGACTATACTGAGAAACATTATCGAGCCGCCGGGCTTCTTTACGCTCAAAAAATTCGGTTGAGTCATAATTCTCTATTTGACCGGCAAATTTTGTGGGATAGTCTGTTGTATCGAAGTGTTCAATAGTACGTACACCGCTCTTACCGGAAACCAACCCATTCCAGAAATCGGGTGCTGTGTTACCAACAGGTGTTAAAGCTCCAATACCTGTTACTACTACTCTACGTCCAGTCATGTTTTAATTTTAATTGTGCTTAATTTTTTTGCTGCAAATACTTTACAGCATCACCAACGGTTGCAATATTTTCAGCATCTTCATCAGGAATACTTACATC
Source organism: uncultured Rhodohalobacter sp. (assembly GCA_964404705.1). GTDB lineage: Bacteria > Bacteroidota > Rhodothermia > Balneolales > Balneolaceae > SW132. The sequence continues at coordinate 31 of CAYOLE010000015.1, read as the reverse complement.
AAACTCTTTTTCAAATTCCATGATAAGTTCA
>CAYOLE010000014.1:0-30020 GCA_964404705.1 uncultured Rhodohalobacter sp. | reverse complement strand
TTTGATAAGCCCCTTTTCCATCAATTTAGGAAGGAAATTCAGAATTTCCTCATGACACTGGCCGGCACTTACATCAAACTCGTTAATAAGCTGATTGCATAGATTTTTAACCGTTAACGGTTTTTCCAGCCTGTTCCAGATTTCAGTCGCGATTTCATTCAGTCCATAATATTTTCCGGCATGGGTGTCGAACATTACCAGTTCATTAACTATGGGGGATGAAAGCAGATGATCAGATCGTTTAATATGTGTTTGTAGATTCAACATTGCATTGTAAAATTTGTGGAATCCTAATTAATGCCGTGAAATACGCTTCTGAAAATAAATGATATCCAGAATTAAAATTCAACTTTAAAAATGATAGGTCCAATATTCTGATTACTGCAATGAATAATTAGATTTTGGTAGTTTTCAAATGTCAGTCAACCAAGTGGCCCTTCAACAAACCAAAACCATGTCCCAGTTGAAAATACCACCCTGCCAAGATCCACAGATAGAAACACTGTTGAATTGTTTACATCAGGATTTATCATGTTACCCTTCGGATCAGCTTTCAAAGCTGTCCAGCCAGGAATGGAAAAATTTGGTTAATCTGGCGATACAACATCGGGTGGCGCCACAGTTATATAACCGGTTAACAAGTAAAATTAATCATACAGAGACAAGTGGGTATAACCAGGCTTTTAAAATTCTACAAGTCTATACAAGGCAGGTTTCGAAAAATAATCTTCTATACTATGGAGAGCTGCGAAAACTGCTAAACCGGCTCAATCAGTGCGGGATTTCTGCGATTCCTCTAAAAGGAATTTATCTCGCTGAAAAGATTTATAAGAATCCGGGAATGCGCGAAATGAACGACATGGATGTGCTTATCCGAAGGAAAGACCTCAAATCCGTTTTCCAAATTCTTCTTGATATGGCATATAAACCCGTCAATCCAGTAGAGACAGAGAAAATTGAATATTTTACCCGGAATAGTGTGCATTTACCACGAATGATTAAGGAAGATGTAGCGGGTTTTGAGATTCACTGGAATATTGCAAAACCGGGGCAGATTTACAGTATTGATCCGGAGGATCTGTGGCAGCGTGCCCGGCCGGAATCTATTGCAGGTGAAAAAGCGATGGCCCTGGCACCGGAAGATCTTTTTTTGCACTTATGCCTGCACACATCGTATGGCCATATGTTTTCATTTGGAATGCGTCCATTTTATGACATTGCAGAAGTGGTAAAAGGTAATAGAGAAAGCATAGATTGGGATCAGCTCACAGAAAGAACTCTTCGGTATCGGTGGTCCCGAGGCGTGTATCTGGCGATGGTTATCGCGCGTGATTTTACAGGAGCGGCAATTCCCGATCATGTTTTTGATCAGATCAAGCCAAACACCAGCAACCCACAGATGTTGCTAATGTCAAAAGCTCAAATATTGACCGATAAAGAAACTTCTAAAAAAATATCAATGACAATGGTTGATTTTGTCACTGCTGAAAACAAAATCGATAAAACAAAAACGATTGTGCGTCGTATTTTTTTGCCAAGAGATCGCATGTATACAAAATATCCGATTCGACCGGGTTCCCCGACACTTTATGTTTACTATATCATTCGATTCTGGCAGATGCTATATGATCATTCTTTGCACTTGGTGCGAATTTCCCGCAGCAAAGATGAACTTTCGGATATCGTTAAAAGAAAACAGGTGTTGCATCAGTGGATGAATGGTGGAGATAATGGGTAATTATTTTGATTCAACTTCTCTATCGAAATAATCAAATACCATACTCCCCTTTTTTTCTCCGATCACTTCTTTTAGCTGAACTTCATCCGCCTGTTTCACTTTCTTTACAGAGCCAAATGTTTTAATAAGCAATGTGGCTGTTTTTTCACCAATGCCATTTATTTCTGTTAGTTCCGTTTTGAGCGTTCGTTTGCTGCGTTTATCACGATGGTAGTTTATGGCGAATCGGTGGGCTTCATCCCGCGCCCTCTGAAGAAGTTTAAGTGCGGATGACGTTTTAGGTATCATGAAAGGATCTGCTTTTCCGGGCAAAAAAATCTCCTCCAGTCGTTTAGCGATGCCTGCGATTTCACACTGACCTTCGAAACCGATTTCCCTAAGAGCTTCGACCGCAGCGCTCAATTGTCCTTTTCCGCCATCAACAAGTATTAAATCAGGCGGTTGCAGTTTATCTTTTTTCACCCGTTTATATCGGCGCATTACAATTTCCTTCATCGAAGCAAAGTCGTCAGCACCCGTCACCGATTTAATTTTGAACCGTTTATACTCGCTTTTTCTCGGCTTTGCGTCTACAAAACAGACCATCGAAGCGACAGGATCAGTTCCCTGTGTATTGGAATTATCGAAGCATTCTATGCGCCGGGGCAATCGCTGCAGATGCAAATATTCTCTAAGATCTTTGACCGACTGCGGGATCCGTTCCTTTTCAAATTTCTGTTTTTCCAATCTACGCTGACCCAGGTTTAGTTTAGCGTTCGAAATTGCCATATTGATCAAGTGTTTTTTCTCCCCGATCTTAGGCACTCTGATTGGTACTTTCTTTTGATGCTGTTCCCATAAATACTCTGCAAGCGGTTCGGAATCCTCCATCTCCTCACTGATATAAACCTCATCGGGAATCGCCCCGGCAAACTGACCTGTATAATAATCTTCTACGAACGACTGAATCATAATATCCCTTGAAGATTCAGAGATGTTCTTTAAAAAACGGTGAAATTTGCCAATCAATTTACCTTCCCGAACTTTGAAAAGCACTCCGCAAGCCTCCTGCATTTCTTCATCCACTTCAATGGCAAAAATATCACGGTTGACCTGCTTGTTGTCCACAATCTTCATCTTTTGATTGTATTTCACCAGTGATTCCATGCTGTCGCGAAGTTTTGCGGCTTTCTCGAATGCAAGTGCATCTGAAGCGATCTGCATTTCCTCTCTGATTTCGCGGATCAGGTCCTCTGTTTTTCCTGTCAGCAGTCGTTCAACTTTTTCAATTGCAGCCTGATACTCATCCTCATCCCAGTCGCCGGAGCAATTTTCGAGATATTCATCAAAACAAGAGTGCCATTTTGGTGTGCCCCTGGATTTGTCTATCATTTTTGGCGATACGGCACAGGTGCACAGGTTAAATGTTTTTCGTATTGTCTCCAACATTCGCCTCATATGGCCCACATGGTCGTATGGCCCAAAATATTTACTCCCATCCCGCAAAACATTCCGTGTGGGATAGACCCTTGGTTTACTCCCCTTGGTAATGCAGATATATGGATAGGATTTATCATCCCGATACATAATATTGTATCGCGGCTGATGTTTTTTGATCAGATTGTTTTCCAGAATCAGCGCCTCCGCCTCAGAGTCGGTAACAATCACTTCCACATCATCAATTTTGGAGATCATCACTTTTAGACGCCCATCATGATAACGTGAATCCTGGAAATATGATCTTACCCGATTTCGAAGCCGCTTCGCCTTTCCTACATATAAATGATTTCCCCGGCTGTCCTTAAACTGATATACACCAGGGTTTGATGGCAGATGATTTACTTTATCCTGTACTGTGATAGACATACGAACAAGAATCTAATTTTTACAAAAATAGCAAACAGTACACTGTGGAAAAACTTTTATATTGTTGATCCAGATTTCAAAATTATTTCCAACCGATGCAATCCACCGGAACAAACCCCGACATTCCAATTCTATACGAAGACAATCATCTGTTAGTTGTACATAAGCCGGCGGGACTACTATCGCAGGAAGATCATACCGGACGGCCTGATTTGCTTAATCTGTGCAAGGAGTATATCAAAGACCGTTATGAAAAACCCGGAAACGTTTTCCTGGGCCTTTTGCACCGGCTTGATAAACCTGTAAGCGGTGTGATGGTATTTGCCAAAACCTCAAAAGCGGCTTCGCGCATCAGCGGACAGATCCGCACACGAAAAGTGAAGAAAACCTATCTCGCAGTATTGGATGGTGACCCACCTCCGAATGGTGTACTGGAACATCATTTGCTAAAAAATCATAAGTCAAATATGACTGAGGTTGTATCATCAGCTCAAAAAAAAAGTAAACTGGCTAAATTATCTTTTCAAACAATAGCCAGAACAGATGGCTTGGCCCTGGTTGATATCAACCTTGAAACCGGGCGGGCTCATCAAATACGCGTGCAATTTGCAGAAATTGGTACTCCCGTACATGGGGATAAAAGATATGGAAAGTCTACATCTGTATCCATTGCTTTACATGCACATAAATTCAGGCTTCTACATCCTACTTTAAAAGAAGAACGAGAATTTGTTGCTCCGCTTCCGAAGCAGGCTCCATGGAACCGGTTTAATATTCAGCGTTGATAGAAGGTTTACATCATAACTATTGGAGAACAGGGGGATAATAATCTTCAGTATCAGAAATCTTTTTTATTTATCGACAGCCAAAATATGCCGATAAACTAAATCAAGGATGCTTCGGTGACTGTATTTTAAGATATTATTTGTAACAAGTAAGCCTCTATTTTCTCTTGTATATAGACAGGTGAATTGCAATCTATCGGTGTAAGTTACCTGTACATTTCCTGGAAAATCATATAAACTGTGATTTAAAATCAAAAACATGTTGAAGCACATATTTTTAGTCATCGTGTTGATCCTCTGCTACTTTTTATGGGAGCAGCGGCCAGTGAGATACGGTCCCGGAATTACTGTAGATTCCCAACCCATCATCGAGAGAATAGCTTTTCCAAATTCCATCGAAACAAGTAACTATATAATATCACCGCGATACAAGATTGAAGGTAATGTTCGTGTGATAGCAAATAAACGTTATTGGTTTGATGAAATGCGCCATATTTCTTCGGTTGATCTGCTTATGGCCTGGAATAAAATGTCTGATGAAGAACTGTTAGGGCGAATGCTTGTGAAAATTAATGACCGCTCCTATCATGTACAGATGACAAAACCACCATTTCAACGTAATAACATTCATCAGAATTTGATTATGGCTCACACCATCCCCTCTTCAGAAAGGGTTCAAAAAAAACTAAATTCCATTCGGCGCGGCCAGTTAATATCGTTTAGCGGATATATTGTTGATATCGAAAGCAGGATCGGGAGTGAGTGGATTTCTCCCGTTCGCGACCACTGGCCAATACAACGCTCCTCTCAATGGATCTGGATTGAAGATATAGTAATTGTAGACGAGTTAAATGAGTGATATTAAGTGATAATAATTATAGGAAATAAAGTAATCTTCAGTTTCAAGTAGTTCAATCCTTTTAATATTAATTTGTTTGTCATAAATATTAAAATCTACATGGGTTGAATTTCTTTAAACCTATTCCTGATGCAGTTTATTAAGTCTGCAGAAATTACCTACATAATTTCTCCTATATATTTTTCATTGTTTATTGCTAAAAAGAATTTTAGAAACTATTTTAAACGCGATGGTTTTGATTCAACTAATGAATCAGGCTGTTGTTAAACTATCACTGGGAACTAAGATGGGATTTAAAATGGAAGAAGTAAGGGAAGTAGGAACAGTTAAATGGTTTCATAATGGGAAAGGATATGGTTTCATAACACGTGAAGGTGGTGAAGATGTATTCGTACATTATTCTGAAATCCAGACAGATGGCTTTAGAAAACTTGCTGAGGGTCAAAAAGTTGAATTTACAATAGCAGAGGGTGATAAAGGCCTCCAGGCACGAGAAGTCATTGAACTGCAGTAATTCCTTTTTAGAAGAAGAAGGTGCCATATGGCACCTTCTTACATAATTTTTATGCAGTGGTTTAAACATATTGTTGTTGATTTACTTGCAGTTATTGTTATCGCTCTTGCAGTATTTTATGACAGCAATAATCTTTCCTATGTCGTTTATGCCTACACAGCACTGTTGGTAGTTGCCAGGTTATTCTCATTAATCAGTGAAAATTTTCGGGCGATTACTCAGAAAAAAATTTCAGAAGCACCATTGTGGGTATATCATATAATGTACTTTGTGAATGTACTTATACTAACAATTGGTCAATGGTATATTACAGCCGCAGGATGGGTATTTATCTGGGCTGCAGCAACAATTGTTCAGAAAAAAACTATTGATGGATCATAGCGGTTGTATATATCATCAAATATCTTTTCGGCTGATTGTTATTATGCTATTTGCAGTATTTTTGTCAGCAGAGCTTGTTCACGCACAAAACCAATCACAGAATAATAGTAATGATAAGAGTTCGCGAATAGGCCTATCTGCTGTTTACTCCCCCAACAGTTTTGCGGTTTGGGGAAAAATTAGAAATAGTCAGTCCTATTCTATTAAAGGACAAATCTGGTTTTCGGAATTTCAAAACGGTAACCTGAATGCTCGATTTGGGAGTGAGATAATTATCACTCAACATTTAAATTATCCGCTAAATGGAATTGACGGACCACGTGATGAAAGACTTGGATTTGGACTTATCCCCGCCAATTTACTTATCCCCTTTGGCTCTTCATCAATTAAACCTTTTGGTTTTTTTTCAGCCGGCCTTCTATTCTTAAATGAAAAGCTGCCGGCAGGTGATGGGGCTACACTTAATTATCTGTTAAACCTGGGAACAGGACTTGAGTTTTCAATTTCTAAAAATACAAATTTACAAATAGGTTATAGTTTGCAACACCTTTCCAACGCAAACTCTGCCGGACAAAACCCGGGAATAGATTCTCATAATTTCTTTTTTACAGTTGTCCTGTAATTAATTCGATCTTTACATATTATTTTTATTTGATAAAGATCGTTACCACATTTTATATACCATCAAAAATGCAATTATCACAGCAAGTACTGAAAATGCTATTTGTCTGCGTTCTTCGGGTAATTTTTTTGCAAACTTCACACCTATAAATCCACCGGCAAATGCGCCTATTATTAAGGGCAATCCAGTTCCAAAATCCACATATCCAATGGTATAGTCTGTAGCCCCATTGATGGAACGGGAAAGAAATGCAAATTGAAGCCAGCCCGAGAGTGAAATCAAAAGAACAGCAAGCGATGAAATACTTACTGCTTTGGCAATATCAATTTTATAACCAAGATTCAAAGCAGGTACAACAACTATTCCACCTCCCACACCGGCAAGCGCTGCTACAAAACCACCTCCGAGGCCTGCTGTGAAAGACTCTTTTAATTGAATCGGCTTCTTGTTTTGTTCAGTTATAACATCTCCTTTTCCACGCCTGTAGAACATCCATGAAACCATCAACAGCAGAATTGAAAAGAAAAGCACAAATATTTCTTCTGTATAAAACCTTGAAGTGGTAATCTGTTTGCCAATAAAAACACCGAATGCTCCTAATAACCCAATTTTAACTCCTTCAGAAATATAACTGTTCCTTTGTTTTACCTGTTGAATGGTACTGCTTAAAGCAGCAGTAAACGTGCAGAAAAGGGATGTACCAATTGTCCAGATTACAGGTTGTTCGATTCCAATCGAGCTGAAAAGGATAAATAAGATTGGTGTAAATAATGTTCCGCCTCCAATGCCAAATACTCCTGCCAGTATACCAGTAAATACGCCAACAATGAGAAGTAGAATGATCATTCGTCAATTGAAATTCGGCCGGTTAAATACGTAATGGCTGATCCGCCAATTTTTACCCGGTCATCCTTTAGTGAACATCGAAGAGTCCCTCCTCTTTTTGATAGCTGACGGCTCACCAGATCGTTCTTTCCCAGTCGTTTACTCCAGAAGGGTGCAAGAACGGTATGTGCAGAACCGGTTACAGGATCTTCCGGCACACCTACTGCCGGGGCAAAAAATCGCGTGACAAAATCAAATTTTTTATCATCACTTTTCGCCGTTATGATTACACCCCGAACATCCAGTCTTTTCAGTATCATTAGATCGGGATCCATTTTTTGTACTATTGATTCATTTCCAACCAATACAAGCAGATCTACATTCACACCTGTATAGATTGGAATCGTACCTATCGCTTCCGGTAAAAGTTTTGGCACAGATACAGAATTCGGAGGCTGAGCTGGAAAATCAAGCCAATACATATCACTCGTTTTTTTTACAGTAAGCCTTCCGCTATGAGAATTAAAGATTATCTTATCTCCTTTGAAATCGAGATGAGAATATAACACATGAGCGGCGGCAAGAGTGGCATGGCCGCAAAGTTCAACTTCTGTCTCTGGAGTAAACCAGCGAATCTTAAAATTCCCCTCTTTCTCTTTCACAAAAAAAGCAGTCTCGGAAAGATTGTTCTCAGCTGCAATCAGTTGCATCTCCTCACTGTTGATCCATTTGCGAAGTGGTATAACTGCGGCGGGATTACCAGAAAAAAGTGAATCAGAAAACGCATCAACCTGAAAAATATCCATTCTTGATAATTTTTTTGAATAAAAAGATGAATTGTTTTAAAAACTGAAATGCCATTTGTTTTCGGTGTTTTGAGGCGTGTCTGTTTTTCAAAACTAAGCATTATAATGGCTTTCAATATACTAAACCGCGAACTTTCAAAAGTACACTTTTTAATATGATACCTACCGACAACTCCTGAAGAATCACTTCAATTTATTCGAAAAGTTCCCGACCTTGCATAGATGAGCTCAAAAATGCAAACATATCCGTCTTCTCTCCCCAAAAAAATTGGATTCGACCTGATTCTAAATCAGGCTAAATCGTATTCTTTTACACCGTATGGTGAAGAGAAACTTGATGCACAACTCCCCTCCAAAGAGGTAACGGCTGTCCGGCATTTAAATAATCTCGCATCTGAATGGATCGAAATTATTCAGAAACAGGGAAATCATCCTTTAAACCAGCTTAAAGATATCAGGCAACTTCTTGATGACAGCCATGCAGAAGGCTCAATGCTTCCACTTGAAGCATTCCCTGTTATTTTTGATAACGCCCGCCTTGCAAGAGTGGTAAAACAGTTCTTCCGGAATGATGAAATCAACACACCGGCAATACAAAAATATGTAAATCAGCTTTCAGAACTAAAACCATTAGAGGAAGAAATTCGCCGGGTAGTAAATGAGAATGGGGTTTTAAATGATGATGCCAGTCCGAAATTACGCTCAATCAGAACTAAGATTAACAGGAGAAAAAGTCAGTTAAGAAAAACTATCAACCGTCTGATGAGTAAGGCTCGCAGTAAAGGAATGAGCTCAGATGAAGGTCCCACCATTCGCAATGGAAGAATGGTGATACCCATCCAGGCCGAGTATAAACGAAAGGTTGATGGTTTTATTCATGATGTGTCGTCCTCCGGACAAACCGTATATGTGGAACCTGTAGAGGCTCTGCAGATCAACAACGATATTCGCGAGTTTGAATCGGAGGAAAAGCGCGAAATTGAACGAATAATTCGCGAGTTAACCGGCATAGTTCGGCAAAATGCGGATGCCCTGCGATCAAATATCAGATTAATCGCGATTCTTGATGCTCTTCACAGCAAGGTTCAGCTCGGTTTAAAGATGGATGGAGCAATACCTCAAATTTCAGAAGATGGTGCTTTGAACCTGATAAAAGCCCGAAATCCCAATCTTGAATTGAAAAACAGTTTAAGTAGAGAGACAGAATCTGTAGTGCCTCTCGATCTCAGGCTTGAACATAACGAACTCGGCCTGATTATCACCGGGCCAAACGCCGGCGGAAAATCAGTTGCTATGAAAACCGCAGGACTTTTAACCTATATGCATCAGATGGGTTATCCCATTCCTGTTCAGGCTGATTCCTCTCTGCCGGTTTGCTCGGGATTATTTGTTGATGTGGGAGATGATCAATCCATTGAAAATGACCTTAGTACTTTTTCATCCAGGCTTCAATGGATGAGGTATACACTTGAACATGTGGAGAAAGGAGCACTTGTTTTGATTGATGAGGCGGGTACGGGAACGGATCCTGATGAGGGCGGCGCTCTATTCCAGTCATTCATTGAACAATTAATCAAGACCGGAGTTCGGGTTATTGGAACAACACATCATGGTTCTCTGAAAGTGTTTGCCCATGAGCATCCCAATATTATTAACGGCGCAATGGAATTTGACCAGAAGTCGCTTTCACCCACCTACCGTTTTAGAAAAGGTGTGCCGGGCAGCAGTTATGCGTTTGAAATTGCCGACCGAATGAATCTGCATGCTGATGTAATGAACAGGGCACGCGAACTTCTTGGCGATCAGCGCAGCAAAATGGGTGAAATGCTGCTTTCCCTTGAAAAACACATCCAGGAGACCAAAGCAGAACGCGAGCAGCTGAATGAAATTAAGATTGAGGCAGAGAAGCAGGAAAAATCGCTAAGCAAAAAACAGAAGGAGTTCGATCGTAAAAAGAAAAAAATGCTGGATGATGCCTATCAGGAGGCAGACCGGATCATGCAAACAGCAAATCAGCGAATCGAAGCAGCTGTGGAGAAAATAATTGCAGCCGGCAAGGAAGATCGCGAAACGATACGTGAAGCCCGGCGCGATATCCTTGACACAAAAAAAGCGATCCACAGGGGAAAAGCAGATCTTGACATAAAAATGGAACCCGGCAGTAAATCCAGGAAACCTGAGGTTGGGGATTCTGTGAGCATTGGCGAAAGCGGCACAACAGGTGAGGTTGTCGATATATCAGGCAAGCAGGCAACCATTTTAGTCAATGGAATGAAAATTAAATCAAAACTGAATAAAATCAGAGTTACTGATCAACCCAAAAAAACCGGGAAACAAAGTACACGCAGTTACGGTGGGTCTGAAAATCTGGATTTAAGTGTAAAGCCAAAGCTCGATATCAGGGGCTATCGGGGTGATGCGGCAGTAAAGGAACTGATGCACTATCTCGACAACGCCGTAGCACGAGGAATGCGCAAGGTGGAGATAGTACATGGGAAAGGCGAGGGAATTTTAAAAAAACTGGTACATGAGCACCTTGAAAATCGTGAGGAAGTTAAAAACTTTAATCTTGCTCCCTGGGAACATGGCGGTCCCGGCTGTACCCTTGTTGATTTGAAATAAACCATTATTGGATTTTTCAACTCTACGTCAAAACATTTTCCTCAATCCAGTTCTGAATAGACAGCCAGGTTGCGTCTGCTTCAAAATCTGGTTCAATGCCCAGCTCGATTAGAGCTTGTGTAACTCCAGCGCTTCCGGATAGTATTTTCATTTTCTGTAGGTTTAAGTCTGGGAAAGCAGTTCTTGTTCTCGTAAGAGAAGACCTGTTATGAAACAGCACCGCATCTGGTTTCTGTTTTGCTACTTTCTTTTTGTACTCCCTGAGTATTTCGGGTGGTAGTTTAATTTCTTTACACACCGAAAATTCCATCACATCCATTTCCAGTTCCTTCAGGAGGCCCGGCAATTCCTCTGCTTTTCCATCCACCGTTGGGTAAAGAGTTTTACCCTCGAGTGAAATCCTCAATAAAAATTCTAAAATATCGATTGGTGCTGCATTTTCCCGCGGCATAACAGAGGGAATGCCATTATTTTCAAGAAATACAGATGCTGGTTCATCCATTGAGAAGTGAACCAGCTCCTGAACGTTATTTAATAAATTTTTTTCATGTACCCACTTTATATAATGTGTTGCATTCCGAAGGCTTCCATTTATCACAAATGAAAATGTACTCAGGTTTGAAATCAATTCATCAGATTCTTCCTGCTGGAATTCAAACTGGTAGTTTTCAAGTGGAAGATGAAGTATATGCTCTGATTCATTATCAAGAATTTTCTTAAAATTTCCACAACTATCCGCTGAAACTGTAACTAATAATCTGTTCAGGTTCATTCTAATAATCTGTACATAAAGTGATTAATATTTTTTCAATCAGATTCAATGGCTCAAAAAGCATATCCAACGCCTGCATATATACCATAATCTTCACCTGAAAACCCAATTTCGCCTCTGAAAATAAGATCTGGATTAAATAATGTAAACGCCCCTCCTGCTCCCCAGGAATTTTGCCAATTATTGAACAGTCGATTAGAATCGTAACTCGAAAACACACGCCCTGTATCAAAAAATATGTGTGCTCCCAGTTTTATTTCATCTTCAAAAAATGAAAAAAACCATCGTCTTAATTCGGCCATATAGAGTACTGAACTGTCACCCATAAAACGATCCAACGAAAACCCCCGGAGCCCTCTGCTGCTTCCCAATGCCGGCAATTCCCAAAAAGGTGTATCTCCCCTGTTATATTTTAGTGCAACCCGCTGGGCAAAAACTGTGTTCTCTGTTAGTGATAGAAATCCTTTCCAGTTGGCAGAAAGCTCATAAAATGAATAGCTGCTTCCAAAAATGGAGGAACCAAGGTCAAAACCGATTTCTGTTCGCTGTCCGTACCGTGAATCAAACTCACTATCCCGGGTGTCAACCAACAGACTAAAACCCGCCGTATTTACCCAGCCATTTTCAGATTCAGGCGGGGGATCCAGATAAAACCGGGTATTTGCGCCGCGGTCACTGACTGTTGTATAGGAACCTTTCAGGCGTAAAACTCCTTCCAAAGTAAAATCATCAGAGAAAACAATGATCGGTTTTCTGCCCTGAAATGAGAAAAGGGCATGTTGTTGATTTAGAAAATAAAGACCTTCATCAAAAGAGCTTTGAGAGAACTCAGTTTTATTTCCGATACCAAAATAACTTCTGATTGGGTTCAATTCCAGATCCAAAAGTGTACGATTTCTAATGGGTCTGCCAAACATCTCAATTCGTTCATGATCGAACTGTCCCATCCATAAACCTCTTGTCGAACCTGTAACATCAATTAGAGTATTTGATAAAAATGGTCTTCGTGAATCACCATAATCAATTCTTTGAAAAACCACACCCCCAAATAAACCATAATCACTCGTATATCCTGCAATTGGAAAGATAGATTTGGAACTCCCCTCTCTATCCGATTCACTTATAATTTGCGAAAACACAGATGCGGGGGCTATCACCATCAAACACAAGAAAATGAATCTTTTTATTATTCTCATTAAAGAGCGCCTTCTTTTTCGAGCGTTTCAATCGTTTCCACAGCATGCCGGAGATGAGGTATTACAATACTGCCTCCTACAACGAGGGCCACATTCATAGCTTCTATAATCTCATCTTTAGTTGATCCCGACTTTGCACATTGCTCAAGATGATAATCGATACAATCATTGCAACGTAATACTGAGGATGCAACCAAGCCCAACAGTTCTTTTGTTTTTGATGGCAGAACACCTTCTTTATATGTATTTGTATCCAAATTGAAAAACCGCTTAATTCCAAGGTGATTCAGATCAAGGATTTTCTGATTCATCTTTTTTCGATTTTCACGAAAATTTTGTAACTCCATATGTTTATCAGGCATAAATTTTATCCGTATTCGAGACGTTTATAAATAAAAGTAGAATTTAGTTTCACAAGATAACGATTTCATCACGTGTTTAGCAGACGGACTTATCACAAACATCGATTAGTTGCAATGGGCGATAGCATGGCCCAGGGTTTTAAAAATGGCGGCATCTACAGAACCGATTTAAGTTTTCCCGCTATTTTGGCACGGGCTTTTTCTCCTTCTGTAGAGTTCCACAAACCGTTATTTACCGCTCAAACTGGAATTCCAATTAATATAGAATTGCTGGTTCGTGGAATGTCGGATAAATTTGGCGATGAAATATCATGGAGGCAATATTTTCAAGCAGGAACTTATCTTTTCCAAACTTTGAGACGAATTAAAAATTATTGGGAGGGGCATAAAAAACCTTTGCATGTGGAGCGTAATTCACCCTATCACAACCAGGGAATTTGGGGATTTTCAATCAGTGATGCATGGCTGTTAAATGAGCATTACTGCAGGAATTATATTAATAATAATGTTCCCCGTTATACTGTGTTTAATGTACTGCCTGACCATGCCATGCATATTACCGCGCGTATGGTATTGAATCCATCGTTTGCCCCCCGATTACAAAATAATACAATGATCGATAATGTAAAGAGGCTTCACGAAGATGGCGGCGTTGAAAATCTGATTTCATGCATAGGACACAACAATATTGTTGGAGCGGTTACGAATCTTCAGCTGGTATATTCTGAAGAACATGACTTAAATTCACCGCAAGATAAGAGAACTTGCACGGTCTTCAGGCCCGAACATTTTGAAGATGAAACCCGAATACTTTATCAGAAAATCTCATCAATCGGTGTTAAACGTGTTTTTGTACCTACTCTACCCTATGTTACGATTCCACCTGCAATACGCGGCGTAAATTCCGACAAGAGCAAGCCACGTACCGGTTATTTTGATTACTATTCAAGATTTTGGATTTGGGATGAAGATTTTGATCCCGAACGACATCCGCATCTGACCAAGGATGATGCTATTACTCTCGACCAGCATATCGATCAATACAATGCCATCATCCGTAATCTCGCTGATGAATTTGGTTTTTATGTAGTACCTGTCAGCAGATATGTGCAGGCGGCTGCCCGCAGGCGTAAAGGAGCAAAATACGTTCCTCCATTTCCTGAACCATTTATACAAGCATTGAAGCAGAATGAGAAAACTTCGTATTTAGTTAATGATGAAAATCGTACCAGGATTTCAACCGATTATATCCGCTTATCGAAAAATTCTAATAAAATTGATCGCGGAGGTATTTTTAGCCTGGATGGTTTGCATCCCTCAACAATAGGATATGGACTGATTGCCAATATCTACAAGCAATTTATGGAAAAGCATGGTGTTGATTTTGGAGGGGATATTGACTGGGATTTTGTTATTGAAAATGAAACTCTTGTTACAGACCCTCCACTACTTTTAAACGATTTGCGGGTACTGCTACGATTTTTGGCAATGGGCCGCGGGGAACGTGTTACAAAAATCGGGCAAAATTTATTGCAACAGGTACTTGAACAATTCTCTGCCCGACCCGAATTGGATTGATATTGATATTGATATAGTAAAGACTACGTCCGAAGGTCGCATGCCGAAGCTCATGCATCGGTAATTTTCCAAAGCTATATACCTTAACCTGACAAACAGATATCATTCATTTTAAAGAATTCACTCTTTCAGCTACTTTAATACCATTTTTAATGCAATCAGGCACTGATACTCCACCCCTGAAGTTACCTGCGATATGCAGTCCCGGGAATCTCAATTCCAATTCCTCTAAAACTTCAATCACCTCATCATATTTTTTATGATATTGCGGAATGGATTTAGGCCAATAGATATGATCTTTATACACCGGATTCCCTTCCAGACCTATTAAATCTTTCAGATCTTTTTCTACTGTTTTTAGCAATTCTTCACTATCGAGCTGAGCCAGTTCAGGCTGTCTGTCGCCACCTATAAACACTGTTAACAGATGATGGTTCCTGGGTGCGCGGCCTCTGAATAATGTAGAAGTAAAAAGCGCACCTAAAATTGAACGTTGTTCTTTTTCAGGCACCAGGAAACCAAACCCATCCAGAGAGTGGGAAATTTGCTCTTTTTTGTAACCTAAAATCATTATCGATAAAGCTGGATAATTTACCCTTTTGAGAATATCAAGATCCTGTTCATTGACAGGAAGAAGCTGCCGGTTCCATTTATGAAGAGGAATCGTAAGGATGACATCGTGATAAGGGCCGAAGTTGCCCATCTGTGTTTTCAAATACCATCCATCGTCTGATTTTTTTACCTGCTTCACATCATGATTCAGGTACGTATTGTCAAGTTTAGAATAAATAGTTCCTGGCAGTTGTTGAAAACCGTTTGTAAAAGAAATGAGTCTTCGTTCTATTTTCTTTTTTTTTCTGCTTTGAAACATTTTCCGAATGGCCCCAAGCATAATGGAGCCTGATTCTTGCTCTAACTCATGGAGCACGGAAAAACTGTGTTTGAGTGACAGATTTTCGGGCCGGCCAGCATAAATTCCTGCAACAAATGGGTTTACAGCATAATCAAGAATCTCTTTGCCAAAACGGTGCTCAATAAATTCAGCAAATGTTACATCTTCGTCAGTTTTTCGTAGAAATGGCTCTCTAAACATTTGTAATTTTGCATTTGATGAAAAAAGAGAAGTTTTAATAAATTCGGAAAAAGAAGTCGGTAGTGTGAGTAATTTTCCATTCTTTACAATGTATCGTTTCGATGCATCGGCATTTGCCACTGTTATTTCATCTTTCAGGTCGAGATCAAAAAGAAAATCTTCAATCTCCTGATCTTTTAGCAATAATGTATTGGGGCCATACTCATATTTCCAATCATTATACTGTTCAGTTTTGATCACTCCACCCGGTTCTCCCTTTTTATCAAATAAGTCTGCCTGAATACCTTTTTTATTAAGATTGAAGCATGCTGTTAAACCTGTTATTCCCGCACCTATTACCGCTATCTTACTATTGCTCATATACTAACGACTATTCTGCAAGTGTTATTGATCAACCATTATTTTATTTAGATTTATTCTAAATAAAATTGACCCTGTACAAAAGAGACCTTAAATTAGACTCATTCTAAATAATAACTCAACCAACCTAACGCTAAATTACAAAGATACGATGAATCCTTATCAACCTCTGCAGAGGGCCTCACTTTTCTTTTTGCTTTTCTTAACAACATCCGTACTCTCCGCACAAGATCGATCATCCACAGAGCGAGATACGGTGAACGCACTGGATGAAGTAATTATGGACCGTGTAACGATTGTCGGATCTCCGATATGGATGAATAAGATCCCCGGAGCAGCCACATATATAAGTGCGGAGCAATTACAAAAACACAATTATACAGATATTAATCGCGTACTTCGCAGTGTTAGTGGTGTTAATATACAGGAAGAAGATGGTTATGGATTACGACCTAATATCGGACTTCGCGGTGCAGGCGTGGAGCGCAGCTCTAAATTGAATATAATGGAAGATGGTGTCTTAATTGCTCCTGCCCCCTATTCAGCACCGGCTGCCTACTACTTTCCCATGGTAAACCGAATGAACACAGTTGAAGTCAGAAAAGGTTCGGCCCAAATTAAATATGGTCCAAATACCACCGGAGGGGCGATTAATCTTATTTCAACACCAATACCATCAGACTTTAAAGGGAGTGCCGAGATGAGTATCGGAGATAATAGTGCTAATAATTTTTATGCGAATGTTGGCGACTCCTATCAAAACTTTGGATATCTCATTGAAGCTATGCAAATCGGTACAGATGGCTTCAAGCAACTTGACAACGGAGGCACTACCGGTTTCGATATTAAGAATTTTATGGCAAAATTCATGGTACGGTCAAATCCGGATGCAAAATTTTACCAGCGGGCGGATCTAAAATTAGGGTACTATGATGAGGTTTCTGATGAGACATACCTTGGACTCACCCGGGACGATTTTTCGATAAATCCCTTCAGAAGATATGCTGCTTCGCAAATGGACCAGATGAATGCTGAACACTTTCAGGTGATGCTGCGCCATTTCATTCAGTTATCTTCCCAACTCGATGTAACATCAACAATTTACAGAAATGATTTTTCACGAGACTGGTATAAGCTTCAATCTGTTAATGGAACCGGTCCTGCCGGAGTACTGCGAGATCCAACAAACAATCCGGATGCTTTGGCAGTGCTTAAAGGTGAAGCAAGTGCAGATGATGCTATAATGGTTCGTTCTAACAATCGTGAATATTTTTCACAGGGTATAGAATCGATAATCACTTTTAATAATGATCTGGGTTCGGTTAATAATGAAATTCAATTGGGCATCAGGCTGCATCAGGATGAAGAAGACAGATTCCAGTTTGAAGATGGTTACCGCATGGAAGATGGAAACATGATCTTGACATCGCAGGGAACCCCGGGTACCCAGGCCAACAGAATTGGATCTGCCACTGCATTATCACTTTTTCTTCAGGACAAAATCAGCTATCAAAACTTCACTTTCACACCCGGTGTTCGATTTGAAAATATTTGGTTTGAAAATCAAAACTTTGGTTCATCCGATCTGGAAAGAACAGGATCAAACCTTAGCACAAACGATTATACAATAAATGTATTTGTACCTGGAATTGGAATTACCTACGATTTGGATGATAATTTTACATTAATTTCCGGAGTTCACAAAGGCTTCTCGCCTCCAAGCCCGGGATCATCTGCGGAAACGCAATCCGAGGAAAGTATAAATTATGAACTTGGTTTTCGCTTAGCAAACAACAGTATTAATTTTGAAGCCATCGGTTTTTTCAACAACTATAGTAATCTGCTTGGATCTGACCTGGCTGCCGGCGGAGGAACGGGAACTACGGCACAATTTAATGCAGGTGAAGTAGAAGTTTTTGGACTTGAGCTCGCGGCGGGCACAAATTTAATCCGTAACAATGAGTCTGCATTCTCAATCCCATTGAGCATGAATTATACATTTACGAATGCAACCTTCCAGAACAGTTTTGAAAGTAATTTCGGCCCCTGGGGATCTGTATCGAGTGGTGATGAATTACCATTTGTACCAAAGCACCAGATAAACGCCACTGCCGGTGTTGATTACAAATCCTATAGTCTGAATCTCAGCGGTACTTCTACAAGCCGCATGAGAACGATAGCCGGTCAGGGTTCAATATTAACAGAAGAGAGCACGGATTCTTACTTTTTACTCGATGCCTCTGGTTCATATCAGGCTACCAGCACTATCAATGTGTTTGTTAACATCAGGAATTTGCTGGATGAAATCTATATTGTATCTGATAGGCCTCATGGTATTCGACCTGGCCTTCCAAGAACATTCATGGGCGGCTTGAAAGTTAATATATAAGTTTTTGTCTCTTTAATTATATAGTGTAGTGTTATGTCAACTGTAAAAGTTTGGTTGCAGGTAATATCGGGTGAGTTTTTTTTGAAAAAGTGAGATTTTAATAAAATAGTGATGACTTTGAATTGACTCATCCGAAGACTTAAACCCGCCATTTCTTCATTGACACGTCAGTAGTTATATCTTGAAAAAGCGCTGATTAAATCGGCGCTTTTTTTGTTTTGATTTTTTAATTACTCCGCATAGTAGTTACCTTCCATCGCAACATAAATATGTACAGATGGATATATCAATCATGGGGTGCGGGTGGCTTGGATTTCCACTTGCTCAGCAATTAATTCGTGACGATAACCTCGTTAAGGGTTCCACCACTTCTAACAATAAACTGTCACTCCTGAAGGAAAATGGAATTGAGTCCTATTGTATCTCCATTCCTGAAGACCTTCCGGATTGTTGCAGATCATCCTTTTGGAAGTCGAAACTTTTAGTTTTGAATATTCCACCAAATCGTAGATCGAATAAAGTAGCTAAAAATTATCCTAAGAAAATAAAATCAATCGTTGATATACTTGAATCTTCTGAATCAACGATTGAAAAAGTAGTGTTTGCAAGTTCTACATCAGTATATCCTCGCAAATCAGGCTATTTTACTGAAGATAATTCTGGAACAGGCAACACCAGCCGACCTTCCGGTGAAGCTGTGTTAGCCGCTGAATCGATATTACAAGAATCAGAACATTTTAAAACCATTATCCTCAGATTTGGTGGTTTGTACGGATATGAAAGGCATCCTGTAAAATATTTGGCAGGTAAGTCGAACATTTCATCTCCTCTTGAACCGGTTAACCTGATTCATCAGGATGATTGCATTCGAATTATCAAATATATCCTAAAAAGCGAGGTAGAAAATGGAATATTCAATGCCGTCTCAGATGGACATCCTCCCCGCAAAATGCTTTATGAATCGGCTGCAAAACATTATGGACTACCTGCACCAAAGTTTGACAATGAAAGTGAATCAGTGGACAGAGTTATATCAAATGAAAAACTGAAGAAAGATCTTGATTTCTCATTTACCTATCCCAATCCACTTGACCACCCGGCCTGAAATTACTCACCATTTTTAACAGGAGTAAAAACCAAAATGTCTGATGCGATATGATGACCGAGTGTAACCGGTTTTCCATTTACATTGAGTTCGATTGGCCCCTCGAATGGTTCTTTATTTAAAATATGAATCTTTGAGCCCGGAGTTAATCCGTACGAGTGGAGATATCGAAGAAGTTCAGGATCTTGATTTTTCACTCTTTTTACTTCGATTTTGTCCTGAACAGAAGCTTCGGAAAGTGGCTTAAGACCAATTTTAGGAATCTTTCCTTCTTTAGACGGAATAGGATCACCATGCGGATCAAATTGTGGGTTATTTAGAAGTTCAGAAATTTTATCTTCAAATTGTTCAGAAATGTGATGTTCAAGCTTTTCAGCTTCCTCGTGTACCTGATCCCAGGAATATCCAAGCATTTCAGCCAGGTAAAGTTCCAGAAGTCGGTGATGACGAATCATTTCAAGGGCAATTTTACGCCCCGATTCAGTAAGACGTGATCCGTAATACGATTGATAAGACACCATTCCCAAATCTGAAAGTCGTTTTACCATATTTGTAACCGATGCATTGGCCACATCCATCTCTTTGGCAAGTTCAGAAGTGGGCACTCCTTTACCATCCATCGACAGTTCCAATTTATAAATCGCTTTCAGGTAATCTTCTACTGACTGACTTCTACTCATACATTTATTTTTGAATAACTCTATTGTGATGGCAACCTAAACATGTCAGGCATTACTGCTTAAATTGATGTTAGTTCATTATCTTTTGAGTAACCAGACAGGTTTCAACCGACATTACATACTTAACTTAGCACTACATCTATTCACTGTTCCTGAACTCCTCAAATGTTGATGATTCAAACTCATTACTGCCGACAAAATGCAAAAGATCTTCAAATACATCTGCCGGTAACAGTCCGGGTTGCATTCCAAGAAGTTCTCCCTGGCTGGTCATAAAAAATGTTGTCGGAAGACTTGAACTGTTTAGCATTATAGAAAAATCACGCTCAGTCATCTCTCTGCCTTTGTAATTAACTATATTTTCCGATTCGATGTTAATCTTCACCAGATAATAGTATTTATTTACTGCTTCAATTACCCCGGCTTCTGTGTAAACTTCGTTATGCATTTTTTCGCAATATGGACACCACTCAGCATATACATCAATGAGTACTTTTTTATCATTTTGTGTGGCATATTCTAATGCTCTGTGGAGATCAGTTGGCTGAAGTTTTTGCGTGTGGCCACCCCTGGCGAAAAGTAGGGCTAATAGTAAGATTGCAGAAAGATTGATCAGAATTTTCATAAGAATAAGATAACGAACTTATTAAAAAATATTACCTCTTCTTTATAACTATAGCGGTCATATCATCATGCAGATCTGATCCTTCTCCAAACTCGTAGAGATCTTTCGTGATTTTTTTTAATATTTTATCTGCACTTATTTTTGAATTCCGTTTAATAATACTGTGCAAACGTGCATCACCATAAAACTCTCCTCTGCCATTGGTTGCTTCAACTACTCCATCCGTAAACAGAACGATCAAATCACCCGGCTTAAGTTCGATTACAGATTCGCTTATATGTTGTCGAAATAGTTCATCACCGGCCATTCCCAATCCAATTCCCGGAGGAGTATATTCCCTAACGGCTCTCTTCTCAGCTGAAAAATGAAGAATCGGATTGTGGCCGCCTCTGGAAAATCTGAACGTATTATTTTTATAGTTAATAATTCCAAAAACAAGTGAGATAAACGCCCCTTTTCGCGCGTTTTTACGAAACAAACTATTGATTTTTGATAGAACTTCAACAGTTGAATCGGTTTCGATGCATAAGGCGTGAAGGACCCCTTTAGTAAAGGTCATGTAAAATGCGGCTTCAATTCCTTTTCCGCTTACATCACCAATCGTTACAGCAAGTTCATCATCATTTATTTTAATAAAATCGTAATAATCGCCACCCGTTTCATAAGCAGGTTTACAAATTGCCGCAAATTCAATTCCATTCCCAACAGGCATTTTTCCTGGCAAAAACGATTTTTGCACTATTCGCGCAATTTGCAGCTCTTGTTTTATTCTTTCATCCTTTTTTAAATCATTAATATAATCAGGTACATACTCCGGTAACTGATCGATTGGCTCTCCTTTATAAACGCCAACAAAACCAAAAACTATTAAGGAGAGCGTAAATATGATTGAGACATAAAAAATAGATCTGTCGGGTGAATTTTCCATTACCCAGCCTGATGCACTCATCAGATGAATTCCAACTAAAAACAAGCAAATGAAAATCGTTAGAAAATCTTCCTTCAGATAAATCCATCCAATTACCAGTCCAAGAAGTCCCGCAATAATTACATCCGTTGACCAGGGTTCAATCTTTATGGGTAAAATTCCAATTAACGCAAATATTAAAGCTGTCAATATTACAATCCAAAACCCCTGTTTAGTGTAAGATCGAAGTTTCCCTATCGTAATGAGAAGAATGCTCTGCACAGTTATAAGAAAAATTAAGCCACTTAAAATCAAGACGCTAAGGGATGGGAAAATAGTACGGTCTGATCTAAACGACTCTGATATATTCATATAACTGTCTGGAATCAGGTAGAACAGTAATCCTAACAAAGCAACCAATAAATATGAATAAACAACTGCGCGCATAAATACCAACCCCACGGGTCGGTTAATCATTTTTCCAATTCTCAGAAGATCAAATGTTCTTAGTTTTTCACTCCAGTTGTCGCGAGTTATTGAATCTCCCACCGCTGTTGTAGTGAAATAGAATAGTGATCCTACAGCCGCTAAAAAACCAAGTCCGAATAAACGCCCGAAACTATCCCGGATTACAAAATCATCAAACGTATACAATAGTTCGTATATCCATTCAAATAGAAAAAGAACCGGGAAAAGAAAACCGGCGAGAACTGCAATCAAAACCGAGAGTTTTGTGTCGATAAGGCGTAATCTTATGCGAATAAACAACAATACAAGTACCCAGATAGCGAAAAGCAGAGCTAAAATACTTATAGCTCCAAAACGTATATCAGACCAGGTTTCATCAGCTATTGCAGTATCTGAAAACTGGTATTCAAGATTAAGTAACGCCCCGGTTGGAAGCATTTCCATATGAAGCTCTATCGGAGCAGAATCGCCACCTGTTAATTGAACACGAGCCGCATCTACCCCGTGGTAAACCACCGATTCAATCGTACCGGTTGTAAAATAGTTAGCTGGCCAGCCCGTTTTATCGAGATGATATTCTGCTAAAAGTCTGGCATCCTCTTCTGTAAGATGATATACCCCTGATTCCCCGAACAGCCTGTTATCATTATTGAAATCATTGAGGTGGAATTGAAATTTATCGAAAATCTGGTTATCTGTTCGAAGTTGCTGCAGGGCAGGAACGATGGATGGGTATGTCTCTTCAAAAAATTTATCTTCTATAACCCGGGAAGGAAATACAGCCGATGGATTAGACAATGAAAGCAGATCACCTGATTCGGATAAATATATTTCGATTCTATCCTCACCCGAATCTGATGCCATTAATGTTGCAGAACGCTCATCAATAATAATTTTTTGATCTACATACCAATAAAATGCAGGCAATGGCTGACCGAGCGAATCAGCCGTCTTCAGGTGATTGCTTTCGTTATTTGATTGCACATAGTTGAGTATATCACTATCTACCTTAAATGATAGAAAATTTTCCGGCGATGATATATAACCAAGACGGTTTAAATGTTCTGTTACCTGCTGAGCCGCCAAATCTTTTCCCAGTGAACTATCAGCAAAGCGAAGAGGATGTATTGTGGAGTAAAACCAATAAAAAAAGCCGGCAGCCAGCAGCCCGATGACTACAAGAGTAATATCTCTTTTTGCCGTATCTGTTCCCAACATGAATGATTGAAAATTTCGTATATTTTGTGTGATTATTATTTTACTTAACGGGTACAAAAATAGATAAATCGCGCCTGCATCTAATCTAATTCGAAGTTGGACAACAAAAGTTGCAAAATAAATCTTATCTGCATTTTGCCAGTAAATCGCAAGTTACTCTTATTGCATTAGTAATCACAGAAAATTTTACCGTATGTGCTTGATTGTATTCAGTTATAAGACCCATGAAAATTACCCATTAGTGCTTGCTGCTAACAGGGATGAATTTTATGATCGACCTGCAAAAAGCGCGTATTTCTGGAATACAGATCCTCCTCTTTTAGCAGGTAAAGATCTAAAGGCAGGCGGTACCTGGCTGGGAGTATCACGTATGGGTGTGTTGGGTGCAATCACGAATTACCGCGATCTCACAAATCCGAGATACGGTGAGAAGTCTCGTGGTGTAATTATACCTGAATTTTTAAAAAATGAATCCGAATTGCAAAGTGCCCTTGAATCTTTCATTGATCACGGCGAATTGTATAACGGATTCAATTTAATTGCGGGCGATATAAATAATCTATTCTACCTTTCGAATATTACGAGTCATATTGAGCGAATAGATCCAGGCTGTTATGGTATCAGTAATGCATTTCTGAATACACCCTGGCCAAAAGTGAAAACTGCGAAGAAAAAATTCAAATCTATCATTTCCGCTGAAAAAATTGACGAAGATGCCGTTTTTAATTTACTAAAGAACAGGAAAACATATCCTGAACATTTGCTTCCGGAAACCGGTCTTACACCTACAATGGAAAAAGCAGTCTCGTCAATTTTTATAGAAACTGAAAATTATGGAACCCGGTGTTCAACTTTATTAATGATCGACAATAAAGGTGTGGTAACTTTTATTGAACGTACCTATCCGAATGGTAACCGTGACAGTGAAACTGAGAAACGTTTCAAATTCGAAATAGAAAGCTAATGAATTATAACTCCCGTAGTCTTTCTCTTGCTTTTGATTTAAAGTTACCGTCAATCTTTTGCCTAACAGTAATATTATAATATTCTTTCGCTCTCTCCTGTTCCTGTAGCGCTTCTGATGTGAGACCCGCGTAGTAATTTGCTACGCTGTAATATAATCGTTCAGTTCGATTTGGGAGATTATAACCATGCTTTATAGCTGATTGAAAAGCCATAAGTGCCTCATCATACCTGTTTAATCTATAAAGAGCTCTCCCCTCCCAAAACCTCAGCTCTTCAAGCATAACATCTTCATCAGAATTTTCACTTACTTCCCAGTGCATTCTTGCCAGGTTTACCTGTTCGAGAACTTCCTGATTCCGGTTTTGATTGGCAAGCGTTCGCACCATCAGCCGTCGGTAATATCCGTTATCAGGATAATTCTCAATCAGACTATTAAAATAGGCCATTGCGGCCCCATAATTCTTCTCGTAATTGAGCAGGATATTACCCATAAAATAAGTTGCCTCCGGCCTGGAGAATATCCCTGTATCAGCTGCTAAATCAATTTTTTCCAGCCCTTTTTCCCTGTTTCCATCAGGCAAAAACCAGGAAACAGCCCTAACTACTGGATATTCATCCGGAATGTAGGCAGCGTAATACGATACCATACCCCGAACAAACTCATTATCAATAAAATCAGGTTCCACATCCATCAGCTGCTGATAAGAAACATACGCTCTTCGGGCTGTGCGCACACTTGTAATCCAGTTATCGCGATTTGCATAATGCCGGGCAATATAACCGTTAGCTAAAGCACGGATCACCAGAGCGTCTGGATGATTGGATTCACGATTCAACAACCTTCCTGCTTCATAATCACTTTTTTGCATCACTTCCATGAGCTTGTCATCAAGAGAATGATCATATAAATCTTCGAGAACCTGCCACCAGATTTCCATAGCGTCCCACATAGACCAGATAGGATGCTCCGGATAACGATTTTGCCATCTCTGCATGATCTTTCTTGATGCATCGGCATTTCTGTTATACAGAGAATCGATTGCCGTTACCGCATCCTGCTGAAATTTTTCGTCATGGATGAGAACCGGCGTTTGAGCGTTCAACTGTTGAACCGTGCAAAGCAGCAGAAAAAGAGAAAGAAATAGAAGATTAAAACGAATCATTACATACTATCGTAAGCACAAGGTTGATAATTATAAACTCTTAGTACATCCGGTTTTTAAACCAAATGTAGAGTTAATGAATTACTTCAAAATTGTAATTCATCTGCCTGTCTAAATTTAATAGATGAAATTTTGAATTATCGTAAATACTCAAGGAACCAGGTTTCAGTTGATTCAAGAAGCTCATCGAACGGAGCAGGAAGCTCTTCGTCTTCAAACGGATGAGATATGCCAAACGTATGTCCTGCACCTTCAATTAGCAAAAGTTCTTTTTCATCTGATGGACAAGCCCTGAATAATTTCTTTGATTCAGAATGAGGAACCGATTCATCCTCCTTTCCGGCTGCAAATAGTACAGGTATATGAAGTTCCTTTACCCGTTTAATTGCCATAAGGCGATCTGCATTTTCAATGGCATCATCGTAAACAATTTTATCAAGTGGCAATGACTGACCGGTCCTGCTGTTTACTATTTCAGTAAATCCTTTAGTATTCCAGTCGGTGATCATTTTCTCACTCCAGCGTTTGTTATAATCTGATACGGCTGACCAGGTTACCAAACAGTGAATTCCGGAATATTCAGCTGCCGCCGTCACGGCAGTATGGCCTCCCCTTGAATGACCCACAATGCCTATGATGTCGGTATTCATGGTAACCTGATCACTTTTTAAATTACCCGTTTTAAGATGTTCAATTACACTCCCAACATCGGCAAGATCGGAGCTAAGCGTTTGTTTTCGAAATAATTCAGGCTCATCAAATTCAAGCATGCTTTTACCGACGCCATTTTTAGATAAATTAAAGGAAACTACGCAAAATCCCTTTCGGGCAAGATGTTCGCAAGCATCAGGAAAAGCTCCCCAATTTTTAAATCCCTTAAATCCATGCAGAAACAGTATGATAGGAAATGCCTTTGTTTGTGTAGTGACGGGGATATAAAGATCATAGTAAATCGGCAGATTTTCTTTTGAAGGAACCGAGCCGCTTTCTCTTTTAACACTGCTATAGTTCATGTTTCAGGTTGATTAAAATCAAGTGTATCCAGTTTTACAAGTTTTCGAAGGTTATTTATTTCGTCTTTTCTTAAATACCGCCAACGGCCAACTTTCAGATCTTTTTCCTGGAGGCCGGCATATTGAATGCGTTTTAACTTTTTAACGTCTGCCCCTATATAGTCTACCATTCGCCGAATCAGGTGATTCCTTCCTTCATACACACTAATTAAGATTGAGTCAGCCCGAAAAGCATCACGACTCACAGATTCCGGTTTGGCAAAGCCATCTTCAAGTTCTACTCCCTCACGTAGTCTCATCATTTCTTCTTCGGTCAATATGCGGTTTGGCTGCACAAGGTATGTTTTCTTTACTTTGTAACTGGGATGCATCAGCCTGTGAGCCAGATCGCCATCATTGGTTAATAAAAGAAGCCCCATTGTTTTCCTGTCCAGGCGACCCACGGGATACACGCGGTTTCCCGTTGCATCTTCAATTGTATCCATCACTGTCTCACGATCGCGCTCGTCATCCGTAGTTGTGATGGTTCCCGAATTTTTATTTAGTAGTATATACACGAATGGTTCAAGAGTCAGGGTCTGACCATTAACAATAATTTTATCTGATTTTTTCACTTTCGTACCAAGTTCCGTAACCACCGTACCATTTACTTTTACTTTTCCTTCACTGATTAGTTCATCAGCATCGCGGCGCGAACAAAGCCCTGCATGAGCTATGAATTTATTGATTCTCATTAACTCTTCCGAGTGAGGCTGCTGTGAGGCAGTTTTGGGATTTTTCAGGGTTCCCTGCGCTCGTTTTGATCTTTTCCTTTTTCCAGAAGAACTTTCTGATTTCCCACGACCGGGACGCTTTTTCTTTGCTTTACTGTCATCATTTCGATGCGCGGTTTTTCCAGCTGAGGGTCTTTTTTTCTTATCGGTCATAATTTTTTTAGTATAAACAAAACCACTTTATTATTTAAAATTCATGTACTTCAAACTCACGTTCTTCAAACCAGTCAGGTACACCATAATCCGTATTAATGATAATTCCGCCCATTAGTGCTACTTTATTACCTCTAAAACGATCCTTACTTTTTTCAAGGAGTAACTTAATTCGCTCACTGATTCTATCAAACATTACATCCGTAGCAGATTTCAGGGGATAATCATTGTTCATAATACTATCTTTTTCAGACTTCAGCTGTTCCGTTAATTTCCTTTGCTGATAATCATATTCCGGATCAGGTTCATTTATCTCACCCGATTGAAATGCATTCACTGCTGCAACCAAAGCTCCGCAACACGTGGTGTCAAGCAGCTGACCGGTGCGTACAACTTTGCCCAGGGTATTATTTCCCGAAATACCAATATGAGGTCCATACAGAATAATAGCGCACCCATCATCAGGCACATGGGCCGCAAATGCTCCCAAACCGGTCAATCCTGTAAAAGGAAACCCTGCCAGGCCACCCAGCTGAAATGGCATATTCAGAGATTCATGATCACGAAAATTTGTAGCAGAACGATTTATTTCATCACTGCATACAGATGTAGCCAGAATCGTTTTTTTGGGGTCAAAATCATGGTCTCTCTTCAACATTTCTATGCTGCGCGATGTATAGCCATTTACTTTCTCTGCTTTCGGATAGATTGATTTTATATCTGACATTTTTGAGTAAGATTAATCAAAAGTTAAAACTGTTATATTTCAAAGTAGCAGTTAAAGCGTTCAATTTCTAACCAATCAGAATGCAGTTCCACGATCAGGGAGATTCTTTGCTGATCTGCCGATGAATTTCATTTACTTTCAAAATTGCTGCTGATCCATACCATGGATGATATTCCAGCAAAAGTCTTCCAGCCTGTACAGCCGGATCTGTTTCAGCCAGTTCCCTGGCTTCTTCAACAGTAGCAACATCGAATAGAAAGATTCCACGCATCTCTCCATCATCCAAAAACGGACCGGCAAGCACAAGATAACCTTCATCTGCCAGTCTGTTTATATTCTCCATATGTCCGCGCTGTAATTCTGCTGCTTCTTCAGGATTCTGTGTCCTGTGAGGGCCTGCTTTTAATACAGCTAAAACATACCGTTTCATCCCATAATTATCAGCTCCAAGCTCTTCTGCAAGCTGGCTGTTAAAAATATCCTGATCAGTAACTCCCGGCGCATCAACAGATGTATCTGATTTTGTGTTTTCACACGCGGCAAAGGTGATGGAGATTGCCATAAATAATAGTATAAAATGTGTTTTCATAGAGATTGCACTTTTTATTATAGTTATAAGCTCATCTTTATAAAGATGCACATTTTTTGCAATCCTTGTTCAGAAACTACTCGTCCAGCCTATATTTTCGCTTATCTGATTCTATCACGTTTATAGATAATCGCATTAACTCTTTGGCCGCCTTATTTATAGACTTTATGAGGATCAAATGAACGGTCTTTAATAACATACTCAAGCTCTTTATGGGAATTTTTTTTCACCGCCCTGTAAAAGCAGCTTCTGTACCCATTATGGCATGTTCCTTCACTCGTAACCTTTACCCGCAATTGAATCACATCCTGATCACAATCAACCAATACTTGCTTCACGATTTGTTCAAGTCCGGAGCTTTCACCTTTTATCCAGAGCTTCTGCCGGCTTCGGCTGTAGTATGTCGCCTTTCCTGTTTTCAGTGTTTGCTGCAATGCCTCCCTGTTCATCCAGGCAAACATCAAAACATCTTTTGTAGCGTAATCAACGGTTATGCAGGGAATTAAGCCATCACTATTAAACCTTGGGATAAGCTCGGTTCCCAGTTCAATTTCTTTCTTATCCCTTTCATTTTGATTCTTAAAAGATTGCTGGTTCATATTTGATCTTTTTCAGTTGTTGAATTTCGTTTTGGAACAGGATCATATCCTGAAGTTCCGAATGGATGGCATTTTACAAGACGTTTAAGTCCCAGGCCCACACCACGAAGTGCGCCCCATTCTTGTATGGCCTGAATCATGTAATTTGAGCAGGTTGGAGTGTGCCGGCAATTGGATCCAAGCCATGGGGAAATGACAAGTTGGTATACTCGTACCAGTTTGATCAAAATCCACTGAACCGATGCCTGAATCATTCCGATGAATGATTTTCGTTTCGATTCGCTATG
>CAYOLE010000013.1:0-30118 GCA_964404705.1 uncultured Rhodohalobacter sp. | reverse complement strand
AACCACCTGAATGGTCGTACAATGCGAATATTTACGAGGTAAACATTCGCCAAAATACGCCCGAGGGTACATTCAACGCTTTTGCGGAAGATATACCCCGGTTACAGGAAATGGGCGTTAAGATTCTCTGGTTGATGCCCATCCACCCGATCGGGGAAAAAAACAGGAAAGGTACACTGGGAAGTTACTATTCAATCGTAGATTATACGGAAGTCAATCCTGAGTACGGCACGAAAGAAGATTTTCGAAACCTGGTGCATAAAGCACATTCTCATGACATGAAAGTATTGCTTGACTGGGTGGCCAACCACACCGCGTGGGACGCTGTGTGGACAGAAACAAATCCCGAATTCTATGAAACGGATGAAGACGGCAATTTTTACCCGCCGGTTGAGGACTGGGAAGATGTAATTCAGCTGGATGTTGAAAATCCAGAAATGCAGGAGCAGATGATACAGGCGATGGAATATTGGGTGAGGGAATACGATGTAGATGGATACAGGGCTGATGTGGCTTACATGGTTCCCACTGATTTTTGGCTCAATGCACGTGATCGTCTCGACGATATAAAACCGGTTTTTATGCTTGCTGAAGCCGAAGAGCCGGAATTACATGAAGCCTTTGATATGACTTATGCATGGGACTATGCTCAGACAATCCGGGATATTGGAGCTGGTGAAGCCGATTTACAGGATTTAGATGAAGCCTTAACGCGAAATTTCGACCGCTTTAACCGTAGTGATTTCAGAATGTTTTTTACAACAAACCATGATGAAAATTCCTGGGCTGGAAGTGATACCGATCTCTATGGAAATAATTTTGAAAACTTTGCTGTACTTACTGCAACAGTGTGGGGTATGCCTCTAATTTATAACGGGCAGGAATCGGGGCTCGATAAACAGCTTGAATTTTTTGAAAAAGATGAAATAGAGTGGAATGATTATAAATATGAAGACTTTTACCGTACACTTCTAAATCTTAACACAAAAAACACTGCGTTGTGGAATGGCGTAAAAGGAGGTGGGTTCCTGAAAACGTCCACCGACAGAGATGATGTAATCTTTTCTTACAAAAGAGTCGCTGATGACGATCGGGTGTTTGTGATACTGAATTTTTCGGATGAGGCAGTTGAATTTACATTCGACGCAGGTGAACAGGGAATATGGCAGGATGTATTCTCTGGCAATGATGTGGATATAAAAGGCACTCACCGCCTCGATGCACACTCTTATAAACTCCTTGCGAAATAACTATCTTAAATTTGATTGAAATTAACTAATCCTGTTACGTATGAAACCACAGCCACGGCCAAAACTCAGCTTTTGGCAGATCTGGAATATGAGCTTCGGCTTTTTAGGGATTCAATTTGGTTTTGCTCTCCAGAACGCAAACGTTAGCCGGATTTTCGAAACTCTCGGAGCTAATATTGATTTGATTCCTATTCTTTGGCTTGCCGCCCCTGTCACCGGCCTGGTGATTCAGCCTATAGTTGGTTATTTCAGTGATCGCACCTGGACACGATTAGGCAGAAGACGTCCTTACTTTCTATGGGGTGCTATTTTTGCTTCAGCGGCACTAATTGTAATGCCAAATTCGCCGTATCTATGGGTTGCCGCCGGCATGCTCTGGATTCTTGATGCATCTATCAATATCTCGATGGAACCGTTTCGTGCTTTTGTGGGAGATATGTTGCCATCTGATCAGAGAACAAAAGGATTTGCGATGCAAAGCTTTTTTATAGGTACGGGTGCTGTGGTCGCTTCTGCCTTGCCATGGATTATGACCAATTGGTTCAATATTGAGAATACCGCCCCTGCCGGCATGATTCCGCCTTCGGTAAAGTGGTCGTTTTACATTGGCGGGGCGATATTTTTACTTGCTGTTATGTGGACGGTGTTCCGTTCCCATGAATATTCGCCGGAAGAACTGGAAGCATTTGAGGAGTTTGAAAATGATCTTATTGAAGACGCCGATGAAGTGAAGCGTGAAATACCCATTGTGCCGGGAGAGGGACAGAAAAAAATTACCTTCGGGTACATCTTTACATTTTTTGGATTGTTGACATCTGCCGGTGTGTATTACGGGCAGTACGATGCAGAACTCTACATTCTTACTGTTGGTATTCTGGTGTTGGGTATTATTTCGTTAATAGCCGGAATCCTTCAACGTAACGGTAAAACAAAACAAGGTTTGGTAGTTGTTGTTCATGATTTTCTGACCATGCCGACCACCATGATTCAGTTGGCTGTTGTTCAGTTTTTTTCCTGGTTTGCACTATTTGCAATGTGGATCTATACTACAGCGGCCGTAACTTCTCATATTTACGGAACCAGTGATACAACATCAGTGCTCTATAATGAAGGCGCTGACTGGGTGGGTATCCTGTTTGCTGTTTATAATGGTTTTGCTGCCCTGATCGCCTTTGGACTTGCTCCGATGGCCAGGGCAACCAGCCGAAAAATGGTTCATGCCGGAGCCTTATTTATCGGCGGACTCAGTTTGATCGGTATCTATTTTCTAAACTTCTCACTCGATTTATCCCGTTTTGGAATGGATATATTAATTACATCTCCTATGTTTCTGATCATTCCAATGATTGGAATAGGTTTCGCCTGGGCAAGTATCCTGTCCATGCCCTACGCAATTCTTGCCGGTTCCTTACCTGCCAAAAAAATGGGGCTCTATATGGGCATTTTTAATTTCTTTATAGTAATTCCACAAATCATCGCTGCAAGTATGCTGGGTTATATTACACGTAACTGGTTTGGAGGTGAAGCAATCTATTCGCTTATGCTGGGAGGTGGAGCAATGTTAATAGCAGCATTAAGCATGTATTTTGTTCATGACGTAGATGATGTGAATAAAGATAATTTTGCAGATTTGCCTGGGGAATAGTATTAACGTATCCACCAACTGAATAGAATGGATCGAGGAGTTGATAGTAGGAATGCAAAATCCTATATTCCGTGCTTTCCACATTTTGGAGGGGTGCCAGAGTGGTCGAATGGGCTCGCCTGGAAAGCGTGTGTACCTCGAAAGAGGTACCGAGGGTTCGAATCCCTCCCCCTCCGCTTATAGCAATAATTTTATGCTACAGATCGCGCTATTTTTATATATCCACTCATCAAAAGTTTCCAATCGAATCATTTATTCTCCAATTCATTTTCTTATCACTCTGATTTAGATTTTTCGCAGCTTCGCCGATAAAGATCATAACCAGTCAAACAGAGCGCTGCAAAATTTACCTTCATATACTCTAAATTACTCATATACAGGGGTTTATACTGATGATTGCCTATCCAGATATTGTTACTGATTCTAATTATTTCAGTTTACTTCGTGTTATGAATAAAAGCAGACTGTTCTCCGAATTTTATTATGGATTAACTAATATACGTCTCACTAAAACAATAGTGATTGGCATATTCATCAAGTATGGGTAAGGTAAACGCTAAACAACACATTGGAAAACTACTTCTTCGCAGGGGCATTATTAGCGAAGATCAGCTTCAACTGGCTGTTAAATACCTGAATGAGGAGCCTGAAAATTCTAACCGGCGTATCGGGCAAATTCTGCACGAAGATTTAAATCTTGACAGGCACGCCGTAATGCGTGAGATTGCCAGTATATATGCGTTTGACGAGATATTTAATGGTCTTGACAAGCTTAATCCTGATCAGATAGAATCAATACGAACGTATATTGAACAGATACCAAAAGAGATTATAGACAAGCTGGTTCATCAAAAAGCCCTGCCTGTTTACAGAAATGCCACATCCATTACAATAGCCACTCCGGATCCATCCAATCCTGAATTGTCTAATATCATATCAAAACTAAATTTTAAGGAATATGATATCCGCTACTGCCGATTTGAGCTGATTGATGATACGCTATCCAAAGTATATGAGCAAAAGAACGAATTTCTCGATCTGCTCGAAGATATCGACATGGAAGAAGGTCAGATCAGCGATACTGAAGAGGATGTGGATGAGGATGAGATTGATGCGGAGATCAATCAAAGCATGCTTAATTCACTGGTGGAAGGTATGTTAGTTGAAGGAGTCAGGCGTGGAGTTAGTGATATGCATATTATTCCAAGCGGTCCTACAACAACCGATATCCGCTTCCGAACAGATGGAAAGTTGCAGCTTTGGTATCAACAAAAAAATGTTAAGCCGGAAGCTATCACTGCAGTTATTAAAGATAAAACAAGAAATGTGGACCGCTTTGAGCGGGATAGTTCCCAGGATGGTTTTATTCAAAGGGCAGTCGATAATTACAATATTCGATACAGGGTCTCTATCATGCCGATGGTGGGAGCACAATTTGAACGTAAATTCGAATCGGTGGTAATCCGGATTCTGGATGACAGGGAAGTGATTACAGATCTGAATGTGCTGGGTCTGCAGGAAAGAGCAAAGGCAGATTTTGTAAAGGCAATCGAAAAACCATCGGGAATCGTTATTATCACCGGTCCTACCGGTAGCGGTAAATCTACCACTCTTGTAGCGGCGCTTTATTATGTAATTGATCCCACAAAAAATGTGCTGACAATTGAGGAACCGGTAGAATATCTAATAAAGGGAGCCAGGCAGCTTAAGATTGGCAAGAATATGACGTTTGAGCAGGCCATCAGAGGAATATTACGCCACGATCCTGATATAGTACTTGTTGGTGAAATGCGTGATTTGCAAACCGCTGAAGTTGCTATTAAGATGGCGAATACGGGTCACTTAACTTTTTCAACCCTTCATACTAATGATGCGCCCAGCGCCGTATCCAGGCTCTATAAAATGGGAATTGAACCTTTTCTTATAGCTAATGCTGTAAATCTTGTGATGGCCCAGCGGCTTGTAAGGCGTTTGTGCAGCTGTAAGGAAACCTATCAACCACATGCGGAAACGCTGCGCGGAATAGGATTTAGTGACGAGGAGATAGCCACAACTACTTTTTATAAAGCTGTAGGATGTGAAAAATGTTTCGATACCGGCTTTAAGGGAAGAGTAGCTATCATGGAAGCACTTTATTTTTCAAAAGAGATAAAACGCATTATTCTGGAATCTGGCGGAGAGATTGATGAAGAACTTATTAAGGAAACGGCTATCAAAAATGGAATGTTGACACTGAGGGCATCGGGCAGGGAACGTATTAAAAATGGTGCAACAACTGTAGAGGAAATTATAGCAATCACTGTGGATGATTAGTACTTTACGCTATGGGTGATGAAATTAAAACTGGCTCGGATATTATGGAAAAGCACCTGCAGGATCTTTTGAAAGATTCTCCACATCTGCTAAAAAATTTCCATTACGATGATATACACGCATTTCTAAAAATGGGAGAGGAGCTTTTATATAATAAAGGTGATGTGATAATTCAGGATGATGAGGTTGTAAATTCTGCTTATTTGATAGCTACGGGTAAAGTGTCGGTCTGGAAAGAAAATATTAAGATTGATACTCTGGACAAGAAAAATTTTCTCGGGGAAACTTTTTTATACAGCAAACACAATCGTATTGCAAAAATTATATGCGAAGAAGATTGCATACTACTAAAATATGATAGATTTACAACGCTAAACTATTTTCGAAAAAGACCGGAAAAACTATTCAATATCTTCACTAAAAATATCATTGAAATTCAGCAGGAAAAAATTTCTAATATGAATTTGCAACTTTTCGCTTTAAAAAAAAGACTTCTGGACGATAAGAAGTAAAGAAGGGTTATATCTGCTTAAATATTAGATTTATTTTTACCAACAGGATAGCTCATCTAAAATTATTCCTTTGTTTTATAATCTAATTTGTAACAAAAAGCACCAGGGTTAATCTATATAGTAAAATATTAGATTTTCTTAATATATTAATTTTTTGATTCATGGTTGAAAATCAAACATCAAAAGTGTCGCTGGAGCCGATCCGAAATATTGCGGGTGAAGTTCTTGGTCAGTTGCCCGATTCTCTCAGAGGGATGGACTACCATGTTGCTTTAGGGAAAAAAATTAAGGAGCTGGACGATATCAAACGAAGACAGCTGATGGAATCATTACATTCTTTTCTGCTTTATATGCGGAAAAATGAAGCATCTGATATCGATGTTGGCGGGGCGGGGTGTAATGGAAAAATATGGTATCGCGTGTTTGGTAATAAAACACCTCTGAAGGTTTCTGATGAACTCAGCTTTAAAGAAACAGATCTTCTCATTCACAGTATCGTAACAGAAGAACAGCGAAAACGCCTTATTGAAGATCGCAATCTTGACTTTTCATATTCATTGCCAACACTAAACGGAGAAAAAGCACAGCGGTTCAGAGCCAATGTTTATTTTGATCTGGAACACCTGGCGTTGAACATGCGAAAAATTGATGAAGAAATCAGGCCCTTTAAAACACTGGGAGTTCACCCCGAAGTTGCCAAGGCACTTAGCCTTAAATACTACAAATATGGGCTTACCTTAATTACAGGTATTACAGGATCCGGTAAATCAAGTACACTCGATACCATTATAGATGCGAACAATCGAACCGTGGATTCCCATATTGTAATTATAGCATCTCCGGTGGAATTGATACATAGTCCCATACGGTCTGTTGTTCGCCACAGAGAAGTGGGCAGAGATGTAACGTCATTTAAAAATGGAGCTATACAGGCACTTCGTCAGGATCCGGATATTATTGTGATTGGTGAGCTTCGTGATCCGGAAACGATTATGACCACACTCGAAATTACCGATTCGGGTCACAAAACGTTTGGCACGCTTCACACGTCATCGGCTATGGAAAGTATTGAAAGGATTTTGGGTGAAGTGCCCACTGAGGAACAAAACAGGGTTCGGTCTCGAATGGCTGATGTCCTAACCGCAGTGATCAGTCAAAAACTGATCCCCAGTCTTGATGGCAAGCGAGTACTTGCCAAGGAAGTACTTTTGGTAACACCGTCTGTCCGTGCAGCCATCCGTAACGACAATGTAAATGAAATCTACCAGATGCTTGCAGAAGGTAGTGAAATGGGTATGATCACCATGGAGCAGGATCTTAAACGGCTATTTGATGAAGGAAAAATTTCGAAAGATGAAGCCATCAATAATGCTAATAACAAAAAGAGACTTTTTCAGCTCTTCAACGATTTGGACTACTGACCGCCATGTTTAAACCAAAAGAATATATCGGGATCAGCCTTGAGGGCGATTCCATTAAAATTGCCAGGGTAATAACAGAAAAAAAACAGCTGCGTCTGCTTCGTGTTGATCAGCTCACACTGGTGGACCCTATTAAAACCAAAAAATCCTCTGTAAAGAAAAAACAGTCGAAGGAGCTTGTTTTTGAAGAGGAACTTGATGCCGACCTTATTTTCGGACTCGATGACGATGAAGAAGTAAAAGAGAAAGAAACTTCTAATGGTGAACCGGCTGACGATGATGATATTTTTGGTGATATAGATCTTGACGATCTTGAGGGCGATGATTTTGGAGAGGACAGTGATGATTTAATTACCGAATCTGATGACGATTCTATCTCAAATGAAAAAGTACTCTATGATTATCTTACCACTGTAGAGGACGAGCGCAAGCAGATTGCTGTAAATATTCCTGCCGGTGAAGCTATATTTCAATTTTTGGATGATCAGAACTATTCGAAAGTAAAGAAAAAAGAAGTTCTTGAAATTATAGAGGAAAAACTTCATGCTCTCTATAACCAGGAACCAAACGCTGACCGGTATGATTTTAAAATTCGCAGCGACGGAACGTTAATCATTGGTTCCATTGAAAATGAATCTCCGACTCTGTCTCTTGTCTGTGAGGCAAGAAAACGCTTCAGGCAAAAATACCAGGTAGAGGAGGTGACTCCTGATGAATCGGTGATGATGGCGATGTATCGCGATCATTATGAGATGAATAACGAAATTATAACTGCCCTTCTGCAAATAGGTAAAAGCAAAAGCCGGCTGCTTTTTATGAAAGGTGATCAGTTACTTCAGGTATCCCCGGTAATTAATGAAGGTTTCGATAAAAAAAATTATCTCAACACGATCTTTTCAAAGATTCTATTTCAGATAGATACAGGCGAGGTACCAGCGCTTGATCAGCTCATAATATTTAATAATGGCAAAGGGGAAAAAGTACTCGAATTTTTCCGGTCGAGTTTCAGCGATCTCAAAGTTGAGGAGTTTCAGTATAATCCGGAAAAACTCATTTACAATGAATCGCTCGAAGAGATTGTGCCTTTCTACTCTACAGCGATAGGATTGGCCGCTATTGCAGCAAAAAAACAGATCGCTAAAAATATTGATCTGTCTTTTTTGCCATCATATGTGATTGATGAACAAAAAGTTTTCAGGTTACAATGGCATGGAATTCTTCTACTTGTGCTGATAGGTATTAGCCCTATTATACTAAACTATTTCTACCAGGCTAACAGTGCAGAAATCGATTCACTTCAGCTTCAGTCTGATCAGCTAAAAACGATGATTGCTGATGTAGAACCCATGGTGGAACATTCGGAACAGTTGTCGCAGCAATTGAGTGACATGCAAAACCAGCTTTCACTGCTTACCGACTTGAATGAAGATAATATTCGGTGGACGGTAACAATGGATCGGTTTAACAGAGCTGTTCAAAATGCCGGCAATATCTGGATTACTTCTTTCAGACAAAACGATGATGTCTTAATGATCGACGGTTATTCACTATTCAAAAACAGGATTCCTGAACTTGCAGAGCAATTTGAGTCTGTAACGCTTCTTAATGTTCGCAAGCAGGAATTGAGAGAACGCGACATCTATAATTTCTCGATGATGATCCGCGAAGTGGTAGAAAACAAGGAATTATTTACGCCATATCAGAATCCTGAAATTCAACAAGCATCAACCCCTTAGCACATGACGTACGCATTACGAAATACAATTATTTTATTGCTGGTTCTCCTGTTGATAGCCACAGGGGGATTTTTGATCATACATTTTTATCAAATTCCACAAATTGAAGAGCTTGAGGAACAGATAGAAATTGAGCAGGCCGACTATGACTCGAAGCGGGAAATTGCAGATAAAGTACCGGATCTGGAAGAGCAATTTGAGCAGTCAAAAAGTTTTATCGATAATTTTGATAAAACCCTATTCAGAACTAATAATCCCGACCAGATTTACAGATTTCTTTCGATTTTGAGTGATACAGATCCAATAGTGTTCGATTTTGTTTATAACGATTCAACCCAAACCGATCGCTACGGAATTGTAAGTTCTCAGCTTACAGGATTGGGGCCATATACCGCAGTTTTGAATTTTTTAACCCGAATTGAAAATAGTGAGCCCGTTCAGAAAATAGAAAATCTGGTGATTTCGCCTGTAAACCAGGAAGACGAATATAATTATGTGACATTCAATTTCAGTCTGTCCAGTTATTACGACAGGCTAAATCTATTTAATGCCAGAAATACCCCGGGGGTATCTGAAAGGATCGAGTTTGCATCTCACAATCCATTCTATCCTCATATCAGAAATGTCGAATCCAACACAAATGATTTAGTAAGTGTTGAGCAAAGCAAGCTGGTGGGAATTGGAAATGGAAGGGTCTATTTACTTGATCAAAACGGTGCATTACAAACACTTCGGGAACGAGACAGAGTTTACCTGGGACGTCTCGAAACGATAAATATTAATCAGGGCAACGCTACATTTCGACTGAACAAGGGCGGAATTGTGGAGTTAGTTTCGCTGGAGGTAAAACGATGAACATCCAAACACTTATGATTAAAACAGCTTTATTCTTAATACTTTTCTTGGGAGCATCCGGGATAACATATTCACAATCAACGGATGAGCCTCCCCGAGAGTACACTAATCCTGACGAGTTAATCTCATTTGATCGGAGTACTCCCTTTCAGGATGCTTTGGAAGTACTGACAAATTATGCCCAGCAATTTGAGAACAGATTTATAATTGATCGCTCAAATTATACAGGACCCATTGGTGTTTCACTGCCTGCTATGCACTGGAAGGATGCTTTGAACTATATTATGAGAGTACAGAATCTGGTTGCAATTGAATCTGATGATATTCTTGAAATTGTAACCGAACAAGCTGCCCGTGAAAAATTGGGGGAAGGTAATGAGCAGGTTAAAAGATCAGCAGGGGATCAAGATTTAGACGGCCTGGAAATCTCTACAAATACTCGCGAAGTTCGTATAAATGCTACTTTTTTCGAAGGTAATAAACGAGCACTCCGCGAAATAGGTGTTGATTGGTCCACAATCACAAATAATATACCCGAAAATATTGCGGATTTTGTTTCAGAAAATGGGAATGAAAGTCTGCCAGATCCCGAATTTGACGGTCAGTTTGTTTCTGTAAATGCGAAAGGAGCACAAAACGTGTCGCAGAATGTATTCAACTCTCTTATAAATTTTGGTGAAGTAGGTGGGGGAATTGAAGTTCAGGCTTTATTCAGCGCATTCGAAGCAGACAATCTTGGCCAGATTTTAGCCACACCCAGTGTAAAAGTTATGGAAGGTGAAGAAGGTAGAATTCAGGTTGGCCAGGACTTTTCCATTAAGCAGCGTGATTTTGCAGGAAATGTTACCGACCGTTTCTTTAGTACAGGGACAATACTTTTGGTGAGACCTCAGATTATTGAAGTTGGAGATACAACACTGATCTATTTAGATCTTGAAGCCGAACGATCATCTGCACAGCCTGATCCCGTAAGTACCATTATTAACAAACAGCAGGCAAATACACATGCCTTGATGCTTAATGGTGAGAGTACAGTAATCGCCGGACTTTACAGAACTGAACAAACTGAGATTCGCCGTGGAATTCCGCTTCTTAAAGATCTTCCCGGGTGGTTCTTTGGATTGAAATATCTCTTTGGATATAATTCTACAGATGTGCAAGAAGCAGAACTTGTAGTATTACTCCAGGTAGAACTTGAAGATTCGCTCGATGATCGGCTACAGCGATCCTTTAGAAGTAAAGGAGAACTCCTTTCAAAAGCGAAAGACCGCCACCGGGATGGTATGACGTACATTAGTGACGAATCTCCTGTTCCACCATCCGAACAAGATGAACCACCGGTTAATCATCCAGATGTTGAGTTGTCATTTGAGGTCGATACAGATTCATCTTCCAGTACCAATTCAGGTACTTCTATTAACTCATCGAGTTCAAATGCCAGCAGTTCTAACAATTCAGAGGTTGAGAATGCCCCCCGATCACCGGTAGAAATGAAGGTGATTGATCTGCCGGAAACTCATTCGGAAAGTAACTTCAATGAGACGTCCAAATTAGAAATAGAAAAGCTTAGTATTTCAGATCACGCAGATGAATGGCGTGCCATGGAGCTTGAGAATGTTAAGGGCAATCATAAAGACTATGAGTTCTACGTAATTGGTGGATCTTTTAAAAGCCTTACCAATGCTGATCGGCTGTATGATTCTTTTAAAAATGAAGGTCTCGATACTCATATGCTTTATAATCCTGTAACCGGCTATTATTTTGTAGCCTATGAGGGGTTTAAATTATTTGATGACTCTCTTGAGTATTTGCACCAAATCAGGGAAAACCGGCAATCTGATGCTTGGTTGTCGAGATTGATACGCGAAGAAAAAATACTTAACCCAAATGGCGAATAGAAACAATCCAAATTTAGCGTACTAATTAAATTAATAAAGTGCCATTCAGACAACTTCTTTCTGTTTCTGGGTGGCATTCTTTTTTAGAAATTCTATAGAAATTTCATTAAAAAGATCAGGTTCTTCAATATTACAGACATGTCCGCATTCGTTGATTACATGAAGTTCGCTTCTTTTGAAATCAGTAATCATTTTTTTTACAGGTGGCAGGAACATATGGTCTTCGCTGCCCATTACGTATAATGTAGGGTTCTGCATCTCTTTCTCTTTAAAATATCGAAGCAAAGGGTTAACATCGTACGTTAATCTGAACCACTTTAAAAATTCCTTTTTTGCCAGATTTTTTGCATCACTTATAAACATACTACGTGATTCTTTATGATTATTTTTGGGCATAATAATCCATGCAAATAATTTATAGAGCCACATAAAAGGAACTATCTTCTTAAATGTATGCCCCAGCCACACCAAAACTCTTGATTTTACATCAAGCCGTGTAATCGCCCCGCACATCACAGCAGACTGAACCACTTCTGGCTGTAATTCGGCGATTGTTCTAATGATAATAGTACCCAACGAAACCCCTACAAAATGAGCTTTTTTGATTCCTTTTTTCTTCAATACTTCAAGTACGTCCCGGCTAACTGTTTTAAATGTGTACTTTTCTTTGTAGTACGCTTTCATTGTGCTCATTTCTTTTGATTTACCGTGCCCACGTAAATCTACTAACAAAACATTGAATGATTCCTGGTAAGCGCGTACCTGTTTAAACCAGATAGCTGATGAACCACCGGCACCATGTATAAAAACAACCCAATCTCTTAATGGATCTTTAATAAAGGTTTTATAATAGAGCATTTAATTTAAGCTGAAGTCAGTACAGTATCATAGATTCAGTTTCTAACTGAATCATAAAAAATACTGAAACCCCGCGCGCTATAAAAGCCAAACTACACGTTGAGTTGCAAGAAATGAAGAGACATTGTTGTTAGGTCAACTGTAAACGTTTGGTTGCAGGGGATTAGTCATCGGAAGAGTTTTTTCGAAAAAGTGAGATTTTAATAAAATTGTGATGATTTTGTTTGACTCATCCGATTACTCATACCCGCCATTTCATCATTGACAAGTCACTATATAAAAATGAAAAACAGATCAGCCAATAACTGAATTAAAAAAGTGTTCTAAAATTATTGCTGTTATTCTATACTAATACATTACTATCTTTCAGGTTATGAAAAGCATTATTGCAATATTGAAGGTTGTTGGAGTTGTTTTGGCAACTTTAGTTATTTATTGGATTTATATAATAGGTTATGGTTACCTGCGAATATTTCGAAAGCCAACTCAAAACTGGCTTAATAGAATATTGCGGTTTTGGGGGAAGACCTGTGCAAATATCCTTTCGATCAAAATTAAGATAGCGGGGAAAAAGCCTGAACCACCGTTTTTTCTTGTAAGTAATCACTTAAGTTATGTGGATATAATTGTTTTATTAGGCACCCTCGATACAACTTTCGTTGCGAAATCAGAAGTAGCCGATTGGCCTGTTTTAGGTACTATAGCCCAATCTATTGGAGTTGTATTTATTGATCGAAGAAATAAAATGGATATCAGGCGAGTAAATAGTGAAATATCATCAAAAGTTTCAGATCACCGGGGGCTGACTCTTTTCCCTGAAGGGACAACTTCATCCGGAGATAAAATTCTAAGGTTTAGACCATCATTACTTCAATATCCTGCACAGTCAAAATTGGGAGTGCATTATTGTGCGCTGCATTATGAATTACCTGCAAGTAAAAATTCTGCTCACAATATCGTATGCTGGTGGAGGGATGAATCAAT
The DNA here is from genome assembly GCA_964404705.1 of uncultured Rhodohalobacter sp. Classification (GTDB taxonomy): domain Bacteria; phylum Bacteroidota; class Rhodothermia; order Balneolales; family Balneolaceae; genus SW132. Next base: position 16,646 of record CAYOLE010000013.1, on the reverse strand, counting down.
GTTTCAACATCTTTTAAATCTTGCGAAAGAGAACTCAATAATTGCTACTATTTCTTTTGGCAGCAATGTAATATATGAAGCAGATAGAAAGATTCTTGCCCTAAAGTTGCATGAAAAAGTAGAGGATATATTTACTCCAATGTGTAAAGCAGGAGAGGAAACTTCTGAAGCGGTGAAGTTTTAAAGATGTTCACAAAATTTATGAGTAGCAGAACTTTCCGTTTTCTTATTATTATAACTTTTATTTACCTGATTTCCATTACCATTCGATTGCTGTTTCCTCCTGTTGATAAACCACATTTAAATCAAAAAGAAGATTTGATCGAATGGAATGGTAAAGAGATCAGTTTTACCTACCTGGATATTGGTATTCAAAATGACAACCCTCCAGTCATTATTTTTTCTGACCCATTTTCTAATTACAGTTATTTAGAACCTTTTGCAATTCAACTCTCAAAGAGCAGACGCGTAATTATTCCCACGTTTATCTATTCATCGAAAGATTCGCGCAGCGCCCCTCATTCGGCGGCATCCAGAGCGGAAATTACATTTGCCTGGCTTCAAAATGCCGGAATTGAATCATTTAACCTTGCAGGAAGTGGTTTTGGCAATGCAATTGCCTTGGAATTGATAGACAACCAAATAGCTGATTCTGTAGAAAGTTATGCCCTGTTGTCTGGCATAGGAGTTCAGGAATTTCAATTTTTAGGATACCATGTTCTTAATCAACCGATCTATTCGATGCTTTATCCCGTAGGACTTATGGTAGATTATGTGTTACCGCTGGGTGGTTGGAACTCCCATAGTTTAGTAAATATGGATCGCGTAAAATTTATAAATGATCTTGACCAGCGTCCTTACAGAGATATTTTAACCTCTGTTGTTTCACCCGTCATTATTTTACACGGGGAAGATGACAGGCAGGTTTCCATAGAAACGGCACGCGAACACCATCGAATTATACCTCAAAGTGAACTTGCTATTTTTGCAGGAGGCAAATATTCGATATTTGAGCAGTATGAAGAGTGGGCAAATGAGTATTCTTCGTTCCTGGATGCTGTTGACCAGGAGGAAGCGGTTACCCGGACAAACGCGTTAACAGAGCGTATAGCCTATGCAGAGCGCGATTTTCAATTTGGAGATGTACCCCCGGTTTATGGCTGGGGTCTGGTTCTTCTTCTTTTTTTGTTGAGTGTTGTTACACTGGTAAGTGAAGATCTTGGTTGTATCGGGGGAGGATTATTGGTGGCGGGAGGTGTTATTCAACTTTGGGTTGCCTTTCTGGTGATTTATTTAGGAATTGTTGTGGCTGATGTGGGAATATATTGGCTGGGAAGAAAACTTGGCAGACCCGTGTTGTATAAAGTTCCGTTTCGATGGTTTCTTAATAGGAGAGATGTAGAATGGTCGGCTGGAATGTTTTATACGAATGGATTTAAAATTATATTTGCCAGTAGATTCCTGCCCGGAACTCGGTTTCCCACATATTTTACAGCCGGATTGTTAAAAACCAACTTTAAACTATTTCTTGTTTATTTTTTAATTACCATAACAATTTGGACCCCTTTATTATTGGGTATCTCAGTAATAGCAGGCCAGCAAATGCTCGGTTATCTCCAAATTTATCAGGATTATGCACTATATATTTTTATTGTTTTAGTTATAGGCTTATATATTCTCGTTAAATTTATTATGCCATTAGCTACGAAAAAGGGGAGAAGAGAGTTTGCTGTACGAGTGATCAGGTTGAGACAACGTATTACGGGCCAGACAGAGAAAAAATATAATTAAGAAATAGTCTATCTTTTTTGATTAAAGAATTGCTTTAAAAGGGCACCACATTCTTCTTCTAATATACCTTGTATGATCTCCGCACGATGATTAAGTTTCCTGTTTGATACTAAATTGAATACCGTACCGGCACCACCGGCATTTATATCCATTGCACCAAACACGATTCTGTCAATTTTAGTCCAAACGATAGCTCCGGAACACATAATGCAGGGTTCCAGAGTAACATATAATGTACAATCCAACAAATATTTATTATGTAAAGTTGAACAAGCTGCAGAAATAGCAATCATTTCCGCATGTGCAGTTGGGTCTCCAAGCATTTCAACCTGATTGTAACCTCTACCAATAATTTGATTTTTATGTTCGATAACAGCCCCAATAGGAATTTCACCATTTTGATAAGCTATTTTAGCAAGTTTATAAGCTTCCTGCATAAATTTAAGGTGGGGTGAAGAGGGAAAATCGTTAAACATAATTATCACATTTGTAGATTGAGTTAAAAAACCGAAACTTGTTCAATATTTCGAACTTTTATATATGACCGAAGATAGGCTTCAAAAACTATACGATAAAATTCGCACTATTCCAGATTTTCCTGAACAAGGTATTCAATTTAAAGATTTTACTCCCCTTTTGGCGGAAAATGAAACTCTTGAATTAACATCAAAACTGCTCAAAAAACCGTTTATAGGAAATAGGGTGAACAAAGTGGCGGGGCTTGAATCTCGGGGATTTCTGTTTGGTATCCGATTAGCACAGGATCTGAAAGCCGGTTTTGTACCTGTTCGAAAACCGGGACGTCTTCCTTATGAAACAGTTTCTCTAACTTATGAACTCGAGTACGGTGCCGATACACTTGAAATTCATATAGATGGTATTCAAAAAGGAGATAATGTTATTATTCACGATGATCTTGTGGCAACTGGCGGTACTGCAATGGCATGCGCACGATTAATTGAAAAATTAGGTGGAAATATTATCGGATTTTCCTTTATCATGCAGATTAACTCATTAGCCGGTTTTAAAACACTCCAAAAATCATATCCTTGTTATTCAGTATTATCAGTGTGAAGAAACAATTTTAAAATATTAACCTACAATCAAACAATCACCAAAACTTCATAGAAATATAACTATTATGGCAAAACCAAAACTAACCACACTTACGTTGTGTGTTGCTTTATTGTTTGGCGCTGCTGCATGTGGTCCATCTCTGGTATTAGAGGATGTCGATTACGCTCAGCCTATCGAAAGCGTACTTGCACCTGATGATAATTCAGAGGTTCACGATCAGCGTTATGCAGTTAAATTTTCAATTGCACCTGTTCTTGAAGAAGAAGGAATAACATCTGTTGATGAAATTCGTCTGATTCGCAACCGGGCAGGATATTATTTCTTAACTGCTGCAGAATTTAATAACGTGTATGTTTTTGAACCAGCAGAAAGCGAACTAGCATTGGCAACAATAATTGAAATTACTGAAAACGGGCTTGAACAACCTGCATTTAATCAACGTGATGAGCATATAGAACTCGTTGACCTGGGAACAGGTGAATCATACAATCTTGATCAATCCGGAATCAGATAAAGGGAGAAACTATGAAGAAAATAATTACAACAACTATTTCTACATTTGCGGCTCTTTTATTATTTGCAAACGCCTCGGTACTCGCACAACAATCTGATTACCAGGTTTTGCAAGATTTCAGAGCCGATTACAACGAGATAACAGATCGCATTCAAAATGCGGAGTCATCTGAGGATATAAGTGATGTTGCTGATCTTATTGATCAATTCGAGTCAGACTATTCCGGCCATGAATCAATGCTGAATACAGTACTTTATCCTGATTCATTTGAAGATAGGCTTTCAGTTCTTCGAACCAGCCTGGCTGGATCTGAAAGAGATTTCAACACTATAGATGAGTTGAACGATCGTATTGCAGAATTACAGAGCGAAGTCGACGATTATCGATCTCAATTAGATGAAATGGATGAGGAGTCAGAAGCCCTTCGCCAGCGAATGGACCGATCCGCAGCAAATGAACGGCGTTTATCAGATTTGGTATCTCAATACCGGCAAAACCTTGAATCACGCGATGCATTTGTAACCGGTTTCCTCGAAAACCTGCTAAACAGATATCAGGCGATGGACTCTCAAACTCAATCGGAAATTGCCGATGCAAGTGAACAGTTAGAAGATAACCCGCTGGATTTATTAAGGACAATTATATCTGAATATATTAATCAGGCTGACCGTGAGTCAGGTCTGGATGCTCAGGATTATCTTAGATTAAGGGCACAGCATGGTTATTTCGCAAGAGTATGGGATCAGATAGGTGAAAACATGTCAAATGCTTATGCTGCAGATTCACCTGTTGAATCACGGCAGGAAATTTCAGATCTGCTTTCAGCATGGCAGGCAAGTGTTGATAACCGGCTTTGGAATTCTCTCAGTACCGCATTCAATCAAAATGGCATAGAATTACCTGCATTTACAAGTGCCGATGCTTTTAACAACGCATTAAACACATATGTAGACAATGCAAGCGCCATTGCCCAGGAACAAAACGATGAAGCAGATCTGCAACTTTACGATAGTTTCAACAATTTTTGGAACAGTACAGTTAAAGCTGATTGGGGAGAATTGCTGATAGTTGGAAATGTACTTTCAGAAGGCCAAATTGCAGAAATAGACGTTAAAATCGGAGATTGGGCAAGAGATGCAGAACCAGTATCAAACCTTATGTTCATTTTATTTTTGATTAGTTTGGCTGTTATTATTGGTTTAATTGTTTTACTGGTAACTAAAAAAAGCTAACACCGATATACTGATAAAAAAAACCTAATCAAATTAAAGCCCGTTTCAAGTAATTGATGCGGGCTTTTTTCGTCTAAATATCTAACTTAAAGTTAAATTCTAAGTTTGTTTTCAATCAAAAGATTCTGTCCTCATTCCAAAATAAAAATTTATTAGAGTGGTGAGTCGGAGTTACATTCCTATCATCACTATATTCAAGTCGTTCGACAAACTTATAATTCAAGGCATTACCTTTGGCTAAATCTACAAGTATCGACTTATTTAAGGAAGCAAGAAAAAGTATACGGTCACCACAGAATCGCAGACCGATTTATTATCTCTATGGAGAGGAATCTTTTTTTATAGATCGGCTTCAGCAGGAAATATCATCGCTGGTTCCGAATGATCAAAAGGATTTTAATTTTGATGTGCTCTATGGGAGTGAAACTACACCCGAAAAGGTTTTAAGCATTGTTCGAAGTTTTCCAATGATGGCGGAACAGCGCGTTGTAATTGTGAGGGATTTTTTGAAACTGAAATATGCAGATCCTGCCGATGGGAGCTTAAATGATTTTGAACACTATGCTAAAAATCCGAATCCATCAACCCTGCTGTGTTTAATTGATATAAAAATGCCCGATGGACGAACATCCCTCGGTCAATCTTTCAAAAATAAAAAAAATAAAAACGTACAGGAGTTTGAGTTTGAAAGCCTGCCAGACTATCAACTTGCTGATTGGTCAATAGAGTGGGCCAAAGTTCAGCATAATAAAAATCTGGATCCGCAGGCATCTCAAATCCTGGCTCAGCTCGTAGGCAATAATCTACAGCTATTGTCCACAGAAATAGATAAAGTGTGTACTTTTGTAGACACTCAGGAGAGAATCACCACAAATCATATAAAAAAAATAATTGGATCATATCGCGAATATTCGGTCATAGAACTCAAAGAAGCCATAATTCAGCGCAATCTGGAAAAGGCCTTGGCTATTACGGAACAGATGTTGCTAAAAAGTAATATAGATGCGGGAGAAGTTATTCGATCCGTAGGGTTCTTTTACAGAGTGTTCGCAGATGTATGGCAGATTCGCCGACTGATGGAAAAGCAGCTTTCTAAAAAACAGATTCAATCTGAACTGGGGATAGGTAGTAGTTATCTGTTCAATTATAAGTGGAAAGATGCTTCTCAATTTCAGCTTGCAGAAATGCCTCGCATTTTTGAAGCCTTAATGGACGCAGACCGCGCCGCAAAAGGTTTCAGCACTCTTGATGTCCCTTCGATCTTCCTCCTGCTGATTAAACGTATCATCGGTTAGAGTTTTCTCCGGTGGTACAGAACAGCAACTTTGAAATTGGGGTATCACCATGGAAAATTCCAGAGCAGTTAATTTACATTCGCTTTCAGATGAAGATGTAATGGAACAACTTCAGACTGGAGTAATTCAGGCTTTTGATGTAATCGTTCAGCGCTATAAAGATCGTCTGCACAATTTTCTTTTCAGGTATACTCACAATCACCAGGATTGCGAAGATTTAGTTCAGGAAACTTTCCTGAGAGTATATAGAAGCAGGCAATCATATGTAAGGATTGCTAAACTTTCTACATGGATGTACACAATCGCACTTAATCTTGCGAAAAGCATGTATAAGAAGAAGCAGCGCATGACAACCATTTCAATGCATGCTGATCCATCAGATCCGGATGATCGTGAGTTTGAAATTGAGGATAGCGTTATTCTTCAGGATGATCAGCTTCACCAAAAAATGTCTGTCAATGAACTTGAAAAAGCATTGATGAAACTCAATGATGACTTTCGTGAAGTAATTGTGTTGCGTGATATTCAGCAACTTACATACGAAGAGATTGCGGAAATTACAGATACCGCAATGGGTACAGTAAAATCACGAATTAATCGGGCACGTCAACAGCTTCAGGAATTGATTGGGGAATATGTAAACCCTAATACCATTTAGATACTTTTTATGTTGCACGAAGTAGGTCGCAGGTTGTTGTAATACATCATTTGGTACAGATAGAGTAAAAAATATTTATTTTAGGAACTATTTTGTGCCAGGTCAGTATTAAGCTTAACAACCCCTCAATGCAAACCTACTTCGTTATGGTTTATAAACAAAATAGTAGCCTGCTCGACGAGTTTATAAATAATTTTTCAGAGGCAAGACTCTCCAAGGCAGAACTCCAGTCCTTTTCAGAACTTTTAGATAATGATCCTGTTCTCAGACATACTGCTTTGTCGGGAATAAAAGCCAGAAAAAATCTGAGAAATCTTCCAAAAGTGAAGTGCAGACCCGGCTTTGATCAGAGAATGGCGGCGAAATTTTCTATGGAACTCGAGAGAGAAATTCAGGCTCAAAATAGAACGTATCATTCTGTTGTTAAGGCATCTACATAACTTTACATTACATCTGTAAGTTTAATCTTCAGTTTCACCAGTTCCGAGTGAGTTTTATCGATTTTCAAACCTTGATGTACATAATTCAGGCTCTGTTCGTAAGCCTTCGCTTTGTATAATATCCAGGCTATATTATAATATGCATTTGTAAAATCAGGTTCATTCTGAATAGCTTTTTCGTAGCATTTTGCAGCTTCTATATGCTGATTTTGTCTCAGGAAAAAATTACCCAGGTTAAAATGTGAAATGGCTTCATCGGGTTGTAAATGAGTGAGATAGTGAAATAACTCATGAGCTTTCTCAGGATCGCCCATGCGTTCGTACTCGTCAGCGAGATTATTTAAAGACCCGGTATGGGTAGGGTCTAACTTAAGTACCTGCAAATAAAAGTCGATTGCAAGTTCTGCTTGGTTGAGCTGAGAATATGTATTAGCCAGATTAAATAGATACGCTGGGGTACAATTTATATCTATCGCTTTTTTGAGGTACTGCTTTGATTTCTCAAATTCACCCAGCAGATAATATGCCACACCTGCATCATTTAAAAGTTCACCTGTTTCATTCCCCTCTTCAAGTTCATTTAAAATAAGATTTAGCTGTTCCTTTATTTCTTTTTCATTCATTAAAACTGATATCCGATTTGAATTTCCACAAGGAAATTATTCACTGTACTTGTTGAGAAAATTGCTTGAACGGGTCCAAGAATTGTTAAGGCACCTAAAGAAATACTTGCCCCGTGAAGGATATTATCTCTCGCTACATCCCATTCAGAAATAAACCTTCCTGAATAGTAGTCGAAATTTATAAAACGATGATAGATCGGTTCAAATTGAAACCCTGCAGATGCCATTTGAATATTTCTGCTTGAGAGTTCATAGCGATTAAACCCACCAAACTGAATTCTCCCATACACAGGATCAAGACGGTTGACTGAATACCAGCCATGCCAGGGGAGATCCTCACCCGATGAATATCCGCCAAATAGCAATCCCCGGATAGAAAATTGAGTCGTAATTTCAAAATAAGATTCAATTAATCCACCCGAAGTAAAATAATTGATGTTACTAAGGGATGCATCACCGGTGTAGACAGCATTTGCTACAAATCGGGTTCCACTTTTGGGATAAGCCTTTCTGTGAAAACTATCCCGATTAAATCGAAGGAAATAGGATTGGTGATTTTTGCTTGAACTATTAATTAAATCTGGATTGATGGTATTATTAAGAAATATATTATCTCGTCTTACACCACCGGCAATCAAATTATTTGAACTTAAATAATTACCGAGTGAGAGCTCAAATCGTAGTAAGTTGTTTTGAAATCTCGCTGTACGATCATTTCCATCAAACTGATCTATATTTTCTGATTGAAACAAAACCACATTTCGAACTCCAAGCCGTGATCCCAATCCTCCAAACGCTATGAGATCTGTCATTGCCTGCACTTCACTGCCGAGACGAAGTTCTACTCTTAAGGATGAATTTTTGAATAATAAATTTCGGAATTGTGATGACAAGAGAATTGAGGCATCCGTTTGAGTCTCATATCGCAGACCTACGCGAAAAACATCAGAACGGTTTTCCTCCACGTTAATATGCAGATTGTAATTATTGGAACCATCGGGTTTAACCTGGTATGTTATCAAATCAAAAAGTTGAGTACTATATAATTGTGTTATTTTTTGATCAATAAATTGAGGTATTAAATTAAAATCCTGCTCTATTTCGAGTTCACTAAGTATAAATTCATCACTCACAAGATCATTACCGGTAATGATTACACGATTGAAGGGGAGGGAGCTGTATTTTCCTATACCTGTTCGTTGCACCGTCGGTGATTTTTGTTTTTCCGCAATCTCATTGAATTGAGTCATGTAAAGATCAGCCTCTTCAGATCCGATTTGAATAAGTTCATCCACGCGGCCAAAATCTAAGATATCGAAGGTGTTCATTTTCTCTGGACTGATATAAATATCGGATTTGTGAACATGGGAGCTGATATTTTCATTAATCCGATAGTTAACTACTTGGGTAAAAACATCTGAAAGTGTTCTTAGACTATCAGTTGGAAGTAATGGTGCGGCCACATTTACAGCAATAATAAAGTTTGCACCCATCTCAATAATGTCATTGACTGGGAGATTATTCGACATTCCACCATCAATATAAGTGACACCGTCGATCGTATAGGGTCTCATCAGCGAGGGAATTGAGATACTAGCTCTTATTGCATCAGGTAAATACCCCGAACGAAAAGTTTTGGGCTCACCCGTTTCTAAATTTGTGGCTACAGTTGCAAAAGGAATAGGGAAATCATCAAAATTATTTATTTCATGTACTGGCCAGGTGTATCTTGATAGAAAGGAATAAAGATTTTGCCCGCTAATAATTCCATAGGGCAGATCAAGTCCACGATCACGGATTGGAAAAGAGGCAATAGTTCTATCATCAAATATTCGTTCATAATTTGATATAAAACGCCTGCTCGGTTTTTCAGTAAAAATTTCAGTCCAGATATTCGATTTGGCTATTTCCAACAACTGATCACTGGTGTATCCTATGGAATATAGTGCTCCAATCAAACTTCCAACACTTGTACCGGTAATATAATCGATACGTACGCCTGCTTCTTCTAATTTTTGTAATACACCAATATGAGCAATTCCTTTCGCCCCGCCGCCACTTAAAACAAGACCTACCCGAAGCGTATCATTAGATGTTTCAACTGTGGGTTGTGAATACAGAACCCTTGAAGTAAATAGAAAAAGGGCGAGTAATAAAAATATAGCATATCGGAAAACATTCATCTGATAAAAATACGATGAAAATAACCATCAAAGCTAATAAAAGATAAGTTACATATTGGCAAACGCCTTACTGACGGCTTGCCTGAGTTTATCTTCAGTAACCGGCTTTTCAAGAAAAGCTTCGTATTGGGTTTTATCGGCCCTTGTTCGTGTTTCGGGTTCAGAATTGCCCGTTACATAGATAACCTTTACTGAGTCGGAACATTTTCGAATCCTGGTCATAGCTTCTATACCATCAATATCGTCGCTAAGGCGTACATCCATCATAATAAGATCAATATGTGGATGTGATTGGACCGTTTGAATTGCATCATTTCCTTTTGAAACAATTGCAAGAACATTCAGGCCCAATCGGCCGGCAAGGCGTTCCATTATGATTTGTTGAATACCATCGTCTTCAACAATCAAGATATTTTTATCGTAATCGTCTGAACCCAAAGCAATTGATTTGATTTGTAGATAAGAGAACATCGTAGAGCGTTATTTACAAGAGGAGTCAGAAGCTGATTTGTTACAAATTTTTTTAAAAAAATTATTTAATGTGAGAATTCAGACTACATTATAGCCCTCTTTTTCCATTATTTTTTTCACTTTATCGGTGTGAGCTCCCTGAATGATTATAGTTTTACCTTCTGTGTAGCCACCAGCTCCGCAATTTGATTTAAGTTTTTTCTCAAGTTTTTCTATAACTTGTGGATTATGGGTAATGCCGCTAATTACTGTTGTTGGATTACCGGTTTTTGGATTTCTTTGTTCAGTTATTTTTATTTTCATTTTATTCTAACTGGATAGTTTACTTTCTTTTTAGAGATTATGAGTGCAGAGCAAAGATAACATTTTACTTGTGGTAGAATAACGTTTATCAGGAATAAACAGAAATACATCATACTTACTTACTACACGTTAAGGAATTTTGGCAGGATTGATTTAATCTTCATTAATATTACAACGTAAAGAGTTTAAGAGATAGATGAAATTCCTTAACTTTAAGCTTAAAAATTAACGCATACCGGAGACACCATTGCAAAATATTGAAATGGACATACTTGGCCTGTCTACGAGCCCGAGCAGCGGCGGGGCTTACGCATTGATTTTAACAGAGAAAGAGGGTGCTAGGCGTCTGCCCATTATCATTGGCACGTTCGAGGCTCAGGCTATTGCACTGGAGCTTGAAAGTATTAAGCCACCCCGACCCATGACACATGATCTTATTAAAAATATCATCATGAGTTTCGATTCCGCAGTAGATCACGTTCTGATAAATGAACTTTCAGAAGGTACATTTTTCGCCAAGCTTGTGTTTAAAAAAGGAGACAAAAAAATAGAAATTGATGCAAGGCCAAGTGATGCTATAGCTGTAGCTATTCGTTTTGGAACATCCATCTTCGTTCACACAAGTGTTTTGGATGAAGCTGGTATAGAATCAGAAAAGCAAACCAAGCCCGGGGAAAAATCCGAAGGGGGTGCTACTGAATCTACTCATGAACTAAGCGGAATTGAGAAACTCGAACAAGAGCTGCAAACTGCAATTGAAACAGAAAACTACGAAAAAGCAGCCAAGATCAGAGATCAAATCAGTCGATTGAAGGGGTGAGGTGAAAATAGAATCAAGTACCTTTGATCAGCTTCCATTCACTAAACTTTTTCGCGATTATGTTACCGGTGATAAAAATATAAGTCAGTTTTTTGATTATAAGCTTCCGGATGAAAATACCTTACAGCAAGAAGCCGAAGAATTCAGATTTACAGGCGACCGGCCACAATCGGTAACACTTTTAAAGGAGTTTAATAAGCAATTTGATGCCGGCGCTATTACACTTGGAGAAATTGAAAAGCTAAGAAATCCAGAGAGTCTGGTTATAGTAACAGGTCAGCAGGTATCACTTTTCGGAGGGCCTCTCTATACAATATATAAGACGATAACCACAATTCGTTATGCGCGCAGGTTACAGAAAATTACAGGCCGCCCGGTTGTGCCTGTGTTTTGGCTCGCGGATGAAGATCATGACATTGAAGAGGTATCAACAATAATTTTTCCGGGTGATTCTGAAGCCACAATAACAACATATCAACATAAAAATTACACTGAAAGTCCACCTCCCGCTGCTTCCATTCAACTCGATGAAGCATTTGAAAACTTTAAAAGTGAGATAAGCGAGTGTTTAGATGATACCGATTTTACCGATCAATTATGGACAGAGATCGACAAGTGTTATCATAAAAAGAAAACATTTGCCGAAGGATTTGGCAAATGGCTGTTAAAACTTTTTGGGCAGGAAGGTCTCATTTTGGCAGGCAGTAATTATCCGGAGATTAAAAATTATACTAAATCTATTTTTCAAACAGCAGTCGTCGAGCAAAAGTTAATCAACGAAACACTTGATAATACAACATACAGGCTTTTAGAAGAAGGATATCACGGACAGGTGCAGGTGCAACCTTCCAATCTTTTTTATCTTGATGAACAAAACCAGCGTCTGAAAATCCAGTTTGTTGATAAATCCTGGAGTATTCCGGGTAAAAAATGGAATAATGAGGAACTGATAAAAGACATTGACGAATATCCGCAAAACTTTTCACCGAATGTATTTTTGAGGCCTATTCTACAGGATGCTTTGTTGCCTGTCGCCGGTATAGTAGCGGGTCCCGGAGAAATTGCATACTATGCCCAAATGAAGGATTATTATCACATTTTTGATAAAACTATGCCAGTAATCATACCCCGATTCAGCATCACGTTAATTGAATCCGCAATTGACAGAATTATTGAAAAACTACCGTTTACGTGGACAGATTATCAAAAGAGAATTGAGGATCTCGAAAAACTGTATGTGGATGAAAACGAAAATGTGGATATTGAAAAAATGTTTGGAATTTGGAAATCTCAGATTGAAGAGTTATCACGAGCTAAAAAAGAAGACATCCAAACCATAGATCCTACTCTTGAAGGCAGTGTAGGAAAGGCCAAAGCTGTATATTTTTCTGAACTGGATAAGCTGAAAAGCAAGGTTTATCGAACAATCAAAGAAGAGGAAAAAATACAGCTTGACCGGATTCTTCGAATTAAGCAGAATTTATTTCCAAATGGAAATATACAGGAGCGTGAGGTTGCATTTATCTATTACATGAACAAATATGGGATGAGGATCTGGGATAAGCTAATGGAAGCTCTTGAACATGAAGAACCTTTCACACATAAACGAATCTATCTGTAATGAATGATTCGGTTTTTGACAAAAAAAAAGCCTTGCGTAATACCTTCCTGGATGTGAGAAAATCATTGTCTGCTAAAGAAGTTGAAGGGATGAGTAAAAAAATTACAGATCGTCTTTCAACACAGCCTTATTTTCTTCAGTCCCGGACCATTCATATATATGTGGCAATGAAAGAAAATTGTGAGGTTTTAACACGCGATTTAATCCGTTCTTCGTTGAAAAAAGGGAAGAGGGTGGTGGTTCCAAAAATGGAATCCGAAGGCCGATTGTCACATCATCACATTAGAACGACTACTGAGCTTAAAGCAAATCGCTGGGGAGTACCTGAACCCACGTACGATAAACCTGTTAAATCAAAAGAGATATCACTTGTAATTGTGCCTATGGTGGCCGCGGATTTTAAAAAAAACAGGCTAGGCTATGGCATGGGATATTATGACCGGTTTCTGAGTGAAACCAATGCTTTTCGTGTGGGTTTGTGCTTTACCAGTACTTTATCCTGGGTTCCGCTGCCAATAGATAGTTATGATCAATCAATGGATTCAATTATTACAGATTCTGTCATTTTGTAAGTAATTTTGATGAATGATGAAACTCATTTAAAATAAGCTCGTAATCAATGAAGAGAAATGGAAAACTGAAAGAGAATTGTTACCATTGAACTGATCAAAATATTCATACTATGGTAGAAAAATCTACACAACAACCACGGGCGACCACCCTGAATATCTCTGAAGAGGATCTGCAAACTTCTCTTAGAGATTTTCTGAAAACAGATGATGAAAAAGAAAAAACCAGTATCTGGAATATACGCACGCTAAGCGGACTTGCTTTCGTATTTATTTCTCTTGCATTTATTGGAAATTCAATTGGCACAGGACTAGGAGCAACAGGATTGCCATTTTTAAATACTTTGATAGGATTTACACCATATTTTGCCGGTGCACTGTTAGCAGTAATTTGTATTGGTTTTTTAAAACAATCAAAGCAAAAGAAAAAAGAAATTAAAGAGAAGGAAACCAGAAACCGAGAGGCGTATGATAAACTGGATGAGTTTTTATACGCAGATGATATAACATCAGGTAAGAAACAAAAGTCAACAACACGCAGGAAGTCCTTTGAAAGCAGCCTTCGTTCTTCAGGCGGACTTAGCAGATCGCGTACCGACAGTAAACTGCTGGGTGTTTGTGGAGGGCTCGCCAAATATCTGGGGGTTAATTCCACTTCGCTGCGTATAGGCTTTTTGGTTGCATTTTTTCTAAGTTCTGGTAGTTTCTTTCTTTTATATATTGCAATGGCAGTAGTTATGCCAAAAGAATCTATCGATGAAATGGACGACTTTAATTAATACCCAGCGTGTTTATAACATTTGAAGGAATTGACGGCAGCGGAAAATCAACCCAGATTCGCCTTTTAAAAAATTATTTCGACAGCGAAAATCATGAGGCTTATACATTCCGGGAGCCGGGTGGCACCGAAATCTCAGAACAGATTCGAAATCTGCTTCTCCATGGTGGGAATGAGATGGATTCAGTCACTGAACTTCTTTTATTCTCCGCCGCCCGATCTCAGCTTATTTCTCAAAAAGTTGCGCCGCTGCTTGATGCCGGAAAAATTGTGATTCTGGATAGATTCTACGACTCAACGATTACTTACCAGGGTTATGGCAGATCTTCTGCACCTATAGAAGATATTCAACAGCTAAATAAGATCGCATCTCACAACAGAATCCCCGATATCACCTTTTATCTCAGGATTACACCAGAAATGGCTCAGAAACGGACTGAGACAGGTGAGAAAGACAGGATGGAAAAATCGGGTATCGAATTCTTTAATAGAGTCTGCCAAGGTTTTGATGAATTAAGTATAAATGAACAACGTTTTAAAACTATAGATGCTACCCAACCTGTTAAGGAAATTCACAATCAGATAATTACTCAAATTCAGAACTTTTTCTGACTATTAAATCGGGTCGAACCCAAAACACGCAAATCAACCGGTGTGAGGATATTCTTTACGAACTCGCCAATGTCCTGTCCATAATAATCTTTTGTTTACCAATTCGAAAATAATAGTGGGTTGTCACCATCTGCAAAAAGTTCATGAGGAATTACTTCAAACTCTCTATTATTTGCATAGTTATCCTTAAAGTCGATCTCAGCATACACCTCTCCTGAGGAAAATAATTGACTGAATTGGATACATATAGGGTTACTACCGGCAACAAGTTCGAGCTTGTTATGAGTTGAAAGGCTGTTCAATAATGATAAACATCTGCGATGGGCAGTTGGGCGAAACTATTGGAAATAAATAGGATGGAGCAAAATGAAATAGCAAATATGAACGGAAAAACGGCATTAAATAAGAGTTTAGATAAAGTTTTTAAATATTTGTATTCGAAAATGATTGATGCTTAATCAAAATATGGTTAAATTTAATGCATTGTGGATAAGCCGTATCTGCTTACTACATCTTCTCAAAACATGAACTAAAATTCTCATTTCCGAAGTTCAATCATACTATGGCGCACGAAAGAATCGAAGTAGACCTACCTCTTGCTAAAGCTTACGAATTGCTTTGCAACCCCGTACATTATACAAAATTTTTGAATAGAATTGATGGAATTGAAAAGGTCAATTCCCAAACATTCGATTACAAAACCAATATTGGTGGTGAGGAGTTTCAGTGGACAACCAATATAATTGACAATCTGCGCAACACTCGTTTCGCATGGATAACTATTAACGGGAACTTAAATCAAACCGGTACGATTCGTTTCACTCCATTAGATAATGGAAAGCGCACCCGAATTGATTTCTCTCTTGATTATCGCACCTTTTTTGGTGAGCCTGAAGAGGATCTTGCTAATTTTATTGAAGGATTGCCAAAGCAGCTTAAAAGTGATCTGAGTAAGTTTAAAGAACTGGCTGAGTCAAATACTTTCAAAGACGAAGAAACTGAAGAGAAAGAAGTAACTGCCTAAAAGCAACTTTACTTCGTTTAAAAAATTGATGCGCATCAATATCGGTGCGCATTTTTATTTTAAATGGCCTTTAAAATATCTTCCCCACCATTTACGACTTTAAGCTGAGATAGCGGATGATCTGGCTACAGATGGATCTATGATGAAAGATGTATATAACTTTGATAACTTCAAATCTTCAGAAGTTTCTAAACATTTACACTATCTTGTTGTAGGACATCCGATTAGTCATTCTCTATCACCTTTAATGCATAATACTGCATTACTGCATCACGGGATAGATGCTGCATATATTGCAGTAGATCTGGAGGCTCAGTACCTTTCCGGTTTCACAGCCTGGATAAACAACGATTCCTTTCTTGGGTGCAATATTACAATCCCATATAAGCAACAGCTTTTAACTTTACCCGACCATCTTACTAAAGAAGCTGAAGTGTTAGGGGCTATTAATACAATTGCTAAAAAAAAAGATGGCACCGAGCTTACAGGTTATAATACTGATATTTTTGGATTTCAGCAGCCTCTTCTGAGATTTAAAAACATGCTCGATTACGACAGAGCGATTGTTTTTGGCACGGGCGGGGCAAGCCTTGCCGTACAGTACGCACTCTGGGATTTAGGTTTTGAAGAAATTA
>CAYOLE010000012.1:24790-30655 GCA_964404705.1 uncultured Rhodohalobacter sp. | reverse complement strand
TCGGATTGTTTTAGATGACGTTTGGCAGGCAAAGTACAACTTATTACTTATTTAAGTCCTTTATTCTAAAGGGTTGTATTGTGCTATTCCGTTCCAATAGGATGTGCCATGTAGAAATCATAGATGCTTTCTGATATACGTGCTCCAACATCCCGGCTGCGATCCTCATCCGGAACGTTTTTAGAGAGATAGATCAAAACATAAGAACGACCGTCAGGCAAATATATTAATCCCGAATCGTGTTCAACTCCTGTTATGGATCCGGTTTTATTGGCAACGATTACCTCTTCAGGCAGATATTTGGGTATTACATCCCGGTAGTACTGATCCGTAAGAATATCAATCATCAGCTGACCGGAATCTCTGCCGGCCGCTTCTCCACCGGCAATGCTGCGGAAAATAATAGCGAGGTCGCGTGCAGTGGTGCGGTTGCTCAGGCCCTGGTCGAACGCTTTCATATCGTACACACCCCGAAGCACCTGAATGTTTTCCGCCCCAAGATCTCTCATAGTCTGGGTTGTTTCCTCAGCACCCACCAGCTCAATCATCAGATTTGTGGCGATGTTGCTGCTGTAGGTGATCATGGCGTGAGTAAGATCGTAGATTGTGGCCATTTCACCTTCTTTTTTTTCGAAAGGATCTGCGCTTTCGGGATCGAGATCGAGCGAAAACTCCGATCCATCAACTATACTCTGGAAGGTATTTTCTATACGGATTGAATCATAAACCGAAAAATGACCTTCATCAGCCCGCCGAAAAACCTCGATCATAACCGGAGTTTTCATTGTGCTTGCGGCATGAAACAAAGTGTCGGGATTGATGGCAATCTCCATCTCCGGGTCATTAAGGTCGCTATAAACTACAGCATACGTTCCTTCTTCCTGTGCAAGGATGGCTTCAATATCTGATTTCAGATCTTCGACGGATGGCGTTTGTTGCGCACATGATGACATGAAAAATAGCAGAACGGCAGCAGTTCTCAACATTACGCAGTGGTTATTATTACAGTTTTTAAGAACAGCAATGTTAATGTTTTTCCAGATTCATCATCATGGGGTTATAATAATAAAAAAGCACCGAAACTTATGCTCCGGTGCTTTTTAAATTTTAAAATAACGGCCTTCAGTTTAGCACTGATCCCCTGAATAAGTAGGATTCTGGCAAAGATTAGGATTTGAATCCAGTTCACGCTGAGGTATTGGAAGAACCAGTTTAGGGTCATCATACGACCGGGAACCAACATTTCGCTGGGTTCGCTTGATGTCATGCAGAAGATTACCCTCAAACATTAATTCGAGTTTTCGTTCATGCAATATGGCGTCGAGATCGAGTTCAGATTCTTCGAGAGCATCAAGATTCACTCTGTCGCGAATGAGGTTGATGTCATTTAAAGGTGTGTCTCCAATCTCTGTGCTCAGGCGAAAATTAGCTTCTGCCCGGGTCAGATACATTTCTGCAAGACGGATTAGATTTACCTGATCGTCTGTCGGCAGGTTCCATTTACCTGATCTGATTACTTCTTCAGCGGAATCTTCATAGAAAAGGTTTAGACGATCATCATCTGGCTCATACTCATCCAGATGTTGCTGATTGATATCAATATCACCCCGGCTGTCTTCACTGTAAAATGTAAACATACTGTTTACGCCATCTTGCGAGCTGTTTTGCATCGCAAAAATATCTTCAGATGTATTTTCGGGTTGGTTGAAAACTTCAGCAAACGTAGGTCTAAGAGAGTAATTTTCAGATTCTATAACTCTGTTAGCTTCATCACGAGCCTCTTGATACTCACCTCTTTGCAGGTGCACACGGGAAAGCACGGCGCTTGCTACCAGCGAATTGGCATAGTACGATCTTACAGGATTAGTTTCGGAAAGCAGATCTCTCGCTTCAGTAAGATCTTCCAGAATTTGATTGTAAACTTCTTCTACTGTTTCACGCGGTACATCATCTTCTTCACTAATATCAGTGGTGGGTGTCAGTACCAACGGCACCCCGGCCTGATTGTTTGCCTGGCCTGCTTCGTATGTTTCAGCAAATAACCGAACCAGTTCAAAGTAGATCATGCCCCGAATAAGTCGTGCTTCACCCTCAACTCTTGCTCTGTCTTCTCCTTCAAGAAGATCGAGGCCCGACATAACGGTGTTCAGAATATTAATTGTATCGTATGAATCTATCCACGTTGTAGTGAGCTGTCCGTTATCATAAAGCTGATTTTTCGACCATATTTCACGTGGTGCAAAAAAGGTGCCTGTAAATTCAAACTCACCTGCTGCTGCCAGGAAGTCTGCTGTCATCATGTACCAGCCGCCATAAAGGTCGCTGTCTCCCATAGCATCGTACGCTCCGATAAGCACTGAGTTTACATTATCTGCGTTTGTCAATACCTGCTCGGAATCGATGGACTGATATGGGTCTACATCCAGCATATCATTGCAACCCTGAAAAAGAATCAGTATTGCTACAAATGAGCCTATAAAGATTTTCAATTTATTCATAATAGTATGTTTAAAACTTTTTGATTTTTAATGACCCGGAGTTATTAAATACCAATGTTCACACCGAAAGAGATAGTTCGGGCCTGGGGTGCAGTGTAGAAGTCGTTACCAATATTAAGGTTGTTAGATTGATCATAGAGATCTGTGTTCACTTCAGGATCCCATCCTTGGTAATCGGTAAATGTCAATAAGTTTACACCACTCATGTACAAGCGTACTCTTCTCAATCCAACTCTGTCGAGGGTACTCTGCGGCAGTGTATATCCCAACACTACATTTCTTAGCCGCAGGTATGAGCCATCAGAAATATATCTGGATGAAGGGTTTGAGCCATTGGCAAGATAGAGTCTGTTCTCTGGTATATCAGTAACATCTCCAGGTTGTTGCCAGCTATCAAGCTGATCTCTGGTTTGATTATCGAAGAAATCTCCGTTAGCTGATTGATAACGCCCTCCGCCATTGTATATATCATTTCCATAAACAAACTGGAACAGAACGTTCAGATCGAAATTTCGATAATTAAACCGGTTTCCAAGACCCCCAATAAAGTCTGGATTCGGATTTCCGATCACCACGTCATTTGCATCCTGGTATGAGTTTGTTGTGCCGGCATCGTAGTCTTTTCCATCGGAACTGTGGAGATAATATAGTGCATCACCGTTGTCAGGATCTACTCCTGCAAACTCTTTACCCCACATTACTGCAATAGGTTCTCCTTCAACTGCTCTGGCGAGAAATCCACCTTCAATGATCTGGCCATCGAGGTTTGTGATTTCATTGTTGTTAAATGCAATATTAAAGCTTGTTGTCCACTGGAACTGGCCTACCATATTGTGGGTATTCAAAACAAACTCAAAACCTTTATTTTCGAGCTCCCCAACGTTTCTAAGCTGATCTTCAAATCCGGTAGTAGCAGGAACATTTACATCCAAAAGCAGATCGTCTGTCTTTTTAATGTAATAGTCAATTTCACCGCTGACCCGATCTCCGAAAATCTCAAAATCTAAACCAAAATTGTATTGTGCTGTTCGTTCCCAGCGCAGATCCGGATTTGGCGTCTGGCTTGGTGTAAGACCTGAGAGCCCTGCATAACCTGTGCCTTCAAATAATCCCCTGGATGGGAAATTTCCGATATTGGCGTTTCCGGTAAGCCCATAACTTGCTCTTATTTTTAGAAAAGTTAAAAAGTCTAAATCACGCAGAAAATCTTCCCTGGTTACGATCCATCCGGCTGAAACCGAGGGAAAGAAACCATATCTGGAATTTTCACCAAAGCGCGAAGAACCATCAACCCGGGCACTTGCTGAGAGCAAATACCTGTCCATGAAGGTGTAATTAGCTCTGGAAAAATAAGAGAGGTATCTATAAACCGTTTGCGTGGTGGAACCACTTGTTATATCAGCCGCACTTTCAAGTTTTGTAAAACTATCTGTTGGAAAGTTCGTACCGGCAACATAGGTCACGTAATTGTCTGTATTTTCAAAACTCATTCCGGCAACTGCATTTAATCTGTGATCTTCAGCCAGTTGAGCGTCCCATGTCAGATAATTATTCAATGTATAATTCACAACATTTGCTACACGCGAATCACCGAAGCCGTTGGTGTTTTCTCCGACATCTGTATTTCGATCGGCGTAGTAATCTTCATTTGAAAAATAAAGATCCAGTCCGAGCTCACTTCTGAACTGAAGATTTTCCGAAATAGAGTAATCAGCAAACAGGTTGCCAATATTTCTGAATACGGTGTGATCGCTGTCTACACCTTGCACATGGCGCAGAAAGTTATAATACAGTGTATTGTGATTCGGCTGATCAGAAAAGCCGGTTAAATTCCCGCTGCCATCAAATTCCGGGGCATGGGTTGGCTGTGTGGGTGGTTGTGCGATTGCCTGCAAAGGGGTAGCAAACGCATTATCATTTGAGATGCGGCTATTTAAAGTACGGGTCAATCCTAAATTCATTCCCACACTTAAACGGTCTGATGCGGTATGATCTAAATTGATTCTGGCATTCATCCGGTTGTATTCATCACCACGAATGATTCCAATTTGATCACTGAATCCACCAGAAATAAAAAATCGTGTGGTTTCTGTACCACCTGATACCTGAGCTGAAAAGTCTGTATTGCTCGCATCCTGGAATGATTCATTCTGCCAGTTCGTGTCTATTTCGCGATTTCTCCAATCGGTTCCGTTTGAGAGAACTCCGTCAAATATGCCTTCAACCCAGGCAACTTCACCCTCGTAAGCATCTTCTTCCGAAGCATAACCCCAGGGATTACCGGCTCTGTTATATTCATAAATTCCGGCACGCCCAGCGGCATCTCTAAAGTAGTTTATATATTCATCAGCGTTCATGAATTCAACCCTGTTGGTTGGGGAACTTATTCCCCGTTCCAGGTTCACATTGACTTGAGTTGAACCGGCTTGACCTCTTTTGGTTGTCACCAACACCACACCATTGGCTGCCCGTGAGCCATAAATGGCTGCCGCTGCGGCATCCTTTAGAATATCAATCGACTCGATATCATTTGGGCTAATGTCAGTAAGTGGATTTGTATCACCATAATCTGTTGTGGACTGACTTTCCGATGTTACCGGAATTCCGTCAATAACATACAGCGGCTGGCTGCTCGCAGATACAGATGATGTACCCCGCACGCGAATATTAATTCCCTGACCGAGTTTACCGCTCGATTTTTGGATATAAGTACCAGCGGCCTGACCCTGAAGTGCAGATTCAAAACTGTTAACTGGAATTTCTTCAATTTGCCGCGAGGAAATACTTGAGATATTCCCAGTCATTTGCTCACGAACAATTGTTCCGTAGCCTGTTACTACAACTTCGTCCAAAGCCTGATCGTCACTTAACAGATCGAGATTAAGATCTAAATCCTGATTCACATTAATGCTGCGAGTTAGTTGTACATAACCTACATAAGTAACTTGCAGATCGTATGTTCCTTCCGGAACATTTGTAAATTCGAAATAGCCATCTGGATCTGTTGCAGTTCCAAAGTCGGTATCTGCCAACATCACGGTTGCACCGGGAAGCGGCATGCCTGAATTCTGATCAGACACAGTACCTTCGACAGTATATTGTGCCACAGTTGCTGAGCTGAAAACAGCTGCAAGCAAAAAGGAGCCAATAATTGAAAGTATCCTTTTTAACATATAAACCTCAAAATATTGATTAATATTAAAGTATTTCAGAAAAGCTCAAAATGATAACTTATTTGCCGAATATGTAATCTCATATTTAAGCAATTCCAATTCCTTCTTTGCAGGGAATGTTATATGGGGGTACAGATAGCACTATTTCCGGCTAAAATCAATGCCTAAAAATTTCGAAAGCGCTTTTACTTTTT
>CAYOLE010000012.1:23405-24690 GCA_964404705.1 uncultured Rhodohalobacter sp. | reverse complement strand
CGTTTGCGAAGGGTTGATAGCCCTGAATTCCCTGGTGATCCTAAATGAGAGAATTCCTGCATGAGTTTATCTGCGGACAATCTGCTAATCCACTCAGGGTTCTCCGCAATTTCACGGTATGCATCCCGAAAAGACACCCCCTTTTCTTTAACCAGCAGATTGGCAGCTTCAGCAGCAAACAACTCCGATGTGCAGGCCTCTTCAAGTTTTGCTTTATTGGGTTCGATATGCGATAACAGGATTTGAGTTGCTTTAAGAAGTTCAATGGTTTTTTTAACAGCTTTTAGTACAGGTGCTTTGGTTAACTGCAGATCTCTGTGATATCCGCTTCCCATGTTAACTGTAATAGTTTGAAGTGTGGCGACACATCCTATCAACTCTGCATGCCCGCCACGGATCAACTCTGCAACATCAGGATTTTTCTTTTGGGGCATGATGGACGAGCCGGTGCAAACAACATCCTTCAATTCAAACCATGGATTTGCTTCACTGCTAAATTGTATTATGTCGGCAGCCAGACGATTTAAAACAGCTGTAAATCCTGATAGATATTGCGTAAGCTGCAACTCCACCCATCCTCGTGAAAGCTGGGCTGTTGTAGAACAGACAATTGGATTATCAAAGCCAAGTTCTTTGGATTCAAACTCCCGGTCAATTTTAAAAGTCGTACCAAAACCGGCGGCAGTACCCAACGGAGAACGATTAATCAGGCTTTTTATACCTGAAACAGCTTCCTTTTGCATGATTAACATCTCTGCAAATGCTCCTGCCCATAAACCTACACTGCTCAGCATCGCTTTGCGGGTATGAGTATATCCGGGCATGGCGACATGTTCGTATTTTTCTCCCAGCTCAATTAAAAGAATGATGCATTTTCTTACTTCAGCCAGCACATCTTCCAGCGAATCTCTCTCGTACAATCTCATTGCCGTGAGGACCTGGTCGTTTCTTGACCGGCCGGTATGAATTTTTTTTCCCAGATCTCCCAGTTTATCCACAAGAAAATTCTCAATCGCCGTATGCATGTCTTCATCGCGAAGAGTTATAACAAAATCGCCTTTTTGCCAGGTTTTAAGTATATCTTTTAGTGTACGGGTTAACTTATGAAGCTCTGCGTCCGTTACAATTCCGGCTTTATTCAGTGCTTTAGCGTGAACTTTTGACGCATCTATATCATAGGGCACCAAAATTTGATCCAATTGATAATCATCACCAACCGTAAAAGCTTCTACTGTTTTTGCGGTTTTTGATTTGCTGTCGGTTGTACTCTTTTCCCAAAGTTTTG
>CAYOLE010000012.1:0-23305 GCA_964404705.1 uncultured Rhodohalobacter sp. | reverse complement strand
TTTACATAGGTATCAAACCAATCAAGATACCTTTCAAACCTGTCCTTTTGGAAAGAGGGCCTTCGAATACCATGATGTTCGCCGGGATAAACGACCAGTTGAGTTTCTATTCCAAGTCTTTTCATTGCCTGGTACATCTGTTCAGATCCTAATACCGGTACGTTCCAGTCATCTGATCCTCCAATCCAAAGTGTGGGTGTTGTTACATTCGCCACATCATTAAAGGGTGAAATTCGCTCCCAATTTTCGGGAGTCTCCCAAGGCAAGCCAAGTTCTTTTTCCCAATAAAGCTGGTAGTGGTCATGTCCATAATTGGACCTGTACAGGGTTTCGCTGGCTCCTGAAATAGCACCTTTAAAACGATTTGATTTAGTTATTACGTAGTTCGTTAAAATGCCGCCATAAGACCATCCGCCTACTCCAAGCTTTTCCGGATCCGCAATACCAAGCTCAATGGCGTAATCAACTGCGGCCATAACATCTTCAAAATCTTTATTTCCCCAGTCAGCAAACAGGATTTCAGAAAATTCCTGACCATAACCTGACGACCCGCGGGGGTTCACCATCAAAACGGCATAGCCGTTTGCCGCGAATAGCTGGGGTTCGAACCTGTAACTATGCTCAAACTGTGCAACAGGGCCCCCATGAATCCATAATATTGTGGGATAACTATCGCCTTCTTCATAACCAAAGGGTTTAACCAAAAATCCATGGATTTCAGTGCCATCATTGCTATTAAACCAGATCTCTTCCACATCAGGCTGAGCTACGCTTGATATCAGGTCCCGGTTTTTATACGTTTTCTGATGCAACTCATCATTTACAAATGTATATACTTCATTGGGTTCATTAAAACGGCCGGCAAGCACACTGATTACAGAATCACTCAAATCAAAATCACGGACACTTATTTTATCTTCAATTACCCGCTGAAGATTCTGTCCGTCGGGTTGAATGGACGCAAGTTGCCTTTCACCGCTATCTTCGAGTAAAAACCAGATTTTTTCACCGTCATCAGAAAACCTGGGGTTGCTGATATTTCGATCAATTTCCCTGGTGATCACCTCTTCATCCCCGTTACCATCCGCCGACGCAATTGCAAGGTGATTTGTAGCATACCATATTTTTTCGGGTTCGGTATTGGTAATATAAGTGATCTTACTGCCGTCCGGATGCCATGCGGGAGAATGATCGCTGCCGGGATTAGTGGTGACCTGAAGCAATCCCCCTTCTTTTTCACCGGGATTTGCATCTATCACCCAGATATCAGAGTTGGTATTTCCATCCGGATTATCTGTGCGGTTGCTTGAAAAAGCAATTTTGTTCCCATCGGGGCTCCATGTGGCTCCTGATTGATCATAGTCTCCAAAGGTCAATTGTACAGCTGAAGTATCACCGGGTGTAAAGGTGTAGATGTGAGTACGTCTGCGGTCAAGATAGCCTGAATTGTCTCGTTTAAATTGCAAGCGATCTATTACATACGGTTGAGGTTCTTCGGAATCATCTTCTGATTTATCACGAATCATCAGCAATAGCTGTTCACCGTCGGGTGCCCATTGATAACCTGAAACACCCTGCTCAATATCTGTAAGTTGCTGGGCTTCCCCGCCACGGCGGTCTAATATCCAGACTTGTGTTTCATCATCGTTGCTTCGGGAAGCAGTGAAAGAAAGATATTTTCCATCCGGGCTCCATTGTGGATTTCCGGCCGAATACCCTTTTGCTGTCATAGGCAGCAAGTCATCCCCATCTACAGAAATAGCCCAGATTCGTGTTTCGGTTTCGCCTTCATCAAAATCGGTGGAAGTAACCGTAAAAGCGACCCACTTATTATCAGGACTCACCACGGGGCTGCTAACTTGTTGTAAATCAAAATAATCATCAATAGTAACAGGTCTTTGATCAGCCTGAGCTTGTAAATTATCTAATCCATGAAAACTGAAAAGAACGAATAAGAGTAAAACCAGTGATGAATTACGAATTCTCATAGCTGTAATTAACTATTAGTTGAGTAGGGAGGTTATTTGCCCAACATTATACAAACTAACAGGATAAATAATGATAAGTGGTTCTTTTAAGTTTTCTTCCAGGTGGTATTAATCAATAACCATCAGCCGTACTTATCCGTCTTCATAGAAACAACATTATCTACAGTTTTCTTCAGCTGATAGGCTGTTTTCTGTGGCAGATTCCAGAGTTCTATAAATCCGGCTGACGCATTCTGGTTAAAAGCAGCTGATTTGTTGAACGTTGCCAGGTTTTCATCAAATAATGAATAGGGCGAATGAAGGGCTACTACATCGCAGTTTCCCTTATAAAGCCTGAGGGTTACCTCACCGGTTACCTTCTTATTTTGTTCGTTTATAAATGCCCGGATGTTGTCCATAACAGGTTCAAAGTATTTGGCTCCGTATATAAGGTAGGCCCATTTTTGATCCATAAATCCCTTCAGCTCATTTTCTTCACGGGTGGATACCAGCTGTTCCAGGTTTTTGTGCGCCTGTATCAAAACAGTGGCAGCGGGATTTTCGTAAACCCCTCTCACTTTCAGGCCAACAATTCGGTCTTCAATCAGGTGGAATACGCCTACAGCGTGTTTACCTCCGATCTCATTCAGCAGAAGGATGATATCTTTCTTACCATAGTTAATGCCATTCAGCGACACAGGTTCACCTTGTTTAAACCCAATTTTAATCTGTTCTGGCTCATCGGGTGCCTGCTGGGGCGTATTGGCCCATTTCAGAATATTTTCAAGCGGTGGCACCAGCTCCGGATTTTCAATTTCGCCTCCTTCGCCGGTGTTGGCCCACATATTCTCATCATATGAATAGGGACTTTTTTTCGTTTGCTGCACGGGAATTCCATTTTTGATGGCATATGCTATCTGCTCATCCCGACCCATACTCCATTCACGAACCGGCGCAATGATTTTAAGATCAGGATTCAACGTTGTGATATAACCCTCGAACCGAACCTGGTCGTTTCCCTTTCCGGTACAGCCGTGGGCAATCACCTCGCAGCCGAATTCAGCGGCAAATTGAACGGCTAATTGCGAAATCATGACCCGGCCGAGCGGACATCCAAGTGCATAACCGCCCTGGTAATCGGCATTGGCTTTTATAGCTTCCGTGCAAAGTTCGGCAAACTCTTCTTTTGCATCATATACAATGGCATCCTTGGCGCCAAGCATCAGGGCTTTTTCCTTAATAGCGTCAAGGTCGTCAGCAGTCTGGCCGATATTTATTGTGAGCGCAATAACTTCGCACTCGTACTCCTCCTGGATCCATTTTAGCATCATGCTGGTATCGAGCCCGCCGGAATAGAGCAGCAGGCAAGTGTTAAATGATCCTTTTTCGGCTTCATGTGAGGCTACTTTTTTATATGTGGTTTCGTTTTTCATAGTGCTGTTTACTGTAATTTTTTAATTGGTTTTTTGAGGCTGTTTACGTGCATCGCCCGAAATCCCTGACGCATCTCTCTGCGCCAGCTGGCGAAGTCTTCCTTCAATGAGTGATTTTCTGTTCTCCATTTAATTTCTCTCCCGACTTGCCATTCCATGATGCCGGATCGATTTCTCCCTGCTTACCGGCAAGTAGTGCAGCAAAAACTCCTTTTGAAACCACCATCCGGTTTTCAGCCTGCTTATATACCCATGAATTTTCGTGATCAATTACTTCATCGGTCACCTCAACGCCGCGGTGCGCCGGAAGGCAATGCATAAAACCGGCATTCTTATTAGTCAGCGAAAAGAGCTTTTCATTTATCTGGTAAGGCTTGAAATGTTTAATTTTTTCCTCGTAGACATGTTCTTCTCCCATCGAAATAAAAGTGTCGGTATAAACTGCATCTACTCCGGCAACGGCTTCAGCGGGATCAGCAGTTTGATGAAATGAGCCGCCATATTGAACAGAAAGGAGAGCAAAATAGCTCAGGTTATCATCTTTCCAGCTGTATTGTTCGGGACCGGAAAATGATACTGAGTGTCCAAATTTTAAGAGAAGTTCGATAAGTGAAAACGCTACATTATTTGCATCTCCCACAAATGCAATTTTCAAATCCTTTTCTTTTCCATATTGTTGCTGAAGAGTGCAAAGGTCAGCGAGAGCCTGCATTGGATGATGTTTATCGCAAAGAGCATTCACAACTGGAATAGTACTGTACGCTGCCATATTCTTCAGTGTCTGATGGGAATAGACTCGCGCGAAAATCCCATCACACCAAAGGGATACGTTTTTCATCGCGTCTTTTAAAGTTTCTCGGCAGGTAAAAGGTATTGCTTTACCGCTGCTGAGAAGAATATCTGAATCGATGTGGATCACGTTTCCGTCGAGGTGATTGATCGCAGCTTCGGTACCCACTTTTGTTCTCAGAGAGGGTTTTTCAAAAACAAAGGCAATGTTTTTGCCTTTTAGTTCGCCCCCCGGCTGATTTTGAAGTTCAAGGCTCAAATCAATAAAGAATTGCAGCTGTTCGGGTTCATAGTCCGATATAGTTAAAAAGTGTGGAGCAGACATATTAATTGATGTTTATGAGTGAATTTTGAAAAAATGAATGGTCTCAAAGGGATGATTTTGGCTAAAAAAAAACGCCTGCTTAATATTGAGTTAAGCAGGCGTTGGTGAAAGTGGTTAATTACACAGCTATATCACACGCCTGAGCGGCGGCGGCGGCGAAAAGAAAAAGTTGTTATGCTGTGTGTTTCAAAATTCATACAGTAAGTATCTGACTATAATAAAGAAAAACCAAATTTATTTTCTATCAGTGTTACAAAAATTTCATGTGATTGTTCCACCTCCTTTTTCTCCAACTACAATAAAACTTTATGAGAAATTTGAATGTTACTCTTTGTATAGAGTTGAGTTATACAATATGTATCTTTCAAGATGTATAGCGCCTGACTTTAAAAGGACATTTAGAGATTGACGTCAGGTGGAAGTCCTTAATGTGTTACATTTTCAAGGTCTTGCAGACGCTTGAGGATTAATTTTAATTGCTCAATACGTTTAGATAATCACTGTTTGTTTATATCAGCTACAAACTCAGGCTTTAAAAGTTTTACTCAATTTTATCAAAAGTTATGATTAGCAAAACCTACCTCATATCGGCTATTCTATTTTTGGTTGGTACTGCTTTTGTTATTCAGGAAACACAAGATGATGAGCCTGAGACAAATAATGTGCCGGGAACAGTAAGTATAATATCAGTTTCCGGAACAATTGGACCAACAACAACGCAGTACATACAAAGAGGATTACAGGCATCGCGTGAACGGGGAGATGAGCTTTTAATAATCGAACTGGATACCCCCGGAGGTCTGCTGGATTCAACGCAAAAAATTGTGCAGGAATTTTTAGGTTCATCGCACCCGATTGCGGTGTATGTTTCACCCGAAGGTGCCAACGCGGGAAGTGCAGGTACTTTTATCACATTGGCAGCCCATATTGCCGCGATGGCACCGGCAACAAATATTGGAGCAGCATCACCGGTTACGATGGGCGGAGGGGAGATGGACACGGTGGCACAAAAAAAGATATTCGCTTTTTCTGAAAGTTATATCGAAACGATTGCTGAACGACGTGACAGGAATGCAGAATGGGCAAAATCAGCTGTAAGAGATGGCGACTCTATAACCGCTGACCATGCACTCGAAATCAATGTAATCGATTTGATGGCTGAAGATCTGGATGAACTGCTTAGATTGATTGATGGCATGGAAGTTGAAGGTAAAACCCTGAATACTGATGGAGCCACTCAAAACAGAATACCTCAAAACTTCGCGGAAATATTTTTTAGCTTTCTGCTTCGGCCCGAAGTAATGCTGATACTTACGCTGGTTGCCATTTATGGAATCATCGGGGAAGTAACAAACCCCGGAGGAATAGTACCGGGAATGGCAGGAGCAATTGCATTAATTTTATTACTTTACGGCGTTGCAGCAATGCCTGTGAATATAGCAGGGTTCCTGCTTATTGGTTTAGCGATCCTGCTATTTATAGCTGAAGCGTTCACCCCCGCTTTTGGACTATTAATCGCAGGTGGGGCTGTGGCATTCTTTTTGGGTGCATTAATGTTATTTCAAGATCTGCCGGAGGAAATGCAAGTGTCCTGGTATTGGCTGGTTCCTGCTACGTTATTGACGGTGTTATTTTTTGCCTGGATTGTAACTTCAGGAATTAAAGCACAATTCAGAGGTAACTATTCCGGACTTGAGTCTGAAGTTGGCCGGATGGCTGAAGTAACGGACAGAATCACGCCTGAAATAGAAGGCAGAATATTTCACAACGGCGAATATTGGCGGGCAGAAAGTGATGAAGTGCTTGAGGAGGGCGACAGATGTGTTATAGTAGAATTTCAGGGACTTAAAGCAATAGTAAAATCAAAAACAAAACAAACAGAAAACGAGGAGTTATCTAATGGATGATCCAGGTGCACTATCTAACCTAATAATTTGGCTGATTACGATCGTAATCTTTCTGTCGGTATTTTTGCCGCAGATGTTTAAAATTCTGCGAGAATATGAGAGGGGAGTCGTATTCCGGCTGGGTAAATTTCAGGCCACAAAAGGACCCGGCCTCATTATTTTGATTCCTTTTATTGATAAAGTTGAACGGGTTGATCTGCGGGTACTGACCATCAACGTGGATAAACAGGAAGTTATCACAAAAGATAATGTTACCGTAAATGTCGACGCAATTACATTTTTCCGTGTTGTAGATGCTGAAAAGGCCGTCATTCAGGTTGAAAGATACATCGGTGCAACATCCCTTCTTGCACAGACCACACTTCGAAGTGTGCTGGGCCAGTTTGAACTCGATGAACTTCTTGCCGAAAGGGATAAAATCAGCAAGAAAATTCAGGACATCATTGATCGCCAGACAGACCCATGGGGCATAAAAGTGGTTTCTGTTGAAGTTCGTGATGTAATTTTGCCTGAAACAATGAAAAGAGCTATGGCGCGGCAGGCCGAATCAGAGCGTGACAGGCGTGCGAAGATCATTAATGCACAGGGTGAGTTTGAGGCTGCTGCCAAGCTGGTAGAAGCCGGTGAGATGATCGAAAAAACACCAACTGCTCTGCAGCTCCGCTATCTCCAAACGATGAATGAAATCAGTGAAGAGAATGCAACCTTTACGTTTATTCCATTCCCAATGGAATTTCTGGAATCATTCGGGATAAATAAAAGGAAAGACAAGTAATATTTCTCAACGTTAGACTCATTTCTAAAAAACCCGGTCGTTACTTCCCGGGTTTTTTAAATCCTTTCTCGCCTACCTTTCCTTATTTTTCGACTGATTAAAAAGCATCTTTCAAAATGATTAATTCCACTACAGCATTCAGGATTTTTATCGCTGCTGCTTTATCGGCGGCTCTATTATTTACCAGCTGTACCAGTAATGATCAAACCGACCGTGTTGAGTGGGCTGTTGCCCTGCATGGCGGCGCCGGCACCATTTCCCAGAATTTGCCAGACTCGTTAAAAGAGCAATATTACATTGGCTTAGAGGAGGCATTGAATACAGGCCAAAATGTATTACGGGAAGGGGGTTCAGCTTTGGACGCTGTGGAACAAGTCGTGAAAAAACTCGAGGACAATCCGCTATTTAATGCAGGAAAAGGTTCAGTTTTTACAAAAGATGGTACTCACGAACTGGATGCTGCAATTATGGATGGCAGTACCATGGAAGCCGGTGCCTTAACGGGTTTAACAACTGTAAAGAATCCTATTTCACTCGCACGTATTGTTATGGAAGAGTCGAACCACATCTTTTTTTCGGGAAATGGTGCTGAACAATACGCAGATGAAACTGATGTAGAACGCGTTGAAAACGATCATTTTTTTACACAGCATCGTTTTGAACAATGGGAGCGCGCCCAGGAACAATCTTATTTAAGCCCGCATATACCTCAAACTTTCTTTGAATCACCAAATGCTCACAAGTTCGGTACAGTCGGGGCTGTGGCAGTTGACGCAAACGGTAACCTTGCTGCTGCAACCTCAACCGGTGGTTTGACCAACAAGCAGTTTGGACGGGTAGGTGATGTGCCGGTTATTGGTTCAGGAACCTTTGCAAACCATGTTGCTGCTATTTCAGCTACTGGCAAGGGTGAAAAAATAATGCAGCAGGTATCTGCCAACACTATCGCAAACCTTGTTGAATTCGGAGGCTATTCACTTGATGGAGCTGTCGATTTTCTCCTTTTTGAACGCCTGCAGCCTGATGATGCCGGATTTATTGCGGTAGACAGTGATGGCAACATTGTGATGAAAATGAATACTCAAGGAATGTATCGCGGTTCAGTAGATTCTCGCGGGAATAAAGTAGTGAAAATCTGGAAAGACGAATAATCCTGAAGCCTTAAATCAGAGCTATAAAATCTTAGTTCAATATTTAAAATTTATTCAGCACAGGAATAACTATCTCCTAAAAAGCGAAGAAACAGAGAATGACTCCTTCTATTTGTGCAATGATATACTTTCTCTTCTAATCGTCTTTTGCAAGAACTTTAGCTTATTACTTAATGAATCGAATCTGTGGTAATACACAAACTGCACATTAGGACAAACAAAAAAACAAGGGGTTGCAACCCCTTGTTTCTGTTGTCGTGACGAACTTTTATTTAAAGTAATATTCTGTGTCTGGTAACTATTCTATACCGAAGCGGAATTTATCTCTTAGTTCTTGCACATATATGCCAATATCATTTCTGATTTCAAACAGTCTTTCATGAAAATCAGCATAATTCACACTCTTAAAGTAAGAGTTTCCTTTTAAATGCTGAAGTCTGATAAGAGCATCATTAGAACTGTGAAGAGCCTTTTTTGTATATGCGATATTTCCGCCGAGTACATCTTTCTCAAAACCGAAGGAGTAGCCGCCAGCAAGTTTTGCGCCGATTTTTAAGATGTTACTAACAAATTCGTGCACTTTCTGATTCATCAGATGAGCAGGAATGGATTCTCCCCATTTCAAAACATCCACGGCAAGATCGATGGAATTTCTGTATACCTTTAAATTTTCTATAGAGCCGTAATCTGAATATGTAAAATCGTCACTCAGTTCTTTCCAGTC
Organism: uncultured Rhodohalobacter sp.; assembly: GCA_964404705.1. Classification (GTDB taxonomy): domain Bacteria; phylum Bacteroidota; class Rhodothermia; order Balneolales; family Balneolaceae; genus SW132. Next base: position 14,234 of record CAYOLE010000012.1, on the reverse strand, counting down.
TTCACCATAATCAAAGTCGTCATCATCATCGTCTGTTTCAAGAAAGGGAGGGAGTTCATCTCTGAAAAAGAAATCCTCATCAAAATCCTCATCGTCGTCCTCATCTTCCCAGTCATCTTCATCTTCAGGAAAATAGGCCTCATCAAATAGAAGCTCTTCTTCTATGAATGCTTCAACAGCATCCATTTCGTCAAAACTCTCCCGCAGCAAGCTGATCCAACGTGGAACATTCTCATTTGGATCGGATGTGATAAATTTACGAAGCTGTTCGCTTCGTTTCTCAATTTCGTTTAAGTGAGATTCCCATTGGTGTTCATTCCAAACAGGATCTCTGTCATAATCGTCAAAGCTCATACGTTCGATGTGCTAAATGATTAATAGGTATTATCTTTTTCTGAAATTACTATTTTTCAACTTATAAAAACAGTTTTCAGTATTATAGTTTCTTAAGCACGTGCACAATAACTCGTGTCATTTTAGGTTCGGCTATGGAAGCCGCTTCCAGTATCTCTTCAATATTAACCGGTTTTAACGAATCTGGAAAACATTCATCCGTTATAGCAGAAATTCCCAATACTTCCATTCCCATATGTACAGCCGCAATTACCTCCGGTACGGTGCTCATGCCAACTACATCGGCACCTAATAATCTTAAAAAGCGATATTCAGATTTTGTTTCCAGCATAGGACCGCTTAAGGCAACATATACGCCCTGATGCATCAGTAAATTATTTTCCAGTGCAACATTTATGGCAATATCAATTAATCGTTCGCTGTAGGGTTCGCTCATATCCGGAAAGCGCGGGCCAAGTTCATCATCATTTGGCCCTATTAACGGATTATCGCCAAGCATGTTAATGTGATCGCGAATCAACATAATATCTCCCCGTGAGTGGGTTGGGTTCATCCCTCCGCACGCATTACTTACAAACAATGTATCGGCACCATTTGCTTTTAAAACCCGAACAGGAAATGCAATCTGCTGCATTGAGTAACCTTCATAATAATGAAATCGTCCCTGCATAGCCACGACCTCTTTGCCACCCAGTGTTCCAAATAATAGTTTCCCGTGATGGCTTTCCACAGTCGATATGGGAAAATGTGGAATTAAATCGTACGAGATATCTGTTTCTATATCCATTTCCTCTGCAAGCTGACCCAGTCCTGTACCAAGGATAAGCATGTAATTGGGTCTCAGATCAGTTTTGCTTTGAATAAATTGTAGAGCTTCGTTTCTTTTTTTTCGGAAAGTTGCAACGGAATCAAAAGCCATGTTTTTTTAATCAATATTATCTAAAATGTCATCCAGGTCATCAGTGCCGGGATGTGCAGGCTGGTCGCTTTTTTTTGAACGATTACGTGTTGATTCTGAATTATTTTTTTTCTCTTCACTATTGGCTTCTGCATCCTCTTGTGGCAGCGAATACTGAAAAGTATCATCCCGCGTAAGGTTATGAAGAGATTCCTGCGCCATATCAAGATATGAGTTCATTCCGCTGATAATCTCCTGTCGTCTTTCAAGTAGTCTTAATATACTCTGCCGGATATGCTGTCGTCTTTCATTGGCCTCCAATACAATATTGGTTGATTCCATCTCAGCTTTTTCGACGATGTGTTCAGCCTCTTTCTTCGCACTTTCGAGTTTATGATCCGCGTTATCTTTGGCGGTTTTCAGTGTTTCATGGAGCGCCTGTTCCACACGCTCGAAGTGCTTCAATCGATCATTCATTGATTCGAGCTTGGTTTCAAGATCCCTGATTTTTCCCGCCATTTGTTCCCATTCGCTGGCAACAAGATTCAGGTATGCATTAACTTCGGATACATCATAGCCTCTCAGCGTTTTTTCAAACTGTTGTTGCTTAATTTCGAGGGCTGTCAATTTCATAAAAAGCAATGAAGTTTAGTAACTTTAAAGATAATCGTTATTGGTTTAACATGTTGCGTAAATTACCGGATTTTGCGGAATCTTCTGTATCAGAATCTTCGTTGAGTTCTATCTCTATTGAGCGTGACTGTTCCTTATCTTTTCCGGATTTTTTTGATCGAATTTTTTCAGGTCTTTCCTCCGAAACAATGGTTTCCAGATTGGAAAGCCGCTGATCTGTTTTTTCCTTAAACTCTCGGAGAGCTGATAAAAACTCCTTGTTTTTTGTAATATCTTTCGAACCTGATCCGCGCTTAATCCAGTTATTTATAATGCTGCCAACTATCCCTAAAAAAACGATTGTGAGTACAGTTCCAAAAACTATTGCCACAATAATTGCATCTTCACCCATCATAATTTTTCTCCTTTAGTTTTTGCCATTCGTTCCACCCCAGATCTGTGTTTATCTGAGGGTTCTTCAAAATCGTCAATTTCAATTTTTTGATAAGGTTCCTTTTCTGCATGTTGAAAATCGGCAGTGTCATGTACGGCAATTGCCTCCAGGTTTTCTATGCGTTTTTTCATCTGCTGAATAATTAATCTTATTTCCTCCAGATCCGCTTCATTGTTGCTGGTTTGATTCTGCCATTTCAGTTTATTCTTCTGATAATCAATAATGTATCCGCCAATAATGGCTACGATAGGAATTAAAATCCAGATCCATGCAGACATAGTTTCTCCTTTTTAAAATATAAAATTTGATGAAAAACGCATCATATTTAACGTACAGAACTATGAATAGTTACGTTCACCAAAAATCGCTGTTCCAACCCTTACCATAGTCGATCCTTCCTCGATAGCAACTTCCAGATCGTTCGTCATTCCCATAGAAATCTCCTCCAGGTTAACAGAACCTCCGTTTAAATGCAGATGTTCATCTCTTAAAGTCTTCAGCATTCTGAATTCTTTTCGCACAACATCCAAATCGTCGGTAAAGGTAGCCATTCCCATTACTCCTTTTACGTGCGTAAATTCAAGATCCTGAGCGAAGGTGAGGATCGATTCAAGTTTTGCAGGGTTACAGCCGCTTTTTTGATCTTCATCACTAATGTTCACCTGAATTAATACATTAATATGGCGATTCAATTTCGAAGCTCGTTTTTCGACCTCTTTTAACGCTTTCTTTTTATGGATTGATTCGATCCAGTTAACCCGTTCAACCATATATTTAATTTTATTGGTTTGCAGGTTGCCTATAAAGTGCCAGATGATTTTATCCTCATCGATCTGCTCCATTTTATCCTGTAATTCTTTGGCCCTGTTCTCTCCAAAGTGCAATTGCGAGGCTTTAAACGCTTCAACAATATCATTAATGGGTTTCGTTTTGCTAACGGCAACCAAGGTAATCTCATCGGGATGTCTGCCGCAATTTCTGCAGGCTTTTGAAATTCGTTGCTGAACGTATTCAAGTTGTTCTGCAATAGCCATTTTCATCATTACTTTATTAAAATTACAATCGTGGCATTTCAAACAAGTATAGCGTAAATCTCTGTTAATCGATTTTTAACCTGTAAGGTTTCTATCGATATTTATAATTGAGTTACCACTTGTTAAAAAAGGGATGAAATGTAATCATTCCAAAAATTTGGGCGAAAGATAAATTTACGGCTAAAAATGTTTTCAATGGAATAAAATTAATCGTATTTTTAAATCTGTGAAAAAGCTTATGACAAACCAGCGACACGTTCTAAAAAGGATATCCGCAGGAATAATCTCCCGGCAACTTCAACACAAAGCTCACCAGTGTTTGGGAGGAGGAACCATCTGATGAATATTCAGGTCCGGCATATAACAGATTTTATACATCAGTGGGCGCCACCTGAAATTAAGATGAGTTATGACAATGTTGGTCTTTTAATCGGAGATTCATCATCTCCTGTATCGCGCATACTTGTTTGCCTCGATGTTACCGAAGAAATTGTTAATGAAGCTCTTGAAAAAAAGTGTGAGCTCATTGTATCTCACCATCCCCTGATCTTTCAAAATATTTCCAGCATTAACCCAACTGATGAGCAGGGAAGAATCATTTATAAGTTGATTGGCAACAATATTGCGCTTTTAAGTGCGCATACTAATCTTGACGCAGCTCTGGATGGTGTATCCTTTGTGCTTGCCAATAACCTGGGATTAGACAACCTTCAGTTTCTCGATAAAAATTATCCCATCAGCAAGAAAATTTCGCTCACTACCGGCTTTGAAGATACTGAGGCTGTACTAAAGCTTTTAAATTACTATTCAGCTGAAGAAGCATATTTTTATGCTGTGGACGGCCGTAAAAACGGAATGAAATGTTTTGAGGCAACAATAGATCGCCATAATGTAGGTCAACTTAAATCTGCTCTACAAAAAGAAGGGCTGCTAAAATCTGGAACCTTTCAGATAACAGATATGTCCTCTCCATCAGATAATTTTGGTATGGGTGTGATTGGCAAATACCCTGATGAAGGAATTGCCATGGATGAGTTTCTGCATCTTGTGTGTCGCGCTTTAGATGTGGACGCGCTGCGTTATAGTGGTGCTTCTCCCCGAATAAAACGCGTGGCTGTCTGTGGCGGAGCGGGTATATCCTTAAAGAAAAAAGCTATAGCAGCGGGAGCAGATGCCTTTGTAACTTCAGATGTTAAATATCATGAATATTTTACTGAAAACGACCAATTTTTACTTATTGATGCAGGGCACTATGAAAGTGAATTTCCTGTGGTAGAAGCGATTAGGAAAGAACTAACAGAAGCGTTTGAACACCTGCAGGTTGAAGCCACTGAAAAAGTAACCAACCCTATGAAAATCTACGTGACAGAATATAATAATAAAACCATATAACAGTTATTATCACTATGCAAGAGGCACTTCAACAACTCGCTAATCTACAATATATTGACACTCGTATTGATGAAATCCGCCAACTGAGAGGTGATCTCCCGGAAGAGGTATTAGATATCGAAATGGATATCAAACGCCATGAGGCAAGAATTAATCAATTGGAAGAGGAGCAAAGAAATCTGATCGGAGAAAGAAAAGATCTTGAACTTGGCATTGAATCATCTAAGGAAAAAAACGAAAAATATGAGGAGCAGCAACTTACTGTTCGAAATAATCGTGAGTATGATGCGCTTACCAAGGAAATTGAGGCGCAGAAGCAATATGTTGAAAATGCAGAAAAACGAATTCAAGAAATTGATAAACGCCTTCTTGAACTTGAAGAAGAACTTGAAAACTATAAACAACATCTTGTTGATACAGAGAAACTGCATGAGGAGAAAAAAAATAATCTCGATAAGGTTGTAGAAAGCACTGAAAGCGAGGAGAAAAAACTGCTCAAGAAAAGAGATGAGCTCGAAGATGAGTTAGACAATCGATATGTCAGAAGCTATAATCGGCTGCGCAATGGACTAAACAACGGCATTGCCGTGGTGGCAATGGAGAAAGGAGCTGCACTTGGAATGGCGCTCCCCCCGCAGGCACAGGTTGAAGTAAGACGAAAGAATAAAGTAATTATTGATGAAAACAGTGGAAGAATAGTTGTAGACCCTTCTTTCTTTGAAGAAGCAAAGAAACAGCTTGATGTGTAGTGCAACAGACTAATTATAGGCTTGATGATTTATTCAAGAACCGATAGTGAATAACCAGCCCCTCTTCATCTGGAGAATTCTATTCCAATAAAAATTGTATCTTTATTTCCCTGTTTAATAAGAACAGACATTTCCGGGCAGTCGCTCCCCGATCGGGGTGAGGAAAGTCCGAACACCCACGAACACCATGCTTCCTAACGGGAAGGGTTCCCAGCCCTAAAAGCGGGAAAACAGAAAGTGCCACAGAAAACAGACTTCCTGCGCCTGAGGCGCAGGTAAAGGTGAAAAGGTGAGGTAAGAGCTCACCGGCTCCTGCAGTGATGGAGGGGCGCACGGCAAACCTCATGGGGTGCAAGTTCACGCAGATTGTGTGCCGTTCGTCACAATACAATCGGGTAGAACGCTACGATCCTGTCAGTGATGGCAGGGCCAGATAAATGGCTGCCGCCCCAATGGGGTACAGAATTCGGCTTATAGGAAATGTCTATTCTTTATTATAATTCTACGGTATTTCTACGGAATTAGATAGAATGGAATTGTTAGTTGTTTTTTTTTGAAATGGAACAAAAAGACGAGATCTTACTACACATAAATAAATAGATGGCAATAATCACGGCCAGCTACGGTTAACGAACCGCATAATTATTAAAATAAAAACAGAAAAATGAAAATTTTTAAAATAGCAAGTGTGTTGGTGTTTGCAGCACTTTTTGCAGCAACGTCAGCATTTGCACAAGGAATGGGACAAGAAGAAGGGCAACAACAAATGCCTGATGTGCCAACCTCCGATGATGTGAGTGATACTGAACTCTCCCAATTTGTTACAACGATATCAGAAATTGAGCCTATCCAGATTGAGCTTCAATCTGATGTTGAAGAACTTGTAGAAGAGGAAGACATTTCATTTGAGCGATTTCAGCAGTTAATGATGGCCATGCAGAATCCCCAAATGGCTCAACAAGTTGAAATATCAGATGAAGAACAAGAAACAATCGAAAAAATTCAGCCCAAGCTTAGTGAACTTCAAATGAAGGCTGAAGAAGAGATTGTTGAGAAAATTGAGGATAATGGTCTTACTATTGAGCGATATCAGGCAATTATGATGGGAGCTCAGCAGGATCAGGAACTGATGACGAGACTTCAGGAAGCCCTCGAAGCAACTCAGGGATAATTGCCCTGTATTTGCGTTAATTATTTAACATGACAAATAAAGTCGCTTATTAAAGCGGCTTTATTTGTTTTAAGTGTACAATGAATGTTTATGTTTTGTAGTAACCTGCAGAAGTTGAGCTTGGACTGGAAATTAAACGCAGACTGTTTATAAATTAACTGAATACGTTCCTTTTATCTTCCTGTCTAATTCCCGGCGGGCATCTTTTTCTTTTATATCGTCTCGCTTATCGTAGCTTTTCTTTCCTCTTCCTAAACCAATTAACAGCTTCGCATACCCTCTTTTGAAATAGAGTTTCAATGGTATAAGAGCAAATCCTTTTTGGTTGATGTACTTGTCGATCTCACGGATTTCTTTGCGTTTTAGCAGGAGTTTTCGGTCTCGCCGTTCATCATGATTATTGTGGGTACCAAATTCGTAGGGCTTAACGTACATGTTTTTCAGCCAGATTTCTCCATTCCTGATATAGGCAAATGCTTCGTTTAAACTGGCTTTACCCGCTCTTATGGATTTTACTTCTGTACCTTTCAATGCCAGACCGGCCTCGTATGTTTCATCAATATGGTAGTCGTGCCGGGCTTTGCGGTTTTCAATTTTTGGCGGAGCATTTTTATTCTTCTCAGTTTTTTTAGCCATTAGTTTTCCCATTTAGTATTCATATCCTACCTCTCTCAAACCTTCGATAACCTCCTCATCCGGACTGCGATTGGGCATTGTGGCATATACACCCATTATTTGTTCAATTTGTTCTCTGGCTACAGCATTTTGTGGATTAATCCTTAACACTTCGGTAAACTGTACGAGAGCGTTGTTCATGCGGGTTCTCATCTCTTCAGCATCAAACGTATTCATACTGTGTAAACCATAATTAAGATGGGTTTTTTCACGAAGTTCGGCTATATGCGGATCATTTGGATCTTTATCAGATAGCAGATCAAGAGCAGCTTCGTACTCATTCTGTTCTATAAGAGTATTAACCTGTTGTTCAACAGGCATATCCGTATCAAGCTGCGGAGTATCATCACCACAAGCCAAAATGAGAAATGGTATTAAAAGGAAAAAGATTATTGAAAATTTAGACATCTGCTATATAAATAAATATTAACTGATAACGCTAATGGGAGACGGGCTTATGCACAATATAAATACAATCATGCTGATCCACCCTAAAATGCGTCTGTTTTGGCTAAGTTGCTGTTCGAATAATACAGGTGGGTGTTCAATTTTAACGAAGTAGACAAGAAAAAAACACCAGAATACCCAAATCAATGATCCGGCTTCATCAAGTCCTCCTCCCAACAAATAAAGATAACCAACTGAACCTGCAAGTGACAATCCCCAAACGGGGGCAATCCAAACGTGCGAGCCGTGAAAAGCTTTACGAAGCAGGAAAAAAAGAACAAGCGCCCAAATGATAGTAGAAGTCATTTCATAACCCGGAAACCATTCCGAAAATTGTAGATACAGGAAAGGTATTGCCTCAATCCCTGCAAGTAGAGTTAGGGCGCCAAAGCATCCGCGTGCTACTTTTTGATGCTTACGATATCCTAAAAGGGAATATAAAATATGGCCTCCGTCCAGTTGCCCTATAGGCATAAGATTAAGAGCTGTAAAGAAGAGACCGAGCCATCCTGCAAACAAAAACGGATAGTGATACATTTCATACATTGGCGGCACATTTTCAAAAAAACTTGCCAAAAAGAAGTATAACAGCGTATCGCCAAGGATAATAACTCCGACCCCATCCGCTGAAGCCGGAGCTTCCTCGGGAAAAGTGCCTGTTTCATGGATATGTTCAAGAACTTCTTCATGCCCGCTGAAATTTTCGATAAATGTAGGGTCGGGAAGTGTTATAAATCCGTAGAGTAGGATGAGAATAGAAACAATAAATCCGGCAATAGGCCCGCTTATGCCCACATCAAACAGCTTCTTAGTGGAATGGATTTGTTCTTTGATTTTAATGACAGCTCCCATTGTTCCAATGCCAATAGGTATAGGTATAAAATATGGCAATGATACTCTCACTTTATGATATACCGCGGCGAAATAGTGCCCAAATTCGTGTGAAGCGAGAAAACCAAGCAGAAGGATTGCAAACAGAGCTCCCTGTGGCCACATATCCAGATATCCTTCGGCATTTCCATCCTGTCCAACCCAGATTATTCCGAAGAATGTAACGAAAAGAAATGTGAGTATAAATAATGCAGAATGCTTCAGGATTTCAATTTTTCCCGGCTTGTTAACCGGCTCTTTCTCCTGAGGCATGGGTTCAATCTCTGTATCCGGAATATTAGTATGCGGGTAAGACAAGATGTTTAATTAAGTTGGTTAAGTTCTGAGAATGGGCAGGGTCATACAACGCGCTCCGCCACGTCCGCGGCAAAGTTCATGACCCTGAAAGCTGATGGCAATCTTCCCTGAATCATCATAAGAGAAGGACTTTTCTGAATATTTTTCAATAAATTCAAACTGCGTCATCATCTTGTAGCCGTGCTCTGCCAGTGCATCAAATGTTTTCGTATTTCTTTCATACCCTACAATTATGCCAGGTGCAAGAGCAAAAATGTTAGCGCCATCGGTCCATTGTTCACGAAACTGGGTGGTGCGATCTTCTCCTCCACATCGAATAAATGTAAATTCTGATCCCACAAGTTTTTCAAGTGCTTTTTTCAAATTGGTATGTTGTCGGGTAATGATTGACTCTCCTTCTTTATAAAGCTCCACAACATTGTTCGTCTGCTCTTCAATAGCAGGCGGAAATACAATACATTCATATTTATCAGCAAAGGTAAATATAGTATCAAGGTGCATTGAGGATCGCTTCTTTGGAATATCTACCGCTAACACATGGTTAACGTTGCTATTCAGAAGCTCACTGGCAACTCCCATCAATCCGCTGAAGGTTGTTCGTTCACTCATGCCAATCAGGACAATATGTTCATTTACTACAATTACGTCTCCCCCTTCAATAGACTGTCCGCTTCCGGTATAAATAATTTGATCCCGGCTACCTTCAAAAATTGGGCTGTGAAGTAAAATCAACTCCATAAGCAACGACTCACGCGCCCGTGCCCTTTTAGCCGCTTTAGACAGAATAATCTGATTGCCGCAAACAGCGGCCAGGTCTCGGGTAAAGAGAAGATTCGGAGCCGGATGCAGTGAAAAAAAATGCCCAGGCTGCATAGATCCCTCTACAGTAAATCGAAGAAGTTCATCGGCATTTAGTCCTTTAAGGTCACTTTCCACTGCAGCAAGATTCTCATAAGGAAGTTCTTTTACAAGCTGATCTACAAATTCACTTCGCACGCGTTCTGATTGCAAACACTCTCTGGCCAAATCAGTAATCTCATAAATTTTGCCGTCATCAGGCATTGCTGCTGCAAATATTTTCAGCATATCAAGATGTTCTATTCTTGCATCACCCTCAAAAATAATATCGTCGAATAGCAGTTCATCTTTAAGCTCCGGATTTACCAGCGACACCTCATGGCCGGGAGTGTGAACAATCACTTTTTTTAGCGGGGCAATTTCCGAGGAAATGTTTATTTGCATAGCTGTTATTGGAATTTTTTATGAAGCAAACAATATACACCTTCTGATGATCCTTTTTAAACCACAATTTCTATATATATTTTGAACAGGTGACTCTGTTTTTTTGGCATAATCTAATTTTATTATTGTGATTATAAAGCCGATAAATAGTTTCAATGGAATAGTTATACAAACATAAATGTTTTTATATATATGACCAATAAATCTGAAATAGAATCTCTTATTTTTCTGCTTGAAGATCCTGATCCTGAGGTACAGAGCGGGGTAAAAGACAGATTCAAAGAATTGGGTGAGCATGCTGTACCTTTGCTTGATCAATACAAGGCAGAATCAATTCAGGAATCCGAACGGCAGCATATAAATGAAATTATCCATAACATTACTTATGGATCACTATTGGAAGATTTCACGGCTCTTGTAGATAGTGGTATTCATGGCCGTAGGTCGCTTGAAGAAGCATTATTTGTTCTTGCCCGATTTGGCAATCCCACACTCAGAGCTTCAGATTACAGAAGCAAGCTCGATGACCTTGCCAGGCAGATTGGCAGCGATATCGCCTACACACCTTCTCTGAATGAAAAAATGAGAATTCTATTGCAATTCGTTTTCAGGGAACTGCGATTTCGCGGAGATTCTAAAAATTATCATGATCCTGAAAATGCATTTTTAGATCGTGTAATTGATCGCCGGAAAGGATTGCCGATTATGCTCAGTGTAGTGGTGATGGGTATTGCGCGCCGTTTGAATCTGCCATTTTATGGCGCTAACATGCCGATTCATTTTATGCTCGTGTACCAGACCCACAATCAAAATATACTCATCGATCCATTTGACGGGGGTACCATCGTAACTTACGATCAATGCTACTATTTTTTGAAAAAGAACGGAGTTGAACCCCGGGCTGAACATCTGGAAAGGGCTGAGGCATCAGAAATATTAGGTCGCTGCATACGTAACCTGATGCACAGTTATGCGAAAAATCAACAAGAGAGAAAAGTGAATGATCTGAAAGAACTACTTTCTTTATTAGAGGCAAGGGATTAATGTGCGGGGGAAAGAAATACCTTCCAATCTGATCAAAATTTAACTTCAAATGCTGATTCTTCGGGGGGATAACTCATGGGATCGAGCTGATTGGCCATCGCTGCAAAGGAACTTGCTTCATCCTGTTCACCACTTTGCTGGTAAAGTCTGGCCGCAAGTGAAAACAGATCCGGACTGGCAGGATAGGCCTCCATCAAATTAGTAAGAAGAGCTGTTGCTTTATCGGTTTCTTTATCGGCTACATAAATTTTGAGCCGGAACAGGTCGAATGCCGGATGACTTCTGCCTGCTTTTTTTAAGTAATGACGACATCTTGAATAGATATTCTTTTCATAATAGAAGTTAATAAACAGCATCAAGATGGGAACAGGTAAATCAAGATCGTTGAGCCTGTTTTCAAGGGTGCGAAGCAGGTCGCGGCAGTCTGCCATCAATAAAGTAGAAACGATCGTGAACAGCTCGCGTTTGTTGAGATCGGAACGCACTATTTTAGTCCGGATTTCATCGGTCAGGAAATTATTTACCGTCTTCACCCATTCTTCAGAAGGATTTGCCGGATCTACGGGGGGTTCGAGTTTTTCAAGGCGATCTGCAATGGTGCCCTGCTGCGGGATTTTGTAGTCTGCTGGGGCACTCCATTTTTCATGATAAAGAGCACGGTTTTTCCATTTTCTTTGCGGTGTTAGAACCAGACCCATTTTTTTTGTTGTAGATCCTTCATGGTGGGTAGCCTGCACACCTGCAGCTACTGCTATCTGATATCCCTCAGCAGTAAGTTGTTTGCAAAAATCATCCATTTCATAAAACGCCAGTCCGAACTGTTCATCGAGACGGAAACCGAGTTTATTTTTAACCATAAAACAACAACTGTCGATAATGTCTGTCAGGATAAAGTCGGAGTTTACATTCTCTTTTATTTGCTGTGCGGCGTGGGCAGTTTTATTTAGCTGGGGGGCAGTAATGGCAACTTCATCGCCCAGATCAAATCCGGCAGCGAGTATGGAAAGAGTACCAGGTTCCAGTTCAATATCATTATGAAGGAACAGAATATACTCTCCTTTTGCTATTGAAATGCCTTGGTTAACAGAAGCCGCGAACCCTAAATTACTTTCGTTAGTAACTACACGAATATTCAGGAAATTTTTCTCAGTTAATTGCTGCAGATAATCGAAAGTATCATCAATACTTGCATTGTCAATTACAATTAGTTCAGTTTCATCAGCGGGAGCTGCATCCTGAAGGGATGCCAGGCAGCGCTCAAGATCAAATTTACCAAGACCTGTAGTTGGTATAACAATACTGTAGCGAAAACCCTCTTTCTTTTCATTGACTTCCGCAGGTGACTCTTCCATTATAGGAACAGGCGTTGCCGAATCACGGTAATTCTTTTTTGATTTTGATATATGTTTGAGATCGTGTTTGAGTTCTGCCGCTTCAACGTGCCGGCGAAGTTTTTCCAGCGTTGAGATTTTGATCTGTAATGCTTCGGGGTGTTCGGGCTTATCCTTAAGAAATGCATTGATGAGCTCCAGGGCTTTTTTGGCGTTTTCCTGAGCCAGAAGCTGGCGGCTTTGAGTTAGAAGATTAGCATGATCAGCATCCGTACTGGGAGTGATATCGGTAGTAAGCAGCCTGTTTACTACTTGTTTTTTTTCCTCTGGCGATGAAACAGATCGGTGTGCAGTGCGGAAAAATTCCTCAAAATTACTACCTGCAGGCGAAATAAACTGGTTATGACCAATCACAAAAAATGGATCAGTTCTGTGCCAGACATGGTTTTCATGAACACGCATAGCGAGCTCGGCACCATGAAGATGCGTTAAAAAAGGATTAAAGAAAAATTCTTCTCCCTGTAATACTTTTCTGTTCCAGATAAAACAACTGTCGTCGGGTAGTTTGCCGTCTTCCGCATCATCAAGCCACAATGATGCACTCGCTGGCAGATCATAATCCATTACCCAGATTGCGGCAGGATCGGAGGCAAATCTGTTAAGAGCTTGCTGAAAGAGATTAACATTAAAACGATCAGCCCGTACCGGTGCCCAGATAAAAGTACCGGTTGCCTGTACCAGTGCTTCGTTGAGGCTATTGCCACGCCCCGCAGGTGCATCATGCTCCAAAAGAAAAACCAGATCGTTATCATAGTCGCTAATTGTTTTCTGTAATTCGGTTTTAATATTCTTCTCTGATGCATCATCGATAATTATTATTTCAATAGAAGGTGATGAAATTCTTAGAAGAGAATGCAGAATATTGAATAGATCTGTCTCAGGAATATGTGTTGTTAATAGCGCTGATAATTTGATGCTTTGCTGAATCATGATTGCATTGAGTTTAGCCAAATATACAAGTTGCTAAGCCATCATAAAAAGTGATCCTTCAAATGTTTTTAGAATGATGTGAAAGATGGAGCTTTTGTTATATCTATTATCCAAATTCCCTGAAATTAGACGTTATATTTTGATTAGATAATTTTAATAATTTACATTAGTTGTAACATTATAGTTTCTTCCATCTCTTGTTTAACAATGTGATCTCGATTTTTTAGAAGTATAGGTGTATGATAAAGAGCTATGTATTAATTTTACTTCGAAATGCGCAAAAGAAACCTGTCTACACGCTCATAAATCTCACCGGTCTGGCAGTGGGCATTGCATGTTTTATTTTTATTTCTATCTATGTTTGGGATGAAACAGAGTTTGATCGGTATCATGAAAAAAAAGATGATATCTACAGAGTTAGCCAAACCACAATTTATGAAGATGATGAATCTCATTCGGCCACAACGCCTTTTCCTTTAAGAGCCGCTATTTTAAATGACATACAAGGATATGTGGTGGAATCTACCCGTTTGTTTGATATGGAGGCTTCAAACATATCTATTGGTAACAGGGAGGATGAGATCTTCTCTCGCGAAGAACATTTCTTTTTTAGTGATCCATCGATATTTAAAATTTTTGATATCCCTCTTATC
>CAYOLE010000011.1:22251-31590 GCA_964404705.1 uncultured Rhodohalobacter sp. | reverse complement strand
GTGGAGAATCTTGGGGAAGAATACGGGGGTGCATATTCATCACTGTTTGAGATTCTTTTTTCAAGTGAAGCAGGTCAGATTCTCGCCTATAATTCTCTTTTGCTGATTGGCACAGTAATGCTCTACGGAATTTTGCTCTTTGCTACACGTCAAACTCTGATTGTGGGTTCACGCCACGTAGAGTTTGATATTAGAAACCAGGTAATGGCAAAGCTGCTGACATTGCCGCAGCGATATTTCGAATCTCATAAATCGGGTGAAACGTATGTAAGGGCAACTGAAGACATATCACGGGTAAGAGAATATTTCGGACCTGTGGTTATGTATACAATCAACACTTTTACACGTGCCGGTTTCATAATTACTATGATGGTGATAGTGAATCCTCAACTCACCCTGTGGGCATTACTTCCACTGCCGTTTCTCTCTGCGTTTGCATATTGGGTGAGCGGCTTTATCAACAAATATCAAACTATTATTCAGGAGAAATATTCTGATATTGCCGGCACAGCGAAAGAAGCTTTTAGCAGCATACGATTAATTAAAGCTTTTAACAGAGAAGAGTATAAACAGGAAATATTTGACAGGGAAAGTGAAAAGTACAGAAAGCAAAAGCTAAAACTGGATCTTGTCGAATCGCTGTTTCATCCCACTCTTAATTTGCTGATTGGTGTATCTGTGGTAATTGTTATCTGGCGGGGTGGTCTTATGGTGATTGATGGGTTGATTACAATAGGGAATATTGCTGAGTTTGTGATTTATGTTGCCTATTTAACCTGGCCGGTTGCCTCCCTGGGATACACCGTAAATACATTTCAAAAATCACTGGCCTCATGGGAGCGCGTGGATAATGTGCTTACCGAACCCGTACAGATCAGTGATAAAGAAAATATTACAGGTTTGGATCGGGAGGTAAAAGGAGATATTAAATTCGAAAATGTGTCGTTTGCATACCCCGGGGCTGATGAACTGGCAGTGCATGATCTCTCATTTGAAATTAAAAAAGGCAGCACGGTAGCCTTCGTCGGTCGCACAGGATCAGGCAAAACCACACTCGTAAATCTGATTCCCCGATTATTTGACACCACCGAAGGAACTGTAAAGGTTGACGGAGTGGATGTTAAAAAATGGTCTGCTTCAGCGCTCAGGCGGGGAATTGGTTATGTACCGCAGGAAACATTTCTATTTTCTACAACTATTAAAGAAAATATAGCATTTGGAGTGGACAACGCCTCCATGCGCCAAATTGAGGACGCGGCCAAAAGTGCAAATGTTCTCCAAAATATTTTGGATTTTGAAAAAAAATTCGAGACAATTGTAGGAGAACGTGGAATAACACTTTCGGGAGGACAAAAACAACGAACTGCTATTGCCCGGGCCCTCATAAAAAATCCATCTATCATCATACTCGATGATTCGCTTAGTGCAGTAGATACCAAAACTGAGGATGCAATACTTCGGCATCTCCGGGATAGGCGGCCGGAACGTACCACAATTATGATTTCTCACAGAATATCTACTATTAAAAACGCCGACATAATTTTTTATCTTGAAAATGGTTCCATAATAGAACAGGGTTCCCACGATCATTTGCTAACGAAAGAAGGACGTTATGCACGAATGTATCATAAACAACTACTGGAAGAACAATTAGATCTAATATAAACTAAACATATTGCGGGTTACCATGCTTGAACGGCAGGACCCCCCACAAACACTACGGGAGATAATAACATGATCATAGTACCTTTAGGAGTAGCATCTGCAACACCCACTGCCACACGCCATCTGTCATCCGTTGCCTTATGGCGCGAGGGAGATGTGCATTTGTTCGATTGCGGTGAAAATGCTCAAATGCGGATGCTTCAAGCCGGGCTAAAACGCTCAAAAATTGAAAATATATTTATATCACACTACGATGTAGACCATTATTCAGGTCTTATTGGCTTACTCGCAACACTTCAACTTCAGCGGCGTGATAAACCTCTTACGCTGGTGGGTCCCGAAGGACTTAAAGAGTATATAGAGTTTAATTTTAAATTTGCTAATATTGATCTGAATTTTGATATAAAATATGTTGAGGTTAAGGAGGATATAGAATCTGAACGTGTAGTTGATAATGATGATTATTACGTGGAGGCCCGTCCTCTGAATCATACATCATTTTGCCTGGGCTATCGTTTTCAGGAAAAGGACAGGCCTGGTAAGGTAGATGCTGAAAAAGCTGAGAAACTGGGAATAACGGAAGATAAACAGTATAAAGCGTTAAAAGCTGGCGAGGATATTACGCTCGAAGATGGCACCGAAATCAAATCGTATGATATAGTGGGTCATCCGCGTCCTGGTGATAGCTTTGCCTATATTACAGATACAAAGTACTGCCCGAATTCGGTTAAACTGGCTATGAATACAAATATATTGTATCACGAAGCAACATTTAGTGCAAGTCTCGCCGACAAAGCAGCCGAAACAGGGCACTCAACATCTGAGGATGCTGCCCGTGTGGCCAACGAATCGCAAACAAAACTGTTGGTGATCTCGCATTTTTCTGCCAGATATACGAATCCGTTTGTACTGTTGCGAGAGGCAAGAGAAAAATTCTTCCCTGCCTGGCTGGCTACCGAATTGCGGCCGATCTTTACCGATCCCGCAAAAGAGAAAGGCATCGTTCAGGCCAAGGTTTATCTTAAGGAAATCGATCAGAATAAGAATGATAAAAAATCCGGCAAAGGTAAATCAGACAGTAAACAAAAACGATTCAGAAAACGTAAGAAGTTTGATAAAAAAGGTGGCAGCAGCAGAAGAAGCAGTAGCAGTAGTAGTAGCGGAGGTTCTGGCCGTAAGCGACGCAGCAGTTCGCCATCAGATTCAGGATCAAGACGATCGGGAGGTGGCAGCAGACGTTCAGATTCTGGAAATGATTCGAACGAACGGAAACCAAAACCGATTACACCACGTACACCTTTCGATGATTTTGATCGATTCTAAAATTAACTTCTCTTGAGTTCTAAACAATCTTCTAAAGCCGTCGACTCTGAACTGATTCGACGGCTTTATTACTTTTTTAAACCCTACAAATGGTGGGGTTTATTGGCTATTGTGCTCACTCTTTCGGCAGCATTTCTGGGTACGGTTCGCCCGAAGCTCACACAGGTTGCTGTAGACGATTATATCGCTGTGGGTGATGTTCCCGGCCTTCTGTGGATTATACTTTTGCTTGTAGGCGCTCTTGCAGGGGAATATGTGATACTCATCGCCAATACATATATCACCCGGTGGTTTGGACAGGGCGCACTCTACAGCCTTCGGAACGCTGTTTACGAAAAGATTCAGTCATTGCATGTGCAGTTTTTCGATAAAAACCCCATTGGCCGGCTTATTACACGTACCACAAGCGATATCGAAGCTCTGAGTTCTCTGTTATCCGATGGTATTGTAAATATGGTGGGAGATCTGTTCAGGATCTTTTTTATACTGGCATTTATGCTGATGATGAGCTGGGAGCTGACTATCGTTTCTATTTTGGTATTGCCTATTTTATTCTATTCAACATTTTGGTTTAAGTCGAAAGTTAGGGTGGCATTCCTGAACGTTCGCGACCAGATAGCAAGGTTGAACTCTTTTGTACAGGAGCACATTAACGGAATGATAATTGTGCAGCTTTTCAATCGAGAAAAAAAGGAACAGGAACGCTTTCGTAGCATAAACAGCGATCACAGACGGGCTCATCTGGATACAATCTTCTACTTTTCGATATTCTGGCCTGTTGTGGAAGTACTTGCAAGTCTCGCGATGGCATTGGTTGTCTGGTATGGCGGTGCACGTGCACTTATGGATCAAATCACATTTGGCGTGCTGTTAGCGTTTATTCAATATGTCAGGCAGTTTTTTAATCCAATCCGGGGGCTTTCTGAAAAATACAACACCCTGCAATCAGCTCTTGCATCATCAGAAAGAATATTTGATGTATTGGATACTGAGAAAAAAGTTGTTGAGGTGAGTGAACCCATTGATCAGCTTAAAGTTGTCGGAAAAATAGAATTCCAAAATGTGGATTTTAGATATAACCCTGATGATGAGATGATTTTACAGGATGTGTCTTTCACGGCAAAACCGGGTGAGCTTCTTGCCATTGTGGGTGCAACGGGTGCTGGAAAATCAACCATCATAAATCTTCTGCTTCGGTTTTATGATATTCAAAGTGGAAGTATTCTGCTGGATGATGTTGATATCAGAGAACTCTCATTAAAGCAACTCAGATCTCACTTTGGACTGGTATTACAGGATAATGCACTCTTTACTGGCAGTGTGCTGGAAAACATCACTATGGGGAATAAAAATATTTCGCGAGATGATGTGATTAAAGCAGCCAAAGAAGTGGAGGCGCATCATTTTATCAATAAACTACCCGGCGGATATGATTTTCAGCTCAGGGAAAGAGGAGCCTCGATTTCGATGGGGCAGAAGCAGCTTATTTGTTTTGTAAGGGCAATGGTTTACGATCCTGAAATTTTAATTCTCGATGAAGCTACCTCAAATGTTGATTCTGAAACCGAACATCTTGTATCGAAAGCTTGCGAACGAATGATGAAAGGACGAACTTCCGTTGTAATAGCACACCGGCTCTCAACTATAAAAGGAGCAGATAATATTCTTGTAATGCACAAGGGTAAAATTCGTGAGTCGGGTACCCATACACAGCTTGTCCGAAAAGATGAAGGAATCTACCGCAAGCTTTATGAACTTCAGTATAAAGATCAGGATATGGTTGGAGTAAAATCCGGAGCCTGAGAAAAAACAATAATTTATAAATTCAGATCGTCATGGAAGAATCAAAATCAACCGAAGAAGAGCTTAAAGAAGCTCTTAAAGAAGAAAAAAAGAATGTTGAAGACAGGTATTCTCAGATAATGAGCAACCTTGAAAACGAGCGTGAAAAAATACAAAATGAAATTCGAAGAGAATTTCGTACTGCCCGCCGTTATGTACGCGCTAACCCGGAAATTGGGGTTGGGGCCGCTTTTACGGGAGGAATACTTGCCGGTGTACTGATCTCAGCACTGTTTCGCAAATAAGATAGTTGATATCAGAACTGTACATACTTATACAAATTGGCACTTCTGCATAAATTGCAGATTAATACCTTTGGTACACCTGATCAGAGACATTGAATGGATAAGAAAAATTTATAAACCCATATTAGATTAAAATGAGTATGCAGTTAGATAAACTCGACAAAATGTTCGACCGGCTCGACCGGCTCAGGGGGTATCTTTGACTACGATAAACGAAAAGTTAGAGTAATAGAATTACAGGAACAAACTCAGGATCCTGAATTCTGGAACGACCCTGAAAAAGCCCAGGCAGTGATGCGTCAGATCGACCATCAAAAAAGCCTGGTGGAAAGCTGGGATGAACTGAATGCCCTTCGTGAAAGTATTCGCGTTTATCAGCAATTTTTGGACGAGGGAGAAGATGTGATGGAAGAACTCGAACAGGAAACTGAAACTTTTGTGAGTAAACTGGAAGAACTTGAACTTCAGAATATGCTGAGCGATGTGGATGACCATCGCGATGCAATTGTAACGTTTAATCCAGGAGCCGGTGGAACCGAAAGCCAGGACTGGGGCCAGATGTTATTCAGAATGATAAACCGGTGGGCTGAAAAACGTAATTATGAAATTTCAGTCATTGAATATCAGCCGGGAGATGTTGCCGGCATTAAAAGCGCCACGGTTGAGGTTAAAGGAACAAATGCCTATGGATTTCTAAAATCGGAAACCGGAACTCACCGGCTTGTACGAATTTCACCTTTCGACAGCAACTCACGCCGGCACACCTCGTTCTGTTCTGTATTTGTATCGCCCATAATTGATGACACGATTGAAGTTAATCTCAACGACAGTGATATAGAACTTCAGCGATTTCATGCGAGTGGTGCGGGTGGGCAAAATGTGAATAAGGTAGAAACCGGGGTACGGCTGATCTGGACGGGAAAACTCTCCGACGGCACCGAAGAACGCGTGGTGGCGGAATGCCAGCAGGAACGTTCTCAGCTGCAGAATCGCGAAAAAGCTATGGTGATGCTGAAGTCTCGTGTTTATGAGCTGGAAAAAAATATCAAGGAAAGAGAAAAGCAGAAGCTCGAAGACTCAAAAAGCAGCAATGAGTGGGGATCACAAATCAGGTCTTATGTTTTTCATCCGTATAATATGGTGAAGGATCATCGAACAGAGCATGAAACCGGAGATGTAGATTCTGTAATGGACGGAGATTTGGACTCGTTCATGAAAGCATACCTGATGAGCCGAGTGGCTGAACAAACCGTATGATTACTGTAGGTATCACAGGGGGAATTGGATCGGGAAAAACGACTGTCGCTACTATCTGGAAGGAGATGGGCGCACGTGTGATTTACGCTGATGACCTTGCCAAAGAAATAATGGGCAGGGACCACTCGGTTAAACAACAACTTATTCAAACTTTCGGCAGTAAAACATATACTCCGGCTGGTGCTCTTAATAAGCCGCATCTGATTAAAGAGGCATTCCAAAAAAACCGCGTGGAGGAACTAAATAATATCGTCCATCCTGTAATCCGACGGGAAATAAAATCACTGATCGAATCAGCCAAACACAATGGCGTCAAGTTGTTTGCATACGAAGCTGCTATTTTATTAAATGAAGGCCGCCCGGACTACCTGGATGTAGTTGTAATTGTAACAGGGCATAAAAACACGCGATTAAAAAGAGTTACAAAGCGCGACAAAATATCAGAGGAAGCCGTAACGGAACGAATGGCAAAACAGCCCGATTTTGAATCACTTACACACCTGGCTGATTATACCATTGAAAATAATGGTACTCTTACAGAGCTTGAACAAAAAGCTATAAACCTATTCAATGAATTAATTGGAAATCACTAATCAGTTGATCCTTACCTGATTCTTTATTTAAATTTGGAAGCGTTTCCATAAATAAATAAAAGACTATACAACAAAAGGGAAATCAACATGACGAATAAACCAACTAAGCTGGTAACACTGGATGAATATATTATTCAGTCGCAGAATAAATTCCCTGGTGCCACAGGAGAGCTGTCGCAGTTATTGCGGGATATTGGGCTTGCAGCTAAAATTATATCAAGGGAAGTTAATAAAGCTGGAATAACAAGTTTATTAGGGGCTGATGGATCAAGAAATGTACATGGTGAATCAGTAAAAAAGCTGGATCTTTTTGCAGATGAGCAACTTATATCTGCACTGGATCGATCACTCATCACATGTATGGTGATTTCAGAAGAAAATGATGGCATTGTACGGCTCAACAGCGAAGGTGGCAAGTACATTGTTTACCTGGATCCGCTGGATGGTTCCTCAAATATTGATGTAAATGTATCGATAGGAAGTATTTTTTCGATCTATATGAGGCAGTCACGATATGAACCAAAACTTGTAGAAGCTGACGCTCTTCAACCGGGAGTTCGGCAGGTAGCTGCTGGTTATGTTCTTTATGGATCGTCTACCATAATGGTCTACACAACCGGGATGGGAGTTTCCGCATTCACACTCGATCCCAGTATTGGTGAGTTTATATTATCGGATGATGATTTTGAGATGCCCGATCATGGTACAATCTATAGTATTAATGAAGGGAGCTATAATAGCTGGGGTGACGGACTAAAAAAATATATAAAATACTGCCAGAAAGAAGATCCCGAAAATGGCAGGCCTTATTCTGCACGTTACATCGGGTCGATGGTAGCAGATGTACATCGAACGCTTGTGAAAGGAGGTATTTTTATCTATCCATCCAGTAACGTCTATCCAAGGGGCAAACTTAGATTGATGTATGAGTGTAACCCGTTAAGCTTCATTATTGAACAGGCTGGTGGTGTGGCTACAAACGGAGATCAAAGAATATTAGAACTTCAGCCTGAAGCTATTCATCAACGTACGCCTATCTACATCGGTTCCAGAAAAAATGTTGAGGAAGTAATGCAATTTCTGTCAAAGGAGGAGGAGCTTGTTGGCTAACCGCATTTCATTCTACATTTTTTGACTTCGTGAGATATCCGGGCTGGAGAACGGATGGTCGTAATGCAGGAGTTCAATCTCCAATTTGGATGCGGCCACCCTCGTTTATATCATACCGCATTGTATAGCCCGCATTTACTTCAACCACATATTTCGCTGGCAAATCTGATGGAATGCTTTCCTGGGAATATGGAGATGTATTGCGGTGTATTCGTACAATTTCATAATCTTCATTGATAAAAATGATATCGAGAGAAAGGGGAGTGCCTGCCATCCAGAAACTTCGCTGCTCATTTTCTTCAAAGATAAAAAGCATACCGGCATGTTCTGGCAATGAGTGCACGTCCATCAAGCCCTCACTTCGGCTGGCATTATCATCGGCAACGGCAGCTTCAATTTCAGTAATTTGATTTCCCCTGGCATCTAAAAAAGTAACAGTGGTTTCAAAATCCAGTTCCCGTTCTTCCTGTGCTGTCTGTGTGTCTGTTCTGTCCGGGCTCGAGCAGGCACTCACCAGGAGTAAAATAACCAGTGGCAGAATGTTTTTGAACAGCGTGGTCTGCAAGCGATAGATATTGCAATTAATCATAAACTGTATGTTTTACCCTGTTAAAGATTTAAGAAATAAGATATTAACAGTTATTCAAATTAAGATAAGCTTGAAGATGGAATCTGTAAATATAAAATAAATTATATTGAGAATCGGCAAAGGGTGGCTTTTTAAAATAAAAGAGGAAACTGAATTCCTGCTTCTTGTAATGCCTTAATGAGAAATCGCAAAGCGTTATCGGTTGGTTTTTAAAGGATATTAGCCTATTTTATAAAACTTAAGTGGGCGCCGGGGAGGTTCTCACTTTTTTTTGTACTAAAATCCATAATTATATGAGCAGTGATCCCATAACACGGATTAAAGAATTGGCCGAACCCCTTGTCAGGCAATACGATATGTTCATCGTTGATGTTGAAATAAAGCAACAAGAGATGAATGTAGTATGGGTTTATGTGGATTCTGAAAAAGATGGGGTGAACCTCGATGATTGTTCCAGGATTAGCCGCGAACTCTCATATTTGATCGAATCAGAAGAACTTTTTGACAGATCATATCGGCTGAATGTTTCTTCTCCGGGTCTGAGCAGGCCGCTTACGGATAAAAGACAGTACGCTAAAAATAAGGGGCGGACTGCAAAGCTTAAGTATAAGCAGGCAGGTAATTACGAAAAAATTAAAGGTGTTTTAAAAGATGTTTCGGCCGATCACGTTAAAATTCAACATGATAAAGGTAAAGAAACAGCCATACGATTTGA
>CAYOLE010000011.1:0-22151 GCA_964404705.1 uncultured Rhodohalobacter sp. | reverse complement strand
GAAATTCAGATTCTGCATATACGCGAGGTTGTGCCTGCTGATGAACTTACAGACGAGGTAACTGAAATTACGCTTGAGGAAGCCCAAAAACAGGATCCTGATCTGGAACTCTACGATGAGTATGCACAGGAAATCTCAATAACAGATTTTGGACGTCGCGCCGTAACTATGGCACGTCAGCAGCTGGCTCAGAGGATCCGGGAGATTGAAAAAGATAATATTTTTGAAGATTACTCAGACAGAATTGGCGATATTGTACTTGGCGATGTATACCAGGTTCGAAACAATAAAGATATTCTTGTTAATCACAATGGCGTGGAGCTCCTTCTCCCCAAAAATGAGCAGATCTATAAAGACCGGTACAGGAAAGGAGATACGATCCGGGCAGTTGTTGTTGAAGTAAAACGAATTGGGGGAAATCCCACAGTGATTATATCACGAACGTCTCCCATGTTTTTGGAACGGCTGTTTGAAAATGAAATACCAGAGGTTTTTGATGGTATTATTGAACTTGTGCGAATTGCGCGTGAGCCCGGCGACCGGTCTAAAGTGGCGGTGCAATCGCACGATGAACGTGTAGATCCTGTTGGGGCTTGTGTGGGCATGAAGGGCATACGAATCCATGCCGTTGTTCGCGAACTCCAAAATGAAAATATCGACGTTATAAATTATACACCAGATAAATTTGAATTCATTAAACGGGCCCTCCAGCCAGCGAGAGTTCTGAAGGTAGAACTGACAGATGATGGTAAAAAAGCCAATGTTCTTGTTCCGGCTGATGAAGTCTCAAAAGCGATTGGAAAAGGTGGTGTAAATATTCGTCTGGCGTCAAAACTGGCTGAGGTTGAAATAGATGTATTTCGTGAAGTTGAAGAAGAAGATGATATTGACATCAACGAATTTGAAATCGACTTTGGGCCCGAAACAATTTCTTTACTACACGAAATTGGCTGCGATAGTGCGCGAGCGGTATTAGAGCTTGATGAAGATGAACTGGTTCGCCGGACAGAAGGGAAAATCGATAAAGAAGAAGCTGAACGAATTATCGATATCATTGCCTACGAATTTGAGGACGAACAAGATTGATCGTAACTTTAGGGTGTTGCGATGAACGAATGAATTACTGATAAAATCCACTAAACTTTTATATGACGGACAATAAGCCAAAAAAACTATTTAAAGTTGCATCAGAATTTAATGTAGCTACCCAGTCCATTGTGGACACACTTGGAGAACATGATTTTGATGTCGCTAATCGTCCGAATACCAAGATTACACCCGAAATGTACGAGGTGCTTTCATATGAGTATGGCGATGACAAAGAAAAAAGCAGGGAGCACGCCAGGGCCCGCGAAGAGTATGAAAGTCGTCGAAGCCAGATTATGTCTCATCGAAATGAAAGCGTAACTCTCGACAGTTTTTTAGAGCCAATTGATGATCTTGAGCCTGAAGATGAAAAGAAACCTGCCGCAAAAGAGGAAGAACCCAAACTAAAATCTGTAGAATCTCCCGAAAGCTCACTCGAGCCTATTGAAACTCCTCCGGAACCAGAACCAGAACCAGAAGAGAAGAAAACTGAAAAAGAAGAAAAACCATCAGCTGAGAAAATAGAAACAGCTGACGAAGATGAGCAGGCAGAAAAAGCAGAAACTGATAGACCTGATAAAGATGAAGTAACTGAAAAAGAAACTCAGGAGAAAGTATCAGAATCTGACGAACCTGACGAGAAGAAATCTTCTGAGGAAGCTGAAAAATCTCAGCCTGATGAATCAGTGGCTGAAACTACACCGGCAGAAACTGAAGTATCTGATGAAGAAACGGATGAAGAGATAATCCGGGGATCAGCAGACAAACTAAAAGGCACAAAAGTTGTTGGAAAAGTGTCTTTTACCTCAGATAAGAAAAAGGTGAAGAAGCGCAAACGCCGTAAAGACCGTACGGAGGATGAATCAGAAAAAGCCGCAAAAATTAAGAGCAAGAGTAAATCAGATACTGATAAACCGGCTAAAAAGACGAAAAAGCCCAAGAAAAAATCCCGTAAGTCTAAGGTTGATGAGGAAGACGTAGAGAAGAAAATGCGCGAAACGATGGCGCGTATGAAAGAATCTGATACGGTAGGAAGTAAGCGCCAGAAGCGTCGAAAACAGCGCCGTGAAGAGCGCGAAGAAGAGCGCCAGATGGCGGATGAACTCACAGATCTTGAAACGGAAGTTATAGATGTTACAGAATTTTTAACTGTAAGTGATCTTGCTGAGCTTCTCGACGTTAAGCCAACCGATGTGATTACAACCTGTATGAATCTCGGTATGATGGTATCTATCAATCAACGGCTGGATGCATCAACGATAGAACTCGTGGCAGAAGAATATGGGTTTGATGTAAACTTTGTCGACGCCGACGAAGTGGTTGAAGATATGTATGAAGAAGAAGAAGACGATCCCGCTGATCTGGAGCCGCGTGCACCCATTATTACCGTTATGGGTCATGTTGATCACGGTAAAACATCTCTCCTTGATTATATCCGAAAAGCCAAAGTTGCAGCAGGCGAGGCCGGAGGAATCACCCAGCACGTAGGTGCTTACGAGGTAACCACCGAGCAGGGAAAAAATATTACCTTCCTGGATACGCCGGGTCACGAAGCGTTTACAGCCATGCGTAGCCGCGGTGCCCAGGCAACTGATATTGTTATTCTTGTTATTGCTGCTGACGATTCAGTGATGCCACAGACTATTGAGGCAATCAACCACTCGAAGGCTGCCGGCGTTTCAATAGTTGTTGCCATAAATAAAATGGATAAAGCAGGTGCTAATCCAGATAAAATTAAACAACAGCTATCGGAACATAATGTAATTGTTGAAGAATACGGAGGTACAACACAGGTTGCTGAAGTTTCTGCCGAAACAGGCGAAGGCATAGATGATCTGCTTGAGAAAGTGCTTATTGAAGCGGAATTGTTGGAATTGCAAGCCAATCCAAACCGCCTGGCGCAGGGTATTGTACTTGAATCCCGTATCGATAAAGGAAAAGGAACAGTAGCAAATATTCTTGTACAAAACGGTACCCTGAAAGTGGGTGATCCCTTTGTGGCCGGTCCATGCTTTGGCCGTGTCAGAGCCATGGAAAATGAACATGGCGATAGGTTGAAAAAAGCGGGACCATCTACACCGGTACAGCTTACCGGATTCGATGATGTGCCCCAGGCCGGTGACAGACTGGTAGTTCCAAGTGATGAAAAAATGGCCAAGGAAATTGCAAATCAGCGTCAGCAAATTCGTCGCGAACAATCGCTCCGACGCACCAAGCATCTTACACTTGATGATCTGTCCCGACGTATGGCACTCGGCGAAGTTTCTGAACTGAATATTATTATTAAGGCTGATGTTGACGGCTCTATTGAAGCTCTCTCAGGTGCATTACAGAAATTGAGTACTGAAGAGGTGTCGGTAAATATTATACACACCGGATCGGGTGCTATAACCGAATCGGATGTGCTTCTTGCCTCGGCATCAGATGCAATTATTATCGGATTCCAGGTACGGCCGAGCTCCAGTGCAAGGAAACTTGCCGAAGCTGAAAGCATAGATATTCGCTTATTCAGTGTAATCTATGATGCAGTTGATGAAGTTCACGATGCACTCGAAGGTTTACTTAGCCCTGAAATTTCAGAAGAAATCAAAGGGATGGTTGAAGTTCGTGAGGTGTTTAAAGTATCGAAAGTCGGCACCATTGCCGGATGTTATGTTACCGAAGGTAAAATTAACCGAAACGATCCAATTAGAATCATCCGTGATGGAGTTGTGATTTGGGACGGTGAAATTGATTCCCTGAAACGCTTTAAGGATGATGTGAAAGAGGTTCAATCAGGTTATGAATGCGGTATAAGCATAGTTAACTTCAACGATATAAAAGTTGGAGATGAATTTGAAAGCTATACTATAAAAGAAGAGAAGCGAAAACTGGAAGACGCACAATAGATTAGGAGTATTTCGATGAGTATTCGCACGAAACGGCTCGCATCCGTTATTCAAAAAGATCTGGGAAGTATTCTGCAGCAAAACTATCAGCCGGCAGGTTCCTTTATAACTGTTACCCAGGTTCGTATAACGGATGATCTGTCTATTGCAAAGATATATCTGAGCGTGTTTACTCAGGAACGCGATCCCAAATCAATCTATCAGTTTATCGATGACAATCAAGACAAAATCCGTTATGAGCTTGCAGGCAAGATCAAGAATCAGGTTCGCAGAATTCCGGAACTTCTTTTTTTCGAGGATGATACGGCTGAGTATGTAAATAAGATGGAAAAACTTTTCGCAAAAGCCAGGAATCAACGTTCAGATAAAGATAATAGCGATAACAACTGATTAGTATGGCAAAAAAAGCCATCCCTCTTTCTGAACTGCCCATAGTATCTTCCTCTTCATTAGATTTTCCCTCCGAAATATTTTCATCAGGTGCAGTAGTATTGATGAATAAACCGTTAACATGGTCAAGTTTCGATGTAGTTCGCTACGTTCGCAACAGAATTCCTGCCAAAAAAGTCGGCCACGCCGGTACACTCGATCCGCTTGCAACTGGGCTTCTCATTCTATGTACAGGTAAGGCAACCCGCACAATCTCTGAAATTCAGGATCAGCCAAAAGTTTACGAAACAACTGTTAAGTTTGGTGAGTCTACACCGAGCTTTGATGCAGCCCTCGAGCCGGATGCGGCCGCTGAATGGACTCATATAAACCGGCAAAAAATTGAAGAGGTATTGCAATCTCAGTTTTATGGTACGATTTTACAAACCCCGCCTGTATATTCAGCAATTAAGGTAGATGGAGAAAGACTTTACAAAAAAGCAAGACGTGGTGAAAAATTGACACCTCCGCCGAGACAAGTAACCATTCATAATATTGAAATTATAAATTGCAATATGCCGGAACTGCAGTTAAGAGTTCATTGTGGAAAAGGAACCTATATTCGTTCTATTGCACATGATTTAGGGCTGGCGTTAGATAGTCGTGCACATATAACGATGCTTAAACGAACGTCCATTGGTGAGTTTAGTGTTGATAAGGCAATGTTACCAAAGGAATTGGATAAACTTTTAAACAGATAAGGATCAATGTCGAAATTGGTTTTTCTTGAAGATGTAGAACGTGACGAAAATACAGTTCTTACAGTGGGTACGTTCGATGGAGTTCATGAGGGGCATAAAGTTCTTATAAAATCAGTTCTTGATATAGCTGATAAATACAATGCCAGAAGTACTATTGTTACTTTTGATCCGCATCCCCGCAATATTATTAACCCGGGATCGGCAGGGATAAAACTTTTAAGCACACTGCCTGAACGCTGCGAACTACTTGCAGATCTGGGAATCGATCAGATGGTTGTGATTCCGTTTGATCGTGATTTTTCGTTGTTAAGTTCTGAAGAGTTTGTACGGGATATAATCTGGAAAAAGATTGGGGTGAAAGCTTTTGTGATTGGATATGATCATCAATTTGGCAAAGATCGTGAAGGCTCAATCGAGACCGTTCAGGAACTTGGTGAGAAACTTGGTTTTGAGGCGCGTATAATATCCCGTCAGGAAGTAGAAAATAAGACTGTAAGTAGTACATCTATCAGGAATGCATTACAGGATAAAGGAGATGTGAAACAGGCAGCTAAATTTTTGGGTAGATATTACATTCTCAATGGAACGGTGGTGCACGGCGATAAGAGGGGCAGAAAAATAGGATATCCCACTGCAAATATTCAGATTGATATGAGCAAAAAAGTCATTCCAAAAAAGGGAGTATATGCAGTCTGGCTCAGAGTTGATGGAGAATATCACCCCGGGATGATGAATATTGGTAAGCGTCCTACCTTTGAGGGTGAAGATTTAACAATGGAGGTAAACATCTTTTCCTTTAATGAGGATATTTATGGAAAAGAAGTACAGATTCAGTTTGTTGACCGGATCCGTGATGAACAACCCTTTGAAGGGGTGGAACAATTAAAAAAGCAGCTTGCTCGAGATCGCAAAGAGAGCGAAATAATTTTAAAATCAAATCGCCCAAACATTGCAAAGCAAACGAATTAAGCGTATTTTCATTAGCTATATTATAATAGAACATTGATAAATTTGAAATGAGCATAAGTAAAGAAAAAGTACAGGAAGTTATTACCGAATTTGGTGGATCAGAAGAAAATTCAGGGTCAACTGAAGCACAGGTTGCATTATTAACTGCGCGTATCAGTCATTTAACAGATCATTTAAAAGATAATAAGCAGGACCACTCTTCAAGAAGAGGATTGCTTAAAATGGTTGGGCAACGTAAACGCATGCTTACCTACCTGAAGAATAACGATATTGAAACGTATCGAGAGCTGATTCAAAAACTTGGTCTCCGTAAATAAACATTTTATTTTAAGCACGCAGTAAAAATTGCGTGCTTTTTTTTGGGCATGAGGTTGACTATTCTCTTGTGTTTAAACTACCTATCCATAGAATAGTTGTAAATAGAGAAAGAACAGAATAAATATATATGAAGCCGAATATTAGAAGTATAGAATTTGCACCCGGAAAAACACTAACTGTAGAAACAGGCCGATTGGCCAAATTAGCTGATGGAGCCGTAGTGGTTACCATGGGGGATACAATGGTGCTTTGTACGGTTGTAAGTGCTAAAGAACCCAAACCGGGACAAGGATTTTTCCCGATGGTTGTTGATTTAAGAGAAAGTTTTACTGCCGGAGGTAAATTTCCCGGTGGATTTATGAAGAGAGAGGGTCGACCTTCAGAAGGTGAAACTCTGGCCAGCAGATTGATAGACAGAAGCTTACGGCCTCTTTATCCAGAAGGATATCTGAATGAAACCCAATATATATGCCAGGTGTTCTCCTCTGATGGGCAGCATCAACCCGATGTTTTAGGCGCGTTTGGAGCTTCAGCGGCAACTCATATTTCAGATATTCCATTTGACGGGCCGATGTCTCAGGTTAAAGTGGGACGAATTAATGGCGAATTTGTTATCAATCCTACGATCGACGAGCTTGAAAAAAGCGATATAGATATTATAGTAGCAGGTACCGCCGACAGTGTGTTGATGATTGAAGGTGAGATGAAAGAAATCACCGAAAAAGAGATGCTCGAAGCTATTAAAGAAGGACATAAGGCAATTGCAAAACTATGCGAGTTTCAGGAAGAGCTCAGAGAAGAATTTGGCGTTGAGAAACGGGAGTACGAACCAGAACCAGTTAATGAATCACTGAAA
The DNA here is from genome assembly GCA_964404705.1 of uncultured Rhodohalobacter sp. GTDB lineage: Bacteria > Bacteroidota > Rhodothermia > Balneolales > Balneolaceae > SW132. Next base: position 14,904 of record CAYOLE010000011.1, on the reverse strand, counting down.
GAGAAAGTTGAAGAACTAACCGGAACAAAATTGAAAGATATTGTTGCAACCGGTCTTGGTAAGGAAGAATATAACGGTCAGCTTCGGGATCTAAAAAATGAAGTAATAGAAACAATCACTGCCGAAGAGGGATATGAAGAAGCTGCCGGTGAGGTTTCGTCTTTCTTTGAAGATCTGGAAAAAAATGAGCTCCGGAATATGATTCTGGAGAAAAAACGTCGTATCGACGGTCGTTCTCCCGAAGATATACGTGATATTTGGAGTGAAGTTGGCTATTTGCCCAGAGTTCACGGTTCGGCTATATTCAGTCGAGGTGAGACTCAGGCTCTCGTTTCTGTAGCACTTGGTACCAAGCGGGACGCACAGAGTGTTGATACTCTTTTCCACGAGGAAGAAAAAACATTTATGTTGCATTACAATTTTCCACCTTACTGTGTTGGAGAAGCAGGATTTTTACGCGGTCCGGGCAGAAGAGAAATTGGCCACGGTCATTTGGCAGAACGGGCACTCAAGATGCTTATGCCAGACTGGGAAGAATTCGGTTATGTGGTTAGGGTGCGTTCCGACATTCTCGAATCGAACGGTTCATCTTCAATGGCTTCTGTTTGCGGCGGGTCCATGGCACTTATGGATGCCGGTGTACCCATCCAAAAACCGGTTGCGGGTATTGCAATGGGGATGATTGTAGGTGAAAACAATACGGTTGTTCTTTCCGATATTCGCGGCGAAGAAGATTTTATGGGCGACATGGACTTCAAAACCGCAGGTACAGCTGATGGAATCACAGCTACACAGATGGATATGAAAGTGAAGGGCATTTCTTTTGAAATCCTGGAGGAAGCTTTGGAACAGGCTCATACCGGCAGATTACATATTCTTGAAGAAATGGCCAAGACAATCTCTGAGAAACGCAAGGAGATATCACAGTATGCTCCGCAGTTTATAAACATGACGATAGATGGCGACAGTATTGGTGCCGTTATCGGGCCAGGCGGCAAAGTAATTCAAACTCTGCAAAAAGAGACAGATACAGAAATCTGGATCGAAGAGGATGAAGAGGGTAAAGGCAAAATTACCATATCTGCAGATTCTCTTGATAAAGCGGAAAATGCCAAGAAACGAATTCAGGCAATTGCCGGTCATCTTGATGAAGGCGGAACCTATAAAGGAACTGTAAAAGCCATTAAAGAATATGGTGCTTTTGTTGAGATTGTACCCGGCAAAGAGGGTCTTCTTCATATTTCTGAATTAAATCACAGCCATGTGAAAAATGTGGAAGATGTAATATCAGTAGGTGAGGAAATAGAAGTGAAACTTTTGAAAGTGGAACACGGCGGAAAACTTCGTCTCTCCCGAAAAGCACTATTGCCGAATCCGGATGAAAATTAATTCCAGCAAAACCTGTTAAACAGAATAGCGCCTTTGAACAGAGGGCGCTATTTTTGTTTACAATCGGTACTTATCGATATTGATCTATTCTAAATCATAAAATTTTATCTAATGAAAGAAGTAAGTGAGCTCAAATCAGTACAAAAAACTACTCTGCCTAACGGTTTAAAAGTTGTCACCGAACAAATCGACAGCGTTAAAAGTGTTACCGTAGGTATCTGGGTAAAAACCGGAAGCCGCAACGAAACTGATAAACAGGCCGGAATAACCCATTTTCTTGAGCACATGCTTTTTAAAGGAACTGAAAACAGATCATCTTATGATATAGCATTGAGCATGGAATCGGTGGGTGGTTATTTGAACGCTTTTACATCTACCGAATATACCTGTTATTATGCACGATGTCTCGACACTAAATTACCCGTTGCTCTCGATGTTCTTTCCGACATGGTAAGAAATTCAACCTTTCCCGAAGAGGAGATGGAAAAGGAGAAGAAAGTTGTATTGGAAGAGATGAAGATGTATCGCGACAGCCCTGAAGATGTATTATTTGAAGAATTCAGCAGACAAACATTTAATCATCACCCCATCGGCCGTCCGGTAATAGGATTTGAAGATACAGTATCGTCGTTTTCCCGTGATGATCTGTTTGATTACATTAAAGACAGGTATAAACCCTCTAACCTGATCGTTGCTGTAGCTGGTAACGCTGATCATTCGAAAGTGGTTGAACTTGTATCCAATGCTCTTGATATAGAAAACAGGGGAGATGTTGAGTCGTTGGATCAGCCGCTAACCGATTATTCAACATTTAAGAAAAAACTCAATAAATCAATTGAGCAGACTCATATGATTACAGGAAGACGCGGGCTTTATTACGATCACAGTGATAAATATCTGCTGCTGCTTGCCAATACAGTGTTGGGTGGTGGTATGAGCTCCCGGTTACATCAGAATATCCGCGAAAAGTATGGATATTGTTACTCCATCGGCACGTTTAATCAATCCTACACTGATTCGGGCCTATTCGGGGTGTATATCGGAACAGATCAGGAATATGTAGATCATGTAAGAGAACTGATCACTAAAGAATTTGAATTGATAAGGGAGCAGCCTGTACCGGACCAGGAACTTGCCGAAGCGAAAGCTCAGCTGAAAGGAAAATTAATGCTTTCTCAGGAAAGTACCAGTAACCGCATGACACGCCTCGCAAAGAGTCAGATCTATTTTAACCGGTTTGTAACGCTCGATGAACTTGTTGAGAATATCAACTCAGTTACAAAAGAAGATTTGAGGAATTTTACAGATTCATTTTTTGATTCCTCAGTATTTTCTGAAACCCTTTTGCTTCCTGATAAACCATGATAATTAACGACTACAGAACATTTAACGATTGATGTAAACAATTTTATGACCACTATCAATAAGCTTTCGAACCACGAAAACGAAATTGTAACCCTTAAAGGATGGATTTACAACAGCCGAAGCGGGAAAGGTCTTCATTTTCTTGAATTAAGAGATGGCACAGGGTTATGCCAGTGTATTGTATCAGAACAGGAAGTCTCTGAAGATGTATTTGAAGCAGCCGGTACACTTAAACAGGAGAGTTCACTCGCAATAACGGGTAAGGTCGTTAAAGATGACCGAAGTGTGGGAGGATATGAATTGCATGCAACGGATGTAAAGGTTTACCAGGTGGCAGAAAACTATCCGATTACGCCAAAAGATCACGGTGTGGAATTTTTGATGGAAAATCGTCATCTGTGGCTGCGGAGTCAGCGCCAGTGGGCGGCAATGCAGGTGCGCAATACGATAATTTTTTCTCTGCATCAGTTTTTTCAAAATGAAGGGTTCATCCAGATGGATGCTCCGGTTTTTACCGGGAACGCCGCAGAAGGAACAACCACTCTTTTCGAAACTGAATATTTCGATGAAAAAGCCTATCTGACACAATCAGGTCAGCTGTATGCAGAAGCAATGGCAATGGCACATGGCAAAGTGTATACTTTTGGGCCAACATTCAGGGCTGAAAAAAGTAAAACCCGGCGTCATCTGACTGAGTTTTGGATGGTTGAACCTGAAATGGCTTTTTATGATTTGGAGATGAACATGGAGCTTGCGGAGAAAATGCTCAAATTCATTCTCAAAACCGTTCTCGACAAGCATGAATCTGAACTTGAAATTCTCGAACGAGACACCACTTTTCTTCAAAAAGCAGCTTCAGAACCTTTTAAAAAGATCTCCTATACCGAAGCAGTTAAGCAGTTAAAAAGTGAGAATACAGCTGAAATGCTCAATAATATGGAGATGGAAAGAAATGAGGAGAAATCAGCAATCAAAAAAGAACTGGAAGAGATAAAAAAAGAGCATGGCTCCGCGAAAAAGTGGCGTAAAGCACAAATTGATGAGAGAATTAAAGAGATTCATTCCAGAATTGACCAGATTGACGAAGATCTCAGAAATATCCCTGTCTGGAAGAAATCAGCAGCAGAATTTGAATGGGGAAATGATTTTGGAGGCAGTGACGAAACCATCCTTACTATGCAGTATGATACGCCGGTGATGGTTCATCGCTATCCATCTGCTGTAAAAGCATTTTATATGAAGCGCGATCCGGAAGATGAAAAGCTGGCGCTTGCACTCGATGTCCTGGCACCAGAAGGCTATGGTGAAATAATTGGTGGAAGTGAACGTGAGGATAACCTTGAGGTACTTCAGCAAAGAATTAAAGAACACGATCTGCCGGAAGATGCATTCAACTGGTATATTGATCTTCGGAAATATGGTTCCGTTCCTCATTCGGGATATGGAATGGGAATTGAGCGAACTGTAGCCTGGATCTGCGGATTATCTCATGTTCGGGAAACGATTCCATTTCCAAGAATGCTGGGACGTTTGCGGCCGTAAACCCCAGATGATATTTTCTTTGGCGAAAATCCGATAGAAAAAATAAATTTTAGCAGAGAGTAGTTCAAAATCAGTAGTCCTCACCTTTTACGAACCGATTGACGCTGAATTCCGGATCGATCGGTTTACCATCCAACATGTTATTTGTGAGTTGTTCTGCAAGATATCTGCTGTAAATCATCCCTTTTGATCCTAATCCCCCCAGAATATACCTGTTCTCCAGAATGGGATGCCTGCCGGCCACCGGGTTGTGATCGTTCATGCTTACCCGTTCTCCGGCCCACATAGAGGCACTATGCTCCCGATCTTTAAAACCGGGGAGTGTGCGATCTAATTTCTTATACAGGTATTCTTTCCCTTCTTTATCAGTTTTCAAATCATCGTAATGATGTTCGTATGTACTTCCCGCGACCATACGATTAGGTTTCTCAGGGTTGAATGCAAAATATCCCATACTGGATATTGACTGCTGAAGGGGGAGTTGGTCTTTGAAATTGAGATCAAGAAGCTGGCCTTTTATATAACTTGCAGGCAAAAATTTCCATTCAGGAGTATGTCTGATTCCAGACCCAATCGCATATATGATGATCTCTGTGGTAAAATTATGGCCGGAATTCAGTTCTATTTTTAAAGAGGGTGATACTGTTTGTTGAATGCTGTAGGCAGCCTCGAAATAGGTTATTAAGCCCCTGGATTTCAGATAGGATATCAGTTGCTGAATAAATGGGTCTGTCTCGACAGTGAATGCATGGGGAATCTCAAGGCCACCATAATGATTTCCTAAAAATGGATACCTGGTATTGAAATCTTGCTTATCTAACCATTGTATCCATTTCGGATCCGGCCAGTTATATTTTGCCGGAGACCTCCTGAAATCATCAGCCAGCTGTTCGGTTAAGGCAGGGCGGAGAATACCGTTTTTGGAGTAGAAAGATGCACCTGAATACGTTGCAGTTCTCTTCAGGAGATCACCGGCAAAATCAATACAAGCGTCCGCATCTTTTACCATTTTTGCACGTCGACCTGTAGCAGGATTTATCAATACAAGCGGAGCACCTGATGAGCCGTCTCCAGGAAGTCCGGTATCTACCACAGCTACAGATTTATCCCGCGACAGCAGTGCATCCGCAAGTGATAACCCCGCAATTCCGGCTCCTAAAATGGTGATGTCTGTATGCCGGGTTCTCGAATCAGTCAAGAGATCAAACTATCAGATGTTGTGATGTTCACCCCCGCGTCTTTCATCTCTTCCCAAGCAGCTTCCAGTGAACCTTCAAGATCGATTCCTTTAACGGCGTCTTTAACAATATGCAGGTTAAATCCCTCCCTGATTCCATCAAGCACAGACCATTTAACGCAAAAATCAGTAGCCAGACCCACTGCATATAAATCAGTAATTCCTCGATCTTTAAGATAGCCGGTCAGGCCGGTTTTCGTTTCGTGATCGTTTTCATAAAAAGCAGAATAGGAATCGATATCTTTGCGAAAACCTTTGCGTATGACTACCTGCGTTTTTTGAGTATTCAGCCCGGGATGAAATTTGGCTCCGTGCGAACCCTGAACACAGTGATCGGGCCACAATACCTGGGTGCCATAATCCATTTCAACGGTGTCATACGGATCTTTTGATTCGTGACTTGTTGCAAATGAATGATGACCCGCCGGATGCCAGTCTTGTGTTTGAAGGATGTTTTCAAATGAGTGGATAAGACGATTTACTACAGGTACAATTATATTGGCCTCAGGTACTTCAAGCGCCCCGTTTTCACAAAAATCATTTTGAAGATCTACAATTAAAAGAGCGTTCATAATAATTTAAATTTTATGGTGATCAAGGAGTTGATCACGCAATTTTAGAAGTTTCGGTGTAATGCCCACTTTATATATATGGGGATTATCAAAACGTTTATACTCCGGCGGAAGTTTACTCAGATTTTCTTTGCAATTAGCAGCAGCTTCGGCAGCACTCATCGGATTAATAGTTATGATTCCATCTTTTATTACCTGTGTAAGAATGGAATATGATTTACGAGAAACGAGCTCTGTACCCTTTGCTGGAAAGGTAGGGTGATGAATTTTTTCAAACGGGTCGTCTTGAGCCAGACCAACTGCATCAGCATAATAGCTTCCGTCATTGTTGAGATATCGGCGAACAGCCTTTATACCGGGCAGCGTTATTTTTTCAATATTTTCTGAGACTTTCAGTTTTGGCTTTTTATCTGATGAACTCAGTTTATAAACACCATCCAGGGCGGGTGAGGTATCGCCGGTCACCAGCCGGGTACCTACCCCAAAAATATCGATTGGAGAGTTTTGATTGCGAAGACTGGCAATAACACGCTCATCAAGCTGATTAGATACTGCTATTTTAACATCAGGGAATCCGGCATCATCAAGCATACTACGTGATTTTTTTGAAAAATAGGCAAGATCACCACTATCGAGCCGAATTCCCTGAAGTTCGTGGCCTTTTTTTCGAAGCTCCTTTGCCACTGTAATAGCGTTGGGTATTCCGGATTCCAGTGTATTGTACGTATCAACAAGAAGCACAGTTGAGTCTGGGAAGTGCCGCGCATAAGCCCTGAATGATGCAAGTTCATCACCGAATGACTGAACCCATGAATGTCCCATTGTGCCGGTTACCGGTATGTTGAATTCCTGGGCAGAATAAACATTGGATGTGCCGTTAAATCCACCAATAAATGCCGCGCGGCTGGCGTGCACACCACCAAGCCCCTGCGATCGTCTGAGGCCAAAATCTATCAGCATACTCTTTTCGCCGGCAGCCGTTCTCATTCTTGCAGCCTTTGTAGCGATCAGGCTTTGAAAATTAAGAATGTTTAAAAGCAGCGTTTCAATAAGTTGTGTTTCAATCAGATTACCCTCTACCCGTACAAGTGGAACATTAGGAAAAACTACATCACCCTCCTGAGCTGAATAAATTGAACCCCCGAATTTAAAGCCCGACAGAAAGTCGAGAAAATCCTGATGAAACCCTTCCTTTTTCAGGTATCGTAGTTCTGAATTCTGAAAAGAGAAATTTTCAAGTGCTTCAAGTAATTCTTTTAAACCGGCAAAAATTACATAACCGCCCTTGAAGGGTATTTTCCGAAAGAAGTAATCGAAAGTACCCTGTTTGGCACCCATTCCTTCGAGAAAGTAACCTTGCGCCATAGTAAGTTCATAGTAATCGGTATAAGAGGTTGGCCTGTCTATATACATTCGTCGTAATTTTTTGATTTGATTGAACTTACAAAAAAATAGATGAAGTTGGTGTGAGGAATGAATGCAGGATAGCGATCTTTTTAAGATATCAACCGTTCCAAAAATTCATTCTTGATCCTTTTGTTATTTGTATCTTTTACGATTACGAGCAACATAATAGTGACAAACTTTTTTTATTTGCATGCGATTAGATCCTAAGTATTTTAATCTTTTTCTGGGTGTTTGTGCCATAGTTACAATCGTTGTGATATTCTTATCTACAATTCTTTATGTTTCGAATCAACAGGAAACTTTTCGCGAAAAGATCGAAAATGCCGAACTTAGTGAATGGAAAATGTTTCATTATGCAAGTGGCGATTCCATTACAACAGATCAATTCAAGGGATCTTCGGTTATCATCCACTTTTGGTCAACATGGTCTGATATGTCCATGGAAATTAACGAGGAATTGCATCAACTTGAACAGAACAGGGATGATATTGTGGTGATAGCAGCGGCTGCCCGCGATGGGGATGAACTGGTGAAAGAATATATGAGTTCGGTTCCCTATAATTTTGTTTTTGTAAATGGTACTCCACTATATCAGGAAATGATGGTTCCGGGATTGCCCTCTCAACTCTATGTGGATCGCGATGGCGAAATAGTTGATCATCTCGTTGGTGATGATCCGGAAAAGCGTGAACAAAAAATTCAATCACTTTTGGGACGGTATTAGCGAATGTTTGTTTCTGTAAATGGGATTTCTGTAGAGAAGAATCACGCTTTTATACCCGCAGTTTCTGATGGGCTATTTTACGGTGCGGGTTGTTTTGAAACGCTAAAAAGTTACAGAGGCTCTTTTCTTCATTTTGAAAAACATGTTGACCGATTGAACGACGGTATTAAATTCCTGACCGGCACAACTGACGATTTTTATTCTTCAGATATTTTACGAAAAGAAGTTGATCTGCTATTAAAGTCGAACAGCCTCGAAAATGAAGATTCTATTGTTCGAATTCAGGCTTCTCTGAGTGATGGAATGGGCTACAGAGGGAGTGAGAATTATAATATATTGAGGGTGATCAGTTCAGGTAACATAGAACCAGTTACCCGTTCGCAAAAACTGTCTACGTCAGATATCTCCGTTGTTCCCTCAGTATGCAGACCATCCCATCTGAAGCTCAGCAACATGCTTCATTACAGGAACGCAGCAATTAAGGCAAAAAATAACGGCTATGATGATGCGTTAATGTTAACGGTGAATAGAGAGATAGCGGAAACATCAATAGGGAATCTTTTCTGGGAATCGGATGAGGTTGTATACACACCTTCTGTGGATTGCGATATCTTACCTGGTATTACGAGATCTATTATAATTGAATTGCTACAAAACATGGATGTACAGGTGGAAGAAGGTATATATTCAGGATCTGAACTTATGAAAAGCCGGCAGGCCTGGATGACCAACAGCGTGAGAGAGATCGTACAGATATCAGAAATTGATGATCAGAAATTTGCAACCGACTCTGAAATTTTCGTCCGCTTGGAAAATGAGTTTAAGAGATACAAACAGAATCATCTCAAGTGAAAACATCCTACAAATCCATTGATGATGTGTATGCCAGGCTGGATAATATTCCGATGTTTGGCCAAAAGGGGAGAGCCGCAGCTAATTTTTCGCTCGAAGCTATCCGGTTGTTTGCTGATAAAATGGGTAAACCGCACCTTAATGTGCCGTCCATCCATGTAGCCGGTACAAACGGAAAGGGAACAACATGCAGAATGCTGGCGTCTATCTATCAATCAGCTGGATACAAAACAGGCGTATTTACTTCTCCGCACCTGATCGACTTCAGAGAACGCTTTATGATAAATGCTGAAATGATTTCTGAACAGGCATTATTAAAATTTTTCAGGATAAATGAAGAGTTAATAGAAGAAATACCATTGACATATTTTGAACTATCTGCCGCAATAGCATTTTGGTATTTCAGTGATGAGAAAGCAGATATAGCCATTTATGAAACAGGCCTTGGAGGTCGGCTTGATGCCACAAACATTTTACGGCCTGAGGTGAGCGTCATCACATCAGTCGGATTAGATCATATGGATATTTTGGGAAACTCAATCGAAGAAATTGCAACAGAAAAAGCGGGTATCATCAAACCATACACACAGGTGGTAACCGGCCACTTGCCTCCCAATGCATTAAAAATTGTTGAACGAATTGCGAAACAACAGAACTGCACATGCGTTAATACAACATCAGGCGCTGTAAAACAATCAGCGATAACTACCAATTCCAGGGAATCAGGGAACGAACTACTGTCTGAGAAGTATAACCGACCCATTGCTGTTGCTGTAACAAATTGTTTAAGTGAGCGATATCCCGTATCATTAGAGTACTTGCACAAAGGACTTGAGTTGTGGAAGAAAAGATATCCCACCGGAGCTTCATTCCAGCAATTGCATCCTGAATGGAAATGGTATTTTGATGGAGCTCATAACGTCGAAGCAATAAAATTGCTGATGTACCAATTGCGGGAGATTGCCCCGCTTTCTGATTGGACATTTGTGCTTGCAATGATGGGAGACAAATTGAATGAAGAAATAGGAAAACAGGTTTCTGAAACAGGCACCGTGTTTTATTATTCTATCAATTCTGAACGGGCTGCATCTGAAAAACAGATGGAATTAATTTTAGCTGATGCTTCAAAATTTCCGGTGCGCGACGATAATATGCCTGCAGATGAATGGATACAAAAGTATAAATCAGAATTAGTAATTTTTGGAGGAAGTTTTTACTTTTATCAAACCGTTAAGCGATGGATGGGAAACATTGCTACTCAATAACAGGTTCAAACCTATTCCATACTACTCACAGAACTACCTTTTCTCAGGCGTACTACTAAACTTGGCAGCACGCAATTCTACATGAAATTTTTTCAAGATAAATAACTACTTATGTCGGAGAATCAAACCGATACATCATCACATACTGATTTGGAATCACTACGCAAAAAATCTGTAAAGGAATTAAAAGAGATAGCAAAGTCTATGGGCCTGAAAGGTGTATCCACCTTGCGCAAGGATAGTCTTATAGAACGTATTGCCGATCGACAGGGAACAGATAACGATCACCAGGGAAAAGATAATAAAACAACCGAACGGGTGCCGAATATTGAGTACGGACAGGAATCACATATACAAACCTACGACGAAAAAAAGCCTGGCCGCGGAAGAAAACAAAAGCAGGAATATCAGGGAAAAAAACGGGGGCAGTATAAAAAAAATAAAAAGCATGTAAGTAATGTGCTGCCCGAATCGGATGCCTCAACGTTAAATGAACGCCTGGAAGAAATTAAACCGCAATTAGGAAAATTTCTGCTGAATGAAGGTACACTGGAAATACTTCCCGATGGTTATGGATTTCTAAGATCTGTGAATTATAACTACAAAGCGAGTCCGGACGATATTTATGTATCCCCATCACAAATCAAGCGTTTCAGGTTAAGGCAGGGAGATTGTGTAATCGGTATTATCCGCCCGCCGAAAGTTGGTGAGCGATATTTCGCGCTTCTCAGGGTAGAAGGAGTAAACGGCCGAATTCCCACCGATATGGACAACCGTGGAGATTTTGAAGACCTGATGCCGATCTATCCGGATATGCGTTATAAGCTTGAACACAATTTTACAGAATACACTACCCGTCTGATCGACCTGTTTTCTCCTATCGGTAAAGGACAGCGTGGTCTTATTGTTGCCCAGCCAAAAACGGGTAAGACTACCATAATGCGTAATATTGCTAATGCAGTGAATAAGAATAATCCTGAGACGAAAGTGATTATTTTGCTGGTTGATGAGCGACCCGAAGAGGTAACCGAAATGCAACGAAGTGTGAAGGATGCAGAAGTTGTTGCGTCTACATTTGATGAAAAGCCGGAAAATCATATCGGCTTGTCAGAAATTGTGTTCGAAAAAGCAAAACGACTCGTTGAAAGCGATCACGATGTGCTTCTTTTGATCGATTCTATTACCCGGCTTGGGCGTGCATATAATGTGGCCGGCGGCAGTTCAGGACGAACAATGTCGGGTGGTATTGATTCGGAAGCATTAAAAGCACCCCGCCAGTTGTTTAGTTCTGCACGAAATATTGAAAATGGAGGCAGCCTCACCATCATAGCAACTGCCCTGGTTGATACCGGATCGAGAATGGATGATGTGATTTTCGAAGAGTTCAAAGGCACCGGTAACATGGAATTGGTTCTTGACAGACGTCTTGCCGAACGAAGAATATTCCCTGCAATTGATGTATTCAAGAGCGGTACCCGGCGTGAAGAACTAATTGTATCTGATGAAGAGAGAGAAAAAGTTGTACTGCTTCGTCGATATCTCAATCAGCATAACGCATTTGAAGCGATGGAGTTTCTGCTCGACAAAATGAAAGGAACCCGCACGAATGATGAGTTCCTGATTTCAATGAATAAGTAATTCGGCGCTGTGAGTACTATTCTAAGGTTGAGGGTACTCTGATCTGCAGTGACTCTACCCTTACTAATATTACGATTCCAAGACCACGATCAGAACCAGGAATACAATCAAAACAATGGGCTGCAAAAAAAACAATGGGTTGCAACCCATTGTTATCATTTCAACATTCACCAGAGCTTTGCATCCTCTTAATATGAAGCAGGTACTCCATCACCCGGCAGAGAATTGCGTATAAAATCGCGGATATGTTCATTGCTTGTTTCCAGGTCTTCCTGTCTCAGATACATCATGTGTCCGCTTCTGTATCCTTCAAAACGAAGTCTATCCTGCACCTTACCGCTGCGATCCATATTCCACATCACATATTTAGCCGAAAAATAGTCGGTGGCACCATCATAGTATCCTGATTGAACCATCACATGCAGATATGGATTCTCGCCCATTGCACGGCGAAGATCCTCAGCTGTTGTATTACCGCTTCGATCCCACGGATGAACAGGGCCAAATATGTTATATGTAAGATCGGTTTCGTAACCCAGTTCTTCTCTCAGATAGTGATTGATTGCAGGAGTAAATGCATGATTCCAGCTGGTAAGAGCGGGATCATGATCATACTGTTCACCGGCATTCATCTGGTCAATTCCGCGGTATCGGGAATCGAGGCGCCCAACCGTTTCTCCATGTTGCCTGCGGAGTTCTTTCCAATAGAAAGATGTTGGAATGGTTAGATTGTAATCAAGTATATGCTGTTCATCAATTCCAGAATAGTGCGAAACCTGTTCTGCAATTTCCTGCCTGATTTCATCGTCCAGTGTGCCGCCACGTGCTACGGCCGGCAGATAGGTGTCGATAGTGAATGCTTCAACCTCAGGCAGAAGATCATTCAAATCCTGATTCTGAAGTTCAGCATCAAGCCTTTCGTGATACCACGCAGTTGCGGTATAGTAAGGTAATTTCAGGATTTCTGATCTCGGAGTCATCGCCGGAGGCTCCAAGCCCATACCGGTGGGAGAAACCAGAATGACTCCGTTTATAAACATCCAGTGTGAGCTCTGTAATTGTCTCGCAAGGCCGGCCACCCGTGTGGTACCGTAACTTTCCCCTTTTAAATATTTAGGTGATGTCCAGCGTCCTTTGCGGGAAACGAAATTATCAATCCATTCCGCCAGATACTGGATATCTGCGTTAACTCCAAAATAATTTTCCCGATCTACATCATCGAGCAGGATCCGAGAAAAACCTGTATTGACAGGATCGATATATACGATGTCGGCAACATCAAGTATGGAGTGGTTATTTTCAGTTACACCATAAGGCTGAACAGGATACCCCTCATCGTCAATGTTCAGAAACCGGGGGCCGGTGTAGCCGATATGCATCCAGACGGAGGCCGATCCGGGACCTCCATTGAACGAAAACACCAAAGGTCGCCGGGATTTATCATCCACATCATTCCGTTCATAATAAACATAAAAAAGTGAGGCCTCGGCTTCGCCATCATCATTCCAGACAGGTTGGGTACCGGCTGTAGCTGTATATGAAATAGTCTGTCCATTTATCGTAACCTGAGATTCCGTAGTAACTGTGCTGTCGGCTGTCAAAGCACGCTTTTGGGCATGGATACAATCTACAGAGACTAACAGATGAATCAACAGAAATCCAAAAATAAAAAAGAATAATGGCCTTCTTTGTTGTGATGTATTCATAGAAAAAGATTTTGATAGGTTCCCATTACTTTTATCAAAATAATATAGTGTTTGTCAGATCTAAGAATATAGCTTGCGGATTAAGTCTACGCAAAACTGAAGCTGTAAAATTTCGTGCTTGACTTACACAATATGTTTCAAGTTATCTCTGTTCACAACGAGGAAATCGATAGGGTTAAAGGATCATTTAGAACTTCACTATTTCTTATTCTCACAGGGGCCCGCTGATTTATTCGCTGGTTTTCTCAGAAAATTTTCCCTCAAACGATGGCGTATCAGTGGAGAGTAATTTTAGCGATGTATGCAATCCGTAGCTACATTCAATATCAAATGAAATTTTCAACTCAAAAAAGTTTGAACAGTAATGGCTTCAGGCTGTAAAACGAGAAATGATTAGCACGAATTAAATCCTTATTTTGTAAAGCTTGACAGATCACAATTTTTAAAAACTCCCATAAAAAAATAACCGATATGCCGACCTGGGTATTACATACGGAATTTAAATTTGATGCCGCTCATTTCATTGACGGATATGACGGAAAATGCGGTCGTATGCATGGCCATACATACAAAGTGCATATTAAAGCTACATCACACAAATTAAACCCGTCCAGATATCTTAAGACGCCTGACATGGTTTGTGATTTTAATGAATTGAAATGGGCGGCTGAAGATTCAAAAAAGGGCGGCATGGATCATTCAGTACTGAATGAAATCGTGCCTGCAGCAACAACAGCAGAGCGTATTGCTGAGTATATACATAATGAAACAAAAAAGAGGATTCCGGCTGATATAGATCTGCATGTTACCGTGTGGGAAACTGAAACAAGTTGGGTTGAATACACCGATCAGGATGTTTAATAAAGAAAAAATTTTGACAGGAAGTAAAAAAGCAGAAGCACTCGATGCAGTTGAATATCCGCTGATGGAAGATTTCTATACCATCCAGGGAGAGGGTGCGCATACAGGACGTCCTGCGTATTTTATTCGAACAGCGGGCTGCGATGTTAATTGCTGGTGGTGCGATGTGAAAGACAGCTGGGATGAGGAAAAACATCCCCGAGCCAAAACAGGTGATATTGTCCGTCGGGCAGTAGAAAGCGGTGCTGAGTTTGCAGTGATTACAGGCGGAGAGCCTTTACTGCATAACCTTGAACCGCTGACGGTACGACTAAAACAGGAAGGCTTGAATGTCCATATTGAAACA
>CAYOLE010000010.1:13421-33255 GCA_964404705.1 uncultured Rhodohalobacter sp. | reverse complement strand
GGTTTGGCTGGCTGCACGGAAAAGGCTGAGGCTGAGGTTCCTGAAGCGAAAACCTTAACCTGAAGTAGTTTTGCAGTTCACGGGTTTGGTTGCCTGCCCGGAGTAAATTAAGACTGAGGAGGTTGAAACGATAAAAACTCCTTCATAATCCTGACTACACGCTCAGCGGTAAATCCATCGCCAAAGATTTCGGTGGGCTGGCTTTTGTTGTTTGTTTTGAAGAATTGAGTTACTTCGGATACAATATTGTCTTTGTCAGTGCCAATTAGTTTTCCCGCACCGCTTTCAATAAGCTCGGGCCGTTCTGTTTTGTTTCGCAGTACAAAAACCGGTGTACCCAAAGCAGGAGCTTCCTCCTGTATGCCGCCCGAATCGGTTAGAATCAAGTCGGCTGCTGCCATAACCGGGATGAAATCAGTATATGATAGCGGGTCTATTAATTTGATGTTACGATACTTTTCAAGGATTGGTAAAACCTCAATCACGTTGGGATTAGGATGGGCAGGTAATAAAATTTCTATATCATCAAACTGCTCTGATAGTTCCGCCATTGCGTGAAAAATATGCCGGATTGGCTCTCCAAAATTTTCACGTCTGTGGGTGGTAAGTAATAGCAATTTTTTATTTTCAGCACCATATTTTTTTCGAACATCGTCAGTAGTTGTCTCGGAATTATTCAAAATAAACTGAAGCGCGTCTACCACAGAATTGCCGGTCAAATGGATCGAATGTGGCGGTATATTTTCTGCAAGTAAATTCTGTTTTGCCACAGCAGTAGGAGCAAAGTGGAGATCAGCGAGGTGACTGATCAGCGTGCGATTGGCTTCTTCAGGAAATGGTTGAGCTCGATCGTGCGATCTCAGTCCCGCCTCGAGGTGCGCTAACGGCACTTTTTGATGATGCGCTGTAAGGGCTCCGGCCAGGGCAGTTGTAGTATCGCCCTGAACGAGTAGTATTCCGGTTTTGTCTGAATAAATCCACTCCGACAGCACTGCCAGCAGTCTTTGAAGTAAATCGAGGGGAGTCTGAGTTTTCTCCATCATATGCAGGTGCTCGTCCGGTTTAATATCGAATGAGGTGAGTATTTTGTCTGCCAGTTCTGCGTGCTGACCGGTATGAATTACTGTGTGCTTCATATTCTGTTTTCGAAGCTCAAGAATAATCGGTGCAACTTTAATCGCCTCGGGACGAGTACCAAATAGTATGGTGATGGGTTTGTTCATAAAATGGATCTGTATGCTTCTACTGTTTTCTGGGCAACGGCCTTCCAGGTGCAGGTTTCTTTTATATGATTTTTAAGTGCGTCGGTTTTTGCTTTCTTATGAGCTGCACGGATGGCGGGCATAATTGACGTTTCATTTTCCGGATCGATATAATTAGCATGTTCACCAAAGTATTCTCTTGTACCGCCAGCTTCTGTGATTGCAATATTGCATCCTGCAAGAGCCGCTTCCAGCGCTGCTATACCTGGTGTCTCAAACTGTGAGGGCAAAGTAAAGACGCTGGCTGCCGCATACGCGGATTCAAGAAGCGGATTATCATGTTTCATGGGGCCAATGAAATTAATGTTGCCGGCGGTATTTATGATCTCCAGGCATTTTTTTGAATAGGGCGAATCATTAAGTGCACCAATAATAACAAGCGGCGGATCTTCAGGTGTATACTGCCTGAGTAATGGGTACAGATTTTTTCTTTCAGCGGACGCATCACCTACAAAGAGCGTGAAATCGCGATGATTGTATGTATCATGAAACAGTTGGGGTGATGCGCTTTCGAAGCGGATATCCACACCATTGGGTATTACGATCACCTTCTCCTGATTTATTCCGAATCCCTCAGAAATCAGCCGGGCTTCAGCCCTGGTGTTCGGAAGCACGAGTTTAGCGGCTTTACATACTGAAGCCTTTATGGAATAATCCGAGAATAATCCTTTAATATATTGGCTTCCAATATTTTCCAACTTCAATACTTTTCGTATTGTAGCAGGAGATCGTCTTGTAAAAAATACAGGTGAGACTACTAATTTGCTATTTAAACCGCTCAATCTTTGAGATACTGTGAGTGTTTCATTCGCAGCCAGAAAAAGATGAATACAATCATAACTTTCCGGATCATAGAAATCCCACGGGTTAAACATATCAACCCTATGGCCGGATTTTTTAAGATATTCTGCCGTTTTCAGACTTTGCATTCGTACGCCACCATGAACAATTCCGGCCGACAGAGGAGTGATCATCAGTATTTTTAAACCCGGTTTCTCCATAAATATGTCATAAGTTGATCTTTTTTTAGATTTATCGCAGATAGCCTGTTTCCGTTTCTTCTGAGATTTACCAGGTTTACAAGGTTCGGATCAATGTAAGCAGAGAACCGGCTCTCTTCCAGATCGATGTTTTCATTTCGTGTCACCAGAAACTGGTTATCCTCTTTGTGAATTGCTACCGGAATACCCGACAGGCCGGCAACCTTCACCGTTTTTGATTCTGAATCATAAAGAGGTAAAAAAGATGAGGAACTTCGCATTTTCCACCAGGCAGCCCACTCAGAGTATGTTAGCCAGTCAGTGGTTTCCTGATCTTGTGATTTAAAGATGGATCTGAACATATTTTCATGTCCATCATTCGGATGATGATACAAATGAAGCGGCCGGTGCTGAAGGCTTTTCAGGCGAACAATCTCATCAAAATAGTCTTTGATCATCTCAGTGGTAAACCGGAATCTGCTAAAAGATCCTGCCGAAAGAGGATGAACGGGAAGCTGCAACGTACGGCTGACTGAAGAAACGGATGGCAGGGAATCATAATCATAACCAAATTCGCTGCTGTAGTTGAATGCCTGATCTGCCAGGGCTTCACCCAGTTCCAGGCTCCATACTCCATAGGGTGCGGCATATCCTGATGGATTAAATCCATGGGCTTGCAAAAGTCTCAAAGCCCGGGAAATGTCGGCTGTATATTGCTGACGGGTTTGAAATTCAGAATGCCGATAACAATGAATGGCGATTTCGTGTTGCGGATAACGATGGAAATGGCTCAGCCAGCCTTCATGGGCTTCCACATGCAGGAACCAGGTGATGGGGACTTTGCTTTCAAGTGCAGGCGCGGCTGCAGATTCAATTGCGGCATTTGATCCAAAATCAGTATCGATGCGAAAAGTTCCCACTTGTTTGTCCGGATCGGGCATCCACCATTTATGAACCAGGGGAAGTCCTGATTTTGTATGGAGTTTTTTAAGTACCGTCAGGATGACTTCAAGATAAGAATCACTGCTTCTTGCGGCAGTTCGTTCCGCTACCGCAGGCAAACGTGAGGATTTGAATTGTGTGTGTACCAGCGGTTGAATACCGGCAAATAGGTTCAGAGGCAAACCCACAAATGCAAGTGATCGCTGAGGAGCTGGATCAAACCAGACACTTCCTCCAAGTAAATCGGAAAATTGATGAACGAGACAATTATGATCGACCTTAATGTATTCAATATGCCGGAAGACAGGGTCGGAATCGGGATAAAGGGTCCTTAATTTACGCCTGACCGGATTTTGTTTAATGAGCTGGCCCCGGGTATCGATCACTGCTCCTCCTTCCCTTAGATATCCGGAAATTATACTAAGCTCGTCGTGGCTCATTTCCCGGACTATGATAACGCAACTGTATTTGTTGGGATCAACAGACTGAACGGAGTCAATTCTGAACCAGGATACACCGATTTGATCGAGAATTTTTTCCCAGCCGGGATTTGCCCCGAAAACTCCGATATGGATCGCTTGCATCATTGGATGATTCTTTGCTTTAACCAGATAAGATCATTACGGGTTAATAAACCGAAACCGTATAGCAAGATAAATAATATCACTGGTGATATTATCGCCGCTAAAATTGAATGCAGGTTTAATAATGAACCTGACATTACCAGCAGCAATAGAATTCCACCCAGACCTGCAATATATCCCGCAAGTGACAGTTTAATGGTTTTTCGAAATCTCAGATAAACGCATAGTGTGATCAGAATTTCAGATAGTACCACGGCTGCAATCAGTGATTCAATATTACCCAAAAATCCGATGGCAATCAGCAGAACTGCGCACCCGATGCCACCAGCTGCGGTTGATAGCAGGAAATCCCGATCTTTACCGAATGAGATCAAACCAAAGCTGTATACAGAATTCAGAAATGTAACAGGAAGCAGAAATGAAAGAATCATCAGCATGGGAGCGGCCGGCTGATATTGAATGCCAAAGAAAACTGTGATAATAAGTTCAGCTGAAAAGAAAAGTACCAGCGTTCCGGCTGCACCGAAAAAAAGCATCCACCTGCCCACGATCGAAAGCTGTGCTTTTACCTTTTCCGGCTGCTCGTGCCACAGGCGTGTAAGATTTGGGAGCAGAAGTGTATTAAACACATGATCTGCAAGCATTATCATTAAAATCAGCTTGATGGCTACCCCGTAATATCCCACCTGAAGTTCAGTAAAAAAATATCCTATCATTAAGGGGGGCAATAAAATAATAGATTGAGATAAAAAATGTCCGGCACCCAGGTAATAACTGGTTTTAATGTCGGATTTCCATTTTGAGAAATCCGGTTGCTGGCTTAAGGATGTCTGACTGCGATAGGAGAGTAACATCGTCAGGGCACCGGCAAGAATGGAGGCGGAATAGATGAGCGGCACCAGAAGCAGATCGTCTGCTGATACCAGCAGAACCAAACCGCCGAGATAGATTAAACCCTGGATCCAGCTGGCAAGGGTAACCCACTGAAATTTCTGAACCCCCTTATAATACCAGTCTATTTTCAATGACTGTGGAAGCAGAGACAGAATGAATAGCAGAATTAAAGAACGCAGCAGAGGTTCACTTCTTAATATAAACCAGATAACTATGGCAGCTATCATCATTACGGTGATCGACAAGGCGATTTTCAGCCAGAAATATCGTGAAGGCTCTCTTTTTGAGGGATCAGATGCGGCAATGGAGCGGGTTGCCAGGGTTTGAAGCCCAAGGTCACTGAACCACATGGTAATTCCCAAAACCGATATGGCTATGGTTATCAAACCATATTGCTCAGCTCCCAAAACACGCGCCAGGTAGATCGTGGTAAAAAAGCCAAACAGTTTTGCGCCGCCATCGCCCAAAAAGATCCAGAGTGCTTTTGAGGTGAGATTACGCATCACTATTTTCTTCGGTAGAAAAATCAGACAGCAATGAGTAGAGTTCTTCCCGGGATTCGAAAAGCTGGACTTTATTCCCACTGAGTTCACTCAGGCATCCCAAGCGGGGAGCAATGATGTAACGGTTGTAACTTTTCGCCAGGGCAACTCCCCCGGAAGTTAAAATCTGCCGGTAATTAAATACTACACAATCACTTGCACAATGGTAGAGGGATACATCTTCCTCAGGTACAAAGTGGGGAATCAGGAAAATGTTATTATTTACCGCGGAAAGTCCTTTAACTTTTTCGTAATAAGCCATCTGGCCTTTCTTCACCGGCCCCACAATAACCAGTTTTTTATAGTTCGGCAGTTCTTCGAATATATTACCCACTTCGTCAATCTGTTTATACGAGCTGATGTTGCCGAACATAAGGAAAATCTGATCGCTTGTTTTCAGATCAAGATCCTGCTGTTTTAAATTGAGTTTTTGGAGAGCTTTTTCTCTCGGAATCGATTTAACAGGATACTCGGGATGTGGGATAATTCTGAATTTTGATTCCGGTTGATGAAAGTAATCCCCGACCTCCTCAACAGCTGTCTTACAATGCACGTGCAGAAGATCGGCCCGGTTGGCCATTGCAGAACGAATTTTATAATTGATTTTTGTATATCTGGTGTCATGCGGCATTTTGTTATGGATTGTCCAGACCAGTTTACCGCCCAGTTTTTTAAAGAGTATTATACAAAAAAGCTTATATGCTATTCCGGCAAGAGATTTAAGATCTGTGCATTCCAGCCAATGATAGTGAAGAATTACGTTTGGTTTCCTGGATGCCCGCCATACAAATTTCCAGTGGTTCCATATACTTGTACTGTGAATTTTAAACCGGCTTTTCTCATCTTCAATAATATCTTTATACAGCAAGTAGAGGTAATCTGACTCTGCATAGCTGAATCGGATGAGCGGCACAACAAACAGATCTGCCTGAATAGTCAGATCATCGGGTAGTAGTTCTTGATAAAGTGATTGCAGATTCTCATGCAAAGCCATTGGCAGGAGTTAAATCAGAAATAGAATTGAATTCCGATGGAATGTGCCATTCCAAATCCAGTCGAAAATGGAACCATTGCGTAGTTTACTATGATGGGCTCGATATTCATGCCAAGCCCAAAACTTATCGGGCGTTCTGTTGGTCCAAATTTATAACCTCCCCGTAGGTTGAACAGATCAGCAATGTCGGCACTCAAAGCCAGGCTGAAGAAATCATTACTGCCATTGCGATCAATAAAATCGCTGCTTGGCAATTCTTCTATCGGGTGGATCCATTCGGTGTGGAGAGTAAGCAGAACCGGGAGATCGTTCATGCCGGGTGAGGTAAACTCAATGATATCAGCCGCAGCCCCAAGTCGAAATGTGCCCGGCAGTGTTGTTGATATTACATCGAGTTCTTCCATTTGTCCAAGGTTCTGTATTACTGTACCCACACGTACTCTTTCCTGAAACAATTCAGTAGCAATTCCTGCACTAAAACCGTATCCGTTTGCACGAAGCTGAAATATCTCTTCGCGAAGAAAGTGCCCGGTTATGCCCGCTGAAAAAGGGCCCAGTTTATAAGCTGCGGCTGCTGAAACCGAAAGGTAGCTTATCGCAAAACTTCCATCCGAATCGCCGGGTCTGTTGCGGGCTTCAAAACCGCTTGACCGGGAATTATAGATGCCGAGGCCAAAGGCATAATCATCTCTCAGAAAATTGACCGATGCAAATTGATTATTTACCTCTGCAATCCAAAGCGTATAGTTAATCTCCACACTTGATTCAGGTTCCATCACCAGAAGTGCGGGATTTGAATAGATCGCCGACGATCCTGTTAACGTTGCCGAGGTGGCTTCTGCCAGCGAAAGCTGTTGTGCTGACGGTGCGATACTTAAGAAATCCATACCGCTGCCGGTGTCCTGCTGAGCAATCAGATCACAGGTTAAAAACAGAACCAGTACCAGGGTTGTGAAACATCTCATAGCTGAAGGCGGATTGAAAAAACATGCATTGTTGAAATTTGCGACGGTTCACGCACAAATGCGTAATCAATCGAAGGTGTGAACCGGTCGAATGGTAAATGTAATGAAAAACCTGTTGTAGGTTGCAGTTTTAAATCATGATTCAAATCAAGTGCCTGGAGACCTGCACGAAGTGTAAATCGTGGGTGAAAAGCATATCGTGAGCCGATCCGGATAAATTGCGAATTTGTAGTGACTTCTTCTCTCGTTGTAGTGGTTAAAGGCCGTCCCTCGCTCATCTGTATTTCCTCGCGCCTGACTTCGGACTGGAGTACCTGAATCTCATAATCAGCGCTTATCAGTAAATCAGGTAGCTCCGAAGGGGAGTAGGATGTGCCAAATTTTATCCTGGTAGGATAGGAGTTACTGCGGGAACCGCCAACATTTGATCCAAACAGATTTGAGGTATCATATTGTGTCGATGCAAAAAGGTCTTGCACGGCTACTCCAATCCCAATCATACCAACTTGTTTGAAAATACCCACATCCACACCCAGCGAGGTGCTGCTGGAAACATCAGCATGATAGTCAGACAGGTTAAACTTGATGCCAATTCCTCCCCAAAATGTATTGCTGAAACGAATGCCAAAATTTGATAACAACTGGTATTCATTGGTGGAAAATGTTTCTGTTGCAAACCCACTCTGAGACCGTCCATCAATTTCACCCATTCGTCCGTTCAGTAAAGCTACAGATATTCCGGCAGATGGCGGAAGCTGAAAATGAGCGGAAACCATATGCAGATGGCGATCAAAACGCATAGCGGAGCTTGAAAAATCGAGTTGAATCTTATCACTGGGTCGTGCTGAAAGGGCCGGATTGTAATAACCGTAAGCACCTTCCTGATGTACCCCGGTTAATGAATTACCCATTGCCATGCCCCTGGGCGCAAATCCCATACGGCTGAACGAACCGGTAAATCCTCCTGCCTGGGCAACAACCTCTCCCAACGGAAGGCACATCCATATCACAATTAAAATCGATATGTATAGTTTTGATTTATTCATCAGTCAATCAGTAAAATTTTGCCGTCGACCCGGCCATCCGGAGTGTCGATCACATATATATAAGAGCCTGTGGCCACTACCCGGCCTGAGTTGTCTGTGCCATTCCAGTTAAATTCGTAGGCTCCCGGCTGCGACAGTTGCTCGGCACGTTGCTCGTACACTCCGTTCATGGCAAAATCAAATATCCGGAGTGTAGAACTGCCTGTAGTTTGGGTTTCATATTTGATGCGGACAAGATCGTGAACATTCGGCGAAAATGGATTTGGATAGGCATAGGTGTCCACATTTGGCGCATCCTGATACACATTGCCGTTTCGAAGAGGTACATCTGTCCGAATGATTGACCAGGTCTGGCCTCCATCCGCACTTGAAGCCAGTCCATCGGATGTGCCGACCCAAATTTTATCAGAAGTAGCTGAAAGTGCAAAATACTCCGCGTCTTTTTTTATGAATTGATTCGGACTTTTGATCTGAGATATTCTGCGCCAGGTATCTCCATCATCAGAGGAAATAAACAGGCCGCGATCAGCAGCAGCAAATATTTTACCATCGTGAAATCCTATATCGTTGATTCGCTCACCTTCTAAAAACTGACGAAAAGTTTCGCCTCCATCATCCGTATAAACCAGGCCGAACCGGTCGTCCTCGCTGGCAGATGCGTTCCAGTTAGACATCCAGATTCTGTCAGTGCCAGGCTGCTGGCGTATATTCACCACCCAGTTTCCCAGCAAACCATCTGTTCGTCCAACTGCAGAGATGCGTCTCCATTCTATTTGATCCCTGGGTGCATTCAGAGCGTTTTCCGAGACATTCACACCTGCTGCAGTACCTGCCCAAACGCGGTCATTATCATCAATAAGAAGGCCGAATCCCAGTAAGTTATTATCATTTCGCGGATCATAACGCTGAACGGTTTCGTCTGAACCCGACTGGGAGGTCCATTGGTAGGTTCGCTCCGGGGTGAGTTCGGATACGGTTGAGGGAGGCAGAATTAAACGTTCCCATGTTTCGCCTCCATCAAGACTGCGAATAATGCCGGAAGCCCATGCGGCCGCTAAAATTGTATCATCCCGAAAATCGGTTTCGAATGGAGGGGATTGTTGAGGAACCGTGATACGGGTTTGAATGTAGGTTTCGCCGCCATACGTAAACTCTAAATCGCAGGGTGGTCCAACAGACCCGGTACACTCATCTTCGGGAGGTTGAGGATCAAGCGGGAAAGGGATGAATTGCCAGGATTCTCCATTATCGGTTGATTCATAAAAACCCATGGCGGTTTGAACGCTACTGTCATCCGACTCAGTATTAAAACCCAGCCCGGCTATAACCCGGTTATCGTTTACTTCCAGTGAAAATACACGTCCGCGTCCGTCAAAAACACTGTCTGCGGTTTCGGGAATAAATATATCGGGATTGTTCTCATCGATTCTGTTTAGCCCCGGCCCAATCCACAGTTGGTTGCCGGCGGCATCCAGGGTCGTAACGGAGTTTTGTCGCAGAGTTTCGAACCGATCGGGGATGGGGCCAAAATGCTGGGCCCGGAGTTCGGATGTTAAAATCATCAAAGCAAAACAGATGCAGAAATAATATCGGTTATATTTCATCCTATTCAACGATTCTCAATTCAGTTTGAAGTGTATCGCTCGATTGGCCGTCGATGCCGACTGCAAAATAGTAGACTGATACCACATCAGGATTGTTGGTGGATTCTATGAATAATGCCCGGCTGTAGAGTGAATCACCTGCGGCTTCATCAATGCGGTACTCACTATCATTGAAAACGCCATCGTCATACATCTCAAAATTATCTCCGAGTTGATTACCCTGCTGATCGATCATGAAAAAGTTTACCCGATCGATAAAATCCTGGTTGTCGGGATGGACAACACGTGCGAAAAAGTCTATGCGTTCGTTGCCGGAGTCGGGAATAGTCGCCTCCTCAGTATTCCAGGCGTCTTCAACAACAGGAGGGGAGACCGTTCGTCCTCGTACAGTTATGCCTCCCTGTATACGTTCACCGCCGGTATCCTCATCCGAAAAGGCATATACCGTAAATTTCATATTATCTGCACTGTTGAGAGACAGTGTAAAATCTGCGATATATTCCGCTCCGCTTTGGTGACTAAACAGGCCCTCAGATATAAGCGAATCACGCCGTTCAACTGTATATCGAAAATCTGACTCTGACGGTTCCTGGAGGGTGAGTAATAATGTGACAGGTATGATTTGTTCGCCGATCGGTGTATCGCTGTCAAACTCAATCGAATTTGGAGAGATACTCAGAGATTCGAGCGTGATGGACTCGGATTGGGTGGGTGAAGAGATCTCATCACAAGAGGCAAAAAAAATGAATAACAAAAGGAGAATTCCACCTATAGAAAATAGTAGTGAGTGCTTCAAAACGTCTGTTTGGTTATAAAATCTTGTATGTAACAGTGATCTATAGGCGCTGGTTTGATGATTTTATAAATAGTAAGCGGTTTTAAGTGCAGATACAAATCAAAAGTGTAAAGGGTATTTATTTCACGATAACATCCTTTTTGTAAATATTCTTTGTATAAAAAATACTTGATTTGAAATGCTTCTGTGAAACACAATAACTCCCTTTGTCTGGCAGGAAACAGAAATGGCTAAAAGAATGAGGAGATATTAATTAAATTGTTTTTTGAAGTAATTATATAAACCTTCTGTAAATATTATTACCTATAAAAACTACAAGAAGGCTTTGCATAACAGTTCTTTTGTCAAATATTGTACATCTGATTTTTGGTGTTTATTGCCGGAGGTAAGATTCCTGAATCATTTCACTATGATATAGACATCCATTGAAAGTAAATAATTTACTGCTATGAGAAACTTCAATGCAGAAACTACGAGCTGTCTAATAACCATTAAAAACCGGGGGTAAACCTCTAATGTCAGTTCTATATTTCAAAAAAAAGATAAAAAAGTACCTGGATCGTGGCCCGCTGATTGATCGAAAGATCACCTATTACGATCTGAAAAGATTTGCTGAGAGCATTGACCGCTCCGGTAAAGCTCTGATTGTATTTGCGGAGTTCGAATATGATCATCTGTTAAAAGACTACGATGTAATGCCCCGCCATACAGATAACTCTGAAAAATACCTCGAGTACTTCAAAGACTATGCTGACGAAAGTTATGATACGGTTGTATGCTCAGGTTTGCTGGAGCATGTAAAGTATCCCGACAAACTTATTGAGAACCTGCACCGGGTTTTAAAACCGGGCGGTAAAGCGTATGTATCGGCCAGTTCTGTTTTCTCTATTCACAGGGGGCCGGAGAATTATTTCCATTTCACTCCTTTTGGAGCGAGATTTTTATTTGAAAAGCACGAATGGAGCAACCTTCAAATCAGCGGTTCATGCGGTCCATTCAGGTCTATGGGGATAAACTGCCAGCGAATTTTGTTGCAAACCAGGATAAATATATTGGTGAGACCTTTTATAGAGTTGCTGGCTTGGACACTTCCCTTGCTGGATGTTTTCGTTGGCAAACAATATGATGGTGTAACGATTAAGGAGGATCATCTGATTGACTCGATGATGCCTACCAACATACAAATCATTGCCACGCGCTGAACCGGCTATGGATATTATTCATGCAAATCAGATTGGTGATCAAGTAATTGCGGCTGATATCTGTATTATTGGTGCCGGACCGGCAGGAATGACATTAGCCCGCAAACTCAGTTACGAAAACTTAAATATTGTTATAGCCGACAGCGGTGGGAAAGGGGTTGAGGTTAAACCGAATGAGCTGAACAAGATGTATGTTGAATCAAATTTCAGATACAGAAATGGAGAGAGCAATCGGGTAAGGCAAATAGGCGGAACTGCAAGTATCTGGGCGGGAAGAGCGGTTCCTTTTACATTCGATCCAGAGTTAGATAATGAATGGGGAGGACTTGCAAGCACTGTCAAAGGCTATTATGATGATGCTTTCAGGCATTTGAATATTGATCCCGAAATTCAAATAAACCACCCCAATTGCGACAATGAGTTGTATGGTTATTGGGCATTTAAAACTCAAAGATTTAAATCCGCATCTTTGACGTTCGGCAAAGATAATATCCGAATGTTTACGAATCTGACATTTATCGGAGAGGCTGAATTTGATGAGAACCTGGTTTCAAAACTCCGTTTTGTCAACCAGGAGAGGAATGCGATATACATTCGTGCCAGTCGCTTTATTTTTGCGATGGGAGGTATTGAAAACTCCAGAATGTTGCTGATTATGAAAGATCAGGGGGAGAAAAGAATGGGAGATAATTTCAGGAATGTTGGAAAATACATTATGGATCACCCCAGGATTGTTCATGGATCACTTATTCCGAAACATAATGACAGTAGGCTGATGCGCTACCAGATGACCACGACTACCCATGGAATCTATAAAACCGGCATCCGAAATTTAGCTTCTGCTTCAAGGGTTTATTGTAATATTAAGGGATCACCGGATAGATTAACAAAAAGAGCGCTCAAATTTCCTTCAAGATCATTTCAGTACTCCGCTATAAAATTACTGATGCGTGAAGCCGGTGTTTTAAAAACGGTTGTCCATCAAATTAAAACGCTTCCCCTTATAAAAAGATCTACATTTATATCTGAAAGCATTAATCGTTTTGTTAATACCCGAGAGGTTAAAGAATACAGATTGATGACCTATTGTGAACAGCGGCCACGATTACAAAATGAGATTGTTCTTGATAAAGAGACCGACAGAAATAATCTGCAATTACCCCGTTTGAAAAATTCTTTACATCAGGTTGAATTGAATGAAGCACTAACTTTCTACAGGCAAATGGACGATTTAGCCAAAAAACTCATGTGTAGGTTAGATTATGACGAAGCGTATGTAAGCAATCCGGATAATTACACAGATGCTTCTCACATCATGGGGGGCACACGGTATTCCAGCGATAAATCAAGGGCTGTTGTTGATGATAAATTATCTGTCATTGGTATCCCGAATATTCATGTTATAGGGAGTTCTGTTTTTCCCACAAGTGGAGTAGAAAATCCTACACATTTGATAGTTTGCCTGTCACTTTATCTGGCTGATGAATTGAAAAAAGAAATGCTTTAAATAGCTTTATCAAAACACTTTTCCTGAGTTTTGCAATCTCTGGTTTTATGGACTAATTCTAAACTTTTTGAACATTTAAGCCGTCACAATTGCTTTATACACAGAGTTATAATCTGTAAATCTTATTAATCAAAAAAAACAAATGGACAAAGATTTAGAAATAGCTTTAAAAGCCGCCCGATTAGGCGTTGAGACCATAAAAAGTTTTAAGTCTAAGTCACTGAATGTGCAGCAAAAAGGGTTTCACGACCTGGTGACAGATGCGGACCTTGCAACGGAGGAAACAATTTTAGGTTATCTGAGAGACAATCTTCCCGATGATGAGATTTTGGCGGAGGAGACAGCAAGTGAAGGAAAATTGACGAACAACCGAACCTGGATTGTAGACCCGATTGATGGTACCACTAATTTTGCCCATGATTTCCCTATATATTGTGTCTCTGTGGCTATGTGGGAATACAAGCAGCCAAAAGTTGCAGTGGTTATTGAAGTCAACCGTAATGAAGAATTTACTGCTACAGCGGGAGAGGGCGCAAAATTAAATGGCAAACCCATTTCAGTATCTGACACAACCAAACCGAGAAACGCGTTTGTGGCGACCGGTTTTCCCTATAATGATCTTTCCGTTGTAGACCCTTATCTGGAACTGTTTCGTCACCTTATGGAGGAATTACAGGGGATCAGGCGGCCGGGTGCTGCTTCGTTTGACCTGTGTTGTGTGGCCTGCGGACGCTTTGACGGCTTTTATGAGTATTCTCTCCATGCCTGGGATGTAGCCGCAGCCGCATTAATTATTAAAGAAGCCGGCGGAGTCGTAACGAACTGGGCCGGCAGTGATGACTGGCTGTTTGGCCAGCGCATGGTGGCGGGTAATTCAGAAATTCACGCCCATCTGCTAAAACGAATTAAAGAGTATATTCCTGAGAAAAACAGAAAAAATGTAGAGTAAGCACCTTTAGTTCTCGCGACGGCGCAAAGACGCGACGGTTTTCTTTGTTGGGATGAGGTGTGTTCAATCTGACGATTATATAAACAAAGTTGGGCAATGTTCTCGCGACGGCGCAAAGGCGCTAAGGTTTTCTTTGTTTTGGTGAAGAGGTGTCAAAACAGGTTTCTAAAGTATTCGGGAGAGGGGTGTTCATTTGATGAGTAATAATCTCCTTCTTTCCCTTTAGATAAGGGAGATTTTGTATAATCATACTCAGGCATCAAATAAAATATTCTTTGCGCCGTAGCGCTTTAGCGAGAAAACCTTTTCTACAACTACATAATTTTCGGATTTACCTTTTGGGAGTTGTCTCCAAAAAAACATTTAAGGAGGTTAACGGAACAGGTTTCTGCGCATATTTGAATGCTTCACCATATTTAAAGCCTCCAAGATGACCGAAATGTTTTGCCCTGGCTCGAAGTGATTCAAAAAATGCAGGATCGGATATGTAGGTTTCGGGTTCTTCGCCTGGCTCAGCGACATTAAATTGAGAAGTAAATGCTTTGATGGCCTTTTCTTTAAGATCCAGTGTGTCGGTAATATTGTAGATAAAATCAGGCTCAAAAGGCCGGTCCTGCATATAATGAAGAACATGAGCCGGCCTGTGGGGTTGCTGCACTTTTCGGTCAGGATCTTTGGTTTCAATTTTAATCAACCCGCTGTAATAAATGGCGTCTGTCAACAGAGAAGCTGCGTTACCATGGTCGGGATGCCGATCGGCTGGTGCCGGAATTATGCAGATATGTGGTCTGAAACGTCGGATAGTCTCAATGACTGGCAGCTGAAGCTCCCGGTTATTTATAAGTTCGGTGTCCGGAAGACCGAGATTTATACGATCAGCTAATCCAAGAATCGAGGCAGCTTTTTCTGCTTCTTTACGCCTGATTGCTGATGTTCCACGAGAGCCCATTTCTCCACGTGTCAGATCCACTACCACTACAGTTTTGCCCTGTTTAACCAGAGAGGCGAGAGTACCGGAGCAGCCAAGTTCGGTGTCATCGGGGTGCGCACCAAATGCTAAAATATCTGTTTTCATCTGACTAAATATTACCAATGTTCATTTATCTGAAAATATAGTGAATCGTTTCGAAGATCGTTCCGTAGATCAAAAAACTAATTCTGTATTTTGTTGTTGAAACGCGATTCAAACCACTTACGAAAGCTATAAACCATTTTTATTCAATACCAATGCTAATTAAATGAAAAAACGGTTGAGAGTGTATCCCTGAGCGGTACAACTTTCACCGATTTTAAACATAAGGATTTAACATCGAAGAGGGACGTTTTTTTCAGATGAAGAACAGCGTGCGGTTGGGATCGTGATTTTAGAAACGAGCGTGGCAGAGGCCTTTTCGGGAGAAAATAATCCGTTGAATAAACAAGGGTGGGAATGACTGTATAGGTGTGATGTTTGGAGTTATTCAGGCGTTTAAAGCCGCACAGTTAGATCCATTAGAGAGCTTACGTAAAATGATTTATCTAAGTCCGCTTTATAATTATATAATAACCTCTTATCTTAGAATAAATAATGATCAAAAAGAGAAACGCACATGGAAAAAGATATAATAAACGGTTTAAATGAAGGACTTGAAAATGCGATTGATGAGGGTAAACATTTGTTAGAGAGAGCTGAGATAAGGGAACGATATTTGGATATCAAGACAGAATCAGAGCTTTATATCCGAAAACATCCTTTCCAGAGTGTCATCGCCGGAGTTGTAGCCGGGTATATTATCGGAAAGATTTTTAGATCCTGATAACTTATGACTTCAATTAAAAATGATCTGCCCGAAGATGAGCTTAAACCAGGGAAAGATATAAAAACGTATATTGAAAACCGTATCGAGCTATTTTCGATAGTAATAGCGGAAAAAGTAGCATCGGCAGTTTCTTCTACAGTCCAAAAAATTATGGGATTATTGTTCATAGGACTCGGAGCTCTATTTTCATGGATTGCTTTGGGATTTTTTCTCGGGGAACTTCTTGAAAGCACAGCCCTGGGTTTTTTGTTGGCAGCACTTCCATTATTTCTTATAGGTTTAATTTTCTATAAACGCAGCTCGAATAATATTGAGGAAAAAATTCAATCTGATATTATTCAAAAAATAAATCCCAAAATTACTGCCAGGGCTGCAGAGAGTAATAGTAACGGCTCTAAAAAAATATCTCAAAAAACAAAGTCATAACCTTCTTAGTAAACAAAACAACATGTCACTGGAAAAAATTAAACGAAGAAAAGAGGAACTCCAGGCCGAGATTGACCGGATTGAAGACAATTATATAAGCAAAGCTTCTAATATTGAACGGAAGGTAAAAAGCGTTCTCAGGCCAGTTCATAATATCCGTCAAAAACCATTTACTACGGTAGGTATATCTGTTGCAGTTGGATTTGTAATTGGATATTTACGTAAGAAAAAATCATCTAAATCTTCCACATCTCGTAAGTATAAGGAATCCTCTCCATCCGAATATGATGGGAAAAGTGATACTGGATTTACAACACTGCTAATGGCTGAATTACAAAGATTGGCAGCTCAGCGAGCCATGATGTATGTGTCTGATTTAATTGATAAAAGATTGAATGCCAAAGATTCAAACAGCAATGATTCGAAAAAATCGCAAGGCGAATCCGATCAGAAAGTGGCAATTCGTAAGTAGATTCTTTATAGCTGATACATCTCTTATTTTCTAAGTTTACATTTTCTCTGTCAGTGCTTATCTGTCAATTTCTTTTCATCAGCTGCTAAATTTTACTTTCTCTCTCCTTATTATCTAAAAAAATCAGCGATGCTTACTATTATTATGTCAACTGTAAAAGTTTGGTTGCAGGGAATAATCATCGGATGAGTTATTTTCGAAAAAAATGAGATTTTTATAAAATTGTGATGACTTTGAATTGACTCATCTGATGACTCAAACCCGCCATTTCATCATTGACACGTCATTAGAGAATAATGCTTAGGCTTAGATAATCGATAATATTTCAATAAACCTACTCGACTACAACTTTGGGGATTGAATAGTGAATACTGATCATCCTTTTGAGTCAATAAAGAACACTATTTGTTAAAAAAAGTATATTTGTATCAAATAGGAAAAACTTCTCTGTAACTCTGCTTACACTTCTGCGTAGTAACATCAAAATTAGCCTAAAATTCTATTATGATTCGAATAAATATCATCACAATTCTAATTTTTCTTTTACCCGTTCTCTTGCAGGCTCAAACCGCAACCGTAACTCTTCAGGAAGCCGTAGAGATTGCACTTGAAAATAACTATCAGCTTAAACAAGCTCAGAATAACCTGGAACTTGCCGATACAAGAGTTTTTAGCGCCCGGGCCGATTTTACCCCGACACTGAATGGCAGTTTTAGTGGATCCAGAAATGTGGGTCGTCAGTTTGTGCAGGAAGATCTCTCGTTTGATGACAGAACAACCTATTCGTTCAGTGGAAATCTAAATGCCAACCTGACCGTTTTCAACGGTTTCAGTAACATTGCAAATCTCAGACAGGCGCGGGCTGACAAAGCATCTCAGGATGAGACCTACTCCCGATTAAGAGAATCAATCATTTTTAATACGGCCAGCCGGTATTTGCAGGTGGTTTTAAATGAGGAACTGTTAAAAATAGCTGAATCTTCCCTGGAAGCTTCAAGAAGCCAGCTCGATCAGGTGGATGCACAGGTAGAAGTGGGATCGCGGCCGACAGTAGATCTCTTCAACCAGGAAGCACTTGTCGCGAATGACGAACTGAATGTGATACAGCGCGAAAATGAACTCGAAGTTAGTAAGGCCCAGCTAATCAGAATTATGCAGGATGATAATATTACAGAAGTTGAAACCAGTGTTCCTGATGTGGACGAGCTCTCCATAATGCCAGTTGATTTAAACCTTAATGAAATGATTGAAACTGCTCTGGCCAGCCGTAGTGATTTCAGAGCACAGGAATATGTTATTGAAGGTGATCGCCAGGAACAGACAATTACCCGGGCCCAACTTTTGCCAACGATAAGTGCCAATGCGGGAATAAACTCCCGGTATAGTGACCAATTTATTTTGCCGGGTCAGGATGGAGCTGTTCCTTTTCCGGATCAGTTTTTTGATCAGCAGATAAATAGGTTTATCGGATTTTCTGTTTCAATTCCCATTTTAAACCGCTGGAATAGTCGAACAAATCTGGAAAGTGCCAAAATTCAACTGAGAAATAGTCAGCTCGAATTGGAGAATATCAGGTTTCAGATTACTGAAGAAGTACGACAGGCTTATAACGACTATCAGTCGATTGTAAAGGAGCTTGAATCATCCGAAAAAGCTCTTATAGCTGCCGAAAGAGCTTATGAAACGGAGCAGCAGCGATATGAAATCGGATCGAGTACGTTGATTGAATTAAATCTGGCAAACGCGAACTTCGTTCAGGCACAATCAGAAAGGATATCAGCGGTGTATGATTTCATTTTTCAGGAACAACTTCTTGACTATTTTATCGGTCAGCTCGAACCATCTATACGAATTAATTAAACGTTAAGAACAAAAAACCATGGGTAAGAATCAGTCAGTTTCTAAACGATTACTGAAAATTTTAGTTGCAGATCAAGCATCACCCAGTGCCGTATCATCCCCAACCTTTAGGGCGGGAATATCTGGCATT
The DNA here is from genome assembly GCA_964404705.1 of uncultured Rhodohalobacter sp. Taxonomy (GTDB): domain Bacteria; phylum Bacteroidota; class Rhodothermia; order Balneolales; family Balneolaceae; genus SW132. The sequence goes on along the minus strand of CAYOLE010000010.1, from coordinate 14,301 downwards.
GGTGATGCCGGAGCAGAGGTTAGTTCCGGAAGTTACAGAATTCTTTTTCGAGAATTGACAGATGGTGACGCCATACGAATTGGAAATCGACCTCAAATTGTATCAAACTAAAGGAGAAAGTACTATGGATCAGACAGTAATTGAGATTCGCGATCTGAAAAAGATCTACAAAATGGGAACCATGTTAGTGAATGCACTTAACGGGGTATCTTTTGATATTAATTCGAACGAATATATTGCCATAATGGGCCCTTCAGGTTCAGGAAAATCCACCCTGATGAATATGATCGGATGCCTGGATACGCCAACTTCCGGCACATATATACTCAATGGTCATGATGTGAGTAAATTGGACGACAGTGAGCTTGCTGAAGCGAGAAACAGGGAGATTGGATTTGTATTCCAGACATTTAATCTTTTGCCCAGAACCGATTGCCTGAGTAATGTTGAGCTGCCTTTAATCTATGCAGGTGTAAAAACATCAGAACGAAAAAAAAGAGCAGCAGATACGCTAACCAAGGTTGGATTGGGCGACAGAATGGATCATAAGCCAAATGAACTATCCGGCGGGCAGCGTCAACGAGTGGCCATTGCACGTGCGCTTGTAAATAATCCCTCAATATTGCTTGCTGATGAGCCAACCGGTAACCTGGATTCTAAAACCGGCGAAGAGATCATGTATCTGTTTGAAGAGCTCTATCGGGGCGGGAATACTATAATTGTGGTTACACACGAACAGGAAATTGCTGAACACGCCCGGAGAATAATAAGGCTGAGAGACGGATTGATAGAAAGTGATGAAAAAGTTGAAAATCCGGTGCTTGCCAATATTGATTTAACTGATCAGATACCGGCATGATATGAGCTGAGTGTCTGAATA
>CAYOLE010000010.1:0-13321 GCA_964404705.1 uncultured Rhodohalobacter sp. | reverse complement strand
AGAAGACAGATTTCTTAGGATTGAGTACACTATCGTGTGATATGACTTGAGATCAGATTTGTGTTTGTTAGTAGATTTGTGAAGCCGATAAACAAAGGGATCATACTTCCGGAGCTACTCAGGCAAAACGGTAGCAAGCTTTGAACATATTTGAACATATAAGTGGTATTAGTTACCATCATAAGCTTTTTGCAGTTCAGAAATCACAAGCTTCTTCATAGGCAAAAAGGTTTGGGTTACCCGATCTATCTGGTCTTTCGAGCCATTACTCATCATATCGCCCAATACGCGCGGAACAATCTGCCACGAAACGCCATACTTATCTTTGAGCCATCCGCACTGCTCGGCTTCAGGAACGGCGGAGAGTTTGTCCCAGTACTTATCTATCTCTTGCTGCGTGTCGCAATTAACCATCAGCGAGATCGCTTCATTAAAGTTGAAATTGTGCTGTTGTGCGCTGTCCATCGCCGCAAACCATTCACCCTCCAGCATAAAATCGGTGAACATGATGGTGCCTTCTTCATCGGGTTCCATACCAGCAGGATAGCGGGCGAGCTCTCCACGGCGTGTTTTTTTAAATACAGAGAGGTAAAAATCAGTGGCTTCTTCCGCTTTGCCGCAAACATCACCGACAAACAGCAGCGAAGGAATTATATTTGGCCGCGGTTCTCTATCGGGATCTGTGAGAATAAGCTGCCAGGAAAGGCCGTATTTATCCTGAATCCAACCGTAACGCTTGCTGAATGGATATTCCTGCAGCGGCATCAGTGGAGTGCCTCCATCAGAAAGCTTTTCCCACAGGGCGTCCAGGTTTTTACGCGCCTGATTATCGCGGGAAGGATCAAAGTTCACGAAAAACGAGATGGATGGATTGATTGTAAAAAGGGGACCGGCTGAAATAGCCATAAATGAGTGGCCCAAGAGTCTAAATGAAACTGTATCCACATCACCCGATGGAGTGTCATGTAGGGTGGTGATGCTGTGTATTTTTGAATCATTGCCAAAAGCGGATACATAAAACTCCGCCGCTTCTCTGGCCTGCGTATCGAACCATAAGTGTGGGACTATCTTTTGCATGTTTTCAGAGTTATTGAGTTCAGTTTTTTAATCATGTACTATAAAACAATACAATGCTTTGGTTGAATATAACCGAACAGATGTAATATAAAAGGGTAAATTTCGCCAAACCCGCGGGTTGAATGCGACAAAATTTTTAGCTGGAAAATGATAAATATGTGATGAATCCAATGTTTAAGAATGAGTGATTATCCACAGAATCAACTTCCATGAGGAGAGACATCTCAATGATAAATTATTTTGCAGAAATAACCGGCAGTATATTTAGTTGTGAATTCTTCTGCGATTTATGATTTTACCATTTCACCATTTTAACTATTGATTCTTATCTAATTGCATTCTCCTCATATGAAAGCTTTAATTCTGCTGAAACCGTTTCTGTTCGCTCTTTTCTGCCTTTTTTTCTACCAATCCTTATCTGCCCAGGATCAGTGGCAGAAAGTGGAAACTGAAAATCAGGCGACCGAACGCCATGAAAATGCCTTTGTGAAGGCAGGCGATAAATTTTACCTGATTGGCGGACGTGGTCTCAAACCTGTTGACATCTATGATCCGTCAACGGCTACTTGGTCGGAAGGGGCAACCACTCCCATCGAGATTTCTCATTTTCAGGCGGTGAGCCACAATGGGCTGATTTATGTGATGGGCGGATTTACCGGTGGCTGGCCGTCAGAGACCCCTCTGTCGCATATTTATATCTACGATCCGAAGATCGACAAATGGCTGATCGGCCCTGAGATTCCCCCGCATCGTCAGAGGGGAGCAGCAGGTGTCACTATTTATGAGGATAAAATTTATCTCGTAGGTGGAATCATTAATGGCCATACGTCCGGTTGGGTTTCCTGGTTTGATGAGTTTGATCCGGCTACCAACACCTGGAGAGAGCTGCCCGATGCGCCCCATCGCAGGGATCACTTTATGACAGCTGTTGTTGGCGATAAACTGGTAGCTGCAGGCGGCAGAAAATCGGGCTATGAGGGGCAGGGATTCGAGGCAACATTTGGCGAAACCGATGTTTATGATTTTAAAACGGGTAAATGGAGCACTCTTCCTTCACCGGATGGGGATATCCCAACACAAAGGGCCGGTACAGGGGCTATTGCAGTGGGTGATGAAGTGCTTATTATAGGAGGGGAGAGCGGAGATCAGACTGTGGCCCATAATGAGGTTGAGGCCCTCAATCCGGCAACAGGCGAATGGCGGCAGCTTCCCACGCTGCAAACCGGCAGACACGGAACTCAGCCGGTTCTCTCTGAGGGTCGCTTGTTTATCGAAGCGGGAAGCGGCGACCGGGGAGGGGGTCCCGAACTGAGTACTCTTGAGATGTATACCATTCCGGGGCGGGAGGCCGAAGAAGATGACCCGATCGTTGCCGGCACTCTGCAACTATCTGATAAGAGCCATGATTTCGGAACAATCCGGCCATATACTACCCGCACAGCGACTATTGAACTTAGCAACATCGATGGCAACCAGGGAATCCCGATAATGTATATAGTTCTGAGCGGAAGTAACGAGATGAAGGTAGATTTCCCCTATAGTTTCCCGTATGTTCTGGCGCCGGACACATCCGTCAGATTCGATGTTCACTATACTCCTGAAGGTACTGAATCTGCAGAAGCATCCCTTCTGATAAAGGTTGCTGATGGCGGGGACCGACAACCGCAAGAAATTATTTTTAAAGGCAATCAGGATTGATTTACTGACTTTCTACACTAATGAAAATAGTATTTCTGGAATAGAATTTGATATAGGTTTACTGATACTTTTTTCCAAAATGTAATTCTGTTTTAAATGTTTAAAAATAAACATGGCTCATCAGATTTGGAAGGGCAAGTCTATTTTGAATTTATATTCATGAAGGGTTCAGACTTTCAGCGAACAGCGAAATCCCCTGGAGGCATAGTAAGATTCAGCACCGTTGTGATAGATGAAAACTTTGCCATAGCGGAAATCCCCAAAGATTGCACCGCCCAGTTTTCTTATGTCCGAAGGTGTTTTTAGCCAGCTTGATGTTTTTGTATCGAAATGTCCGAATGATTGTAATTCCCGATATTGCTGCTCTGTTAAAAGCTGAACGCCCATATCCGAGGCTATATCAGAAGCACTGTTTTCCGGTTTATATTTTTTTCTTGATTCCAGCGCTTCACGATCGTAACAAACACTTCTGCGGCCTTTTGGGCTCTCCGGAGAACAATCATAAAAAATGTATTCATCCATCTTTTTATCATGGGCCACCACATCAGGTTCACCGCCCGTTTTTTCCATCTGATAAAGTGACCACAGCTTTTCAGAATGAGTTTTCAGTTTCGACTGAATATCCGGCCAGTAAAGATCTTTATGACGATTCATGTGCTTCTCGAAACGGTTTCTCAATGTTTTGAGCAGCTCTTCACTTTTTTCAGGTGACAACTCTTTTTTTCCGATACTCATAAGTTGTGGATTTGTTTTGATGAATGATTTGACGGTCAATTACTGTCATCAACGATCGCAATAGTGTTATCTCTGCAATATATCTAAAGGTAAACCGCTATAAGGTGAATTGATAAGCAGTAACGAAACTGTTAATAATAATAATAAGATAAGGGTTTATTTAGAAGCCTACGGCTCAGCTCTTCGTCGGTGTACAGCAACTTTTATTTTTTAAGATAAAAAGTACTACAGAATTCGAGGAACTAAAAAACCGTCAGAGAAGGGCAGGATTTTTTAATCTGCTATTTGCCGTTGAAGGAAAGCTTTAAACCTTGCGACAGTAAATAGCTTCTCTTATACAATCAAATCAGAAGGTAAATGTGCTACTGATGTTCACCCTCACTCACTGGGCTTGGGCGGACCCCAGTTCGCCCGTACGTACACCACCGGAAACCCGAGCCTTACCAGGTTTCGATAGCTCGGATTAGGTTTGTCCGGGAGTTCCTCATCGGTCTCCGATGCTATCCAGCGGGCACCGAAATTACGGGCGTCTGCCACGCGACGGGAAATGAGTGCCGACTGTGCACCCCGACCCCTAAATTCCTGCAAGGTACTGGCGAAGCTCAGCTCGGCAAAACGCTCTCCCCCGATATCCGAGAGGAATAGGGCAGCTGTGGCCACCGGTGTCTTCCCGTCCAGCGCGACGTAGAGAAGCCATCTTTCCCGATCTGAAAGTCTCCGCAGCCAGGGCGTGAAATCGGCGGGGAGGCGGAAGTTCTTCACTACGATCCGTGCCCAGGCTTCGGCCAGGCGCTCCCGTTTCCCGCCGGCCAGGTCACGATCGAGTCTGACGATCTGCAGGTTATTTTTGGAGGGGACGTCTACCCGGGCAGGGGCAAGGTGCTTTGCCCATCCTCTAAGCTGGATCACGCCACGTTCGGCGGCTGCTTCCCGGAAGGCTTCAGACTCCATATGGGGAAGGAGCTGGATCATCCAGCGGCGCACACCGGCTGCCTGATAGTGCTCACTCGCTTTTTCGAGTGCAGCCACTGCTGCTTCCCTGGCGGAGGCGTCGCCAAGACCAACTCCCATAACCCGGTTGAACATGGGATGATCATGGCCACCGGCGGTCAGGTAGAGTGCTCCTGCGTGCCGGTGAAGACTGAGAACTTCACGTTTGCCCAACTCAGTGGGAATTGCGTCGAAAAGATCTTCGTACATACTCGCCTCGACCGACTCGAGGATTTTTGAGGTTGTGACAATATCAAATCCCTTTGTTGTTTTCATAGTCATCATCTCCTCCTTATAGTTGTTTATTTAAAGAAATTATTCGTGGTTTTGTATTCATTTCTTTGTGGATATCTAAGCCGGTATCTCCATCAGATAAAAATAACAATGCTCTCGGCAGGTCTTCTTTGACGAAATAAAGGGACCCTATGTACAATTGGAAGATAGTTTGGCACATAATCAATTTACCACTTCAAGCTATTAAAGTGATAAAAAGCAAGGGATACCGCAACTTTTGTAAGCTATCCACCAGACCGATACTGCTGAGTTTAGTAGCAAGAATAGTTTAAACCCAGGAGCTGATACTTGTCAAATGAATTTGGAGGAAATAATAAGTCAATGACATCCGATGGTTTGGCAGATCGCTCAGGCATCTGCAAGACTGATGATCTCACAGTCGCAGGACAAACAATCAGATTGCATCAAATACTTTAAGTGAAACAAATCCGTATATCAGACATTGAAAGTCGTTGAGGCTGTCTGGAATCTATTAATGTCAGGACATTTTCTCTCGGGGGATGGACTCCTTTTTTTTAATCCATGCAGATGAAATTCGACAAGTGGTTTTCACATATTTTGTTGCTAATTTTCTTACTTTAATCTTTTAATTGAATTTTATAAACGCAAGCTTTTTGTGGCTCTGCTATTTTACATAAGAAAAAATGATCTAACGCAAACCTCTGATATTTAATCTGTTAATATTGAATTTCAGCGTTGAGAACAGGATTGGTAAATATTTTAACCCAAATAAGATTCTTTGAGTTTTCAAGACAATAGTTTTTCCCCAAATTCACAGTTTTCTGTTTTTCCTCCTGCGGTAAAACATCTTCTTATTGTAAATGCATTATGTTTCATAGCGCTGACCACTCCTGGCATTGGAGATTATATTTTTCGGTATGGTGCATTGTGGCCACTGGGCGATCCATTTTTTGAGCCATGGCAGCTTGTAACTTATATGTTCATTCATGGAGGAATTGGCCATATATTTTTCAATTTGTTTGCACTCTGGATATTTGGTCAGGCCATAGAAAACTTCTGGGGAACCAAGCGCTTTACCGCCTATTATTTTTTAACGGGTATTGGAGCTGCAATTATACATATGTTTATTGGTGGCACTGGGGCACCAACTGTAGGTGCATCCGGAGCTGTGTTTGGAATTCTACTTGCCTTTGGGATGATGTTCCCTGAACGATATATCGTGCTTCTGATTCCCCCGATTCCTATAAAAGCGAAATATTTTGTGGCTATTTTTGGGGCAATTGAGTTATTCAGTGGAGTTATGAGACCGGGTAGCGGAATTGCCCACTTTGCACACCTTGGCGGTATGGTGGTTGGATTTATATTGATTAAATACTGGGGATTGAAAGGAGAAAGACAGATTTACTAATATTTTTATTATGTCCAGGTATCAACACGATTCATTTTGGAATGCATTTAAGAGAGGATTCATGCGAATGCCTGCGGTTATTCGCACGATAATTACAATAAATGTTGTGATATTTGTTGTAATGGCGCTTTTCGGGCGTACAGTTAGTGAGATGTTGCTTTCTATTTTTGCTTTCAATCCGGATCCCTTTACCGCACTTACTCAGCCCTGGAGAATTATTACCTACATGTTTCTGCACGGAGGTGGATTTCACCTGATATTTAACATGTTGTGGCTTTGGTGGATGGGACGCATGGTAGAGGAAACGGTCGGTCCGCGAACGTTCTCTGTCATTTTTTTTGGCGCTGGTATTGGCGGTGCACTTTTACAGGTTGCGTTTGCTGCGATTTTTGGTGCTAACTATGTAATTGGTGCTTCAGGTGCTGTATTGGGCATTATGGTTGCTTTTGCCTACTTGTTTCCAACGGCTCCGATTATGCTCTTATTTCTGCCACCGATTGAAGCACGTTTCTTTGTGGCCGGGTGGTTAGCACTGGATTTTCTGTTTCTCGGTGCCGGCGATAACGTTGCCCGCCTCGTACATCTTGGGGGGGCCGGTACAGGATTTCTGCTTACAAAAATGCATTATGAAGGATATGATCTGAGTGCCTGGGTACGACCTTTGGAACGGCTCTTTACATCATCGCCCAAACCAAAAAGAGGTCAAAAGAAAAAAGGTAAGCGCTCCAACATGTATTCTGTGTCTGATGTGGAAATTATGGAGGAAAAAGAATTGGATGAGCTGGACGCAATCCTCGAAAAGATTTCCAAAAAAGGTTATGATGGGTTGACAGCAGAGGAAAAGAAAAAATTATTTGAGTTGAGTAAAAGAAATTGACAGGAAAAAATTTAATACTCTTAGAATTATTAATAGTTTTTAGATTAACATAAGTACTGTATATGGGAAAAAACCTAAAGATGGTAGCCGTCATTCCGGTTCTGACCCGGAATCTCCAAATTTAATCAAGGATTGGAGATCCCGTATTCGCGGGCAGCTGCGACAAGATGACGATTTTATGAGTTTTTTCCTTATCCCACAAATCAGGTTAGTTTAGAAAGAAGTACCATTTTAATTCATTTGCAGATGATATTTGTTAGATGGTGTTTCAATCATTCTGATTCTGATATTTTGCAGTTTTAAAAGTAATACAATGAATCCCATAAACAGACGAAGTTCTATTGAAGTTAATGTAGGTGGTGTGCCGGTTGGCGGCAACAATCCAATTGTAGTGCAATCGATGACCAATACCGACACAGCAGATATTGATGAGACGGTAGACCAGATCGATCACCTGCATCAGGCCGGTTCTGAACTTGTAAGAATTACGGTGAACAATGATGCCGCTGCCAGGGCAGTACCCTTTATAAAAGAAAAGCTTATCAATCGGGGGGTAACCGTGCCCATTATCGGGGATTTTCATTACAACGGCCACAAATTGCTGCCAGGCTATCCCGATATGGCCCGGTCACTGGCCAAGTTCCGGATAAATCCGGGAAATACCGGTACGAAAACCCGGGATAAAAACTTCTGTACGATTGTTGAACAGGCCATCAAATACGACAAACCCATACGGATTGGTGTCAACTGGGGATCGCTGGATCAACAGCTTCTGGCTCAGTATATGGATAAGAATAATCAACGCGAGAATCCAAAATCATCAAAAGAGGTGATGCTCGACACAATGGTCGAAAGTGCTCGTCGTTCCACCGCCCTGGCCGAGGATGTAGGCCTTGCGTCCGATAAAATAATTGTAAGTTGTAAAATGTCTGGAGTTCAGGATCTTGTAAATGTATACACACGGATAGCAAATGATTTAAACTATCCACTTCACCTGGGTCTCACGGAAGCAGGCATGGGAATGAAAGGTACGGTTGCCAGTTCTGTTGCGCTTTCAATATTGTTGCAGCAGGGAATAGGGGATACCATTCGTGTTTCACTGACCCCAATGCCGGGTGCTGACAGGGCAGAAGAAGTGCGTATTTGTCAGCAGATATTACAATCGCTGGGAATACGCAATTTTATTCCTCAGGTAACATCCTGTCCGGGTTGCGGACGCACAAAAAGTACATATTTCCAGGAGCTGGCTGATGAGATTCAAAACTATATTATAGAATCGATGCCGGTATGGCGTGAGGTCTATCCCGGTGTAGAAGAGATGGATGTGGCTGTGATGGGATGCGTGGTAAATGGGCCTGGTGAATCACGGCACGCCAATATTGGGATTTCACTCCCCGGTACATTTGAAGAGCCAAAAGCTCCTGTTTATGTAGATGGTGAACATTATACTACGCTTCGGGGGGATGGGATTGGTGCAGAATTTCGTAAGATTCTCGACAATTACATTCAAAAAAATTACTCGAAAAATAGCGATCCCGAGATAGAAACTGTCAGGAGCTCATCTGTTTAACTTTATTTAAATGCCCGTATTTAAAATGACCAGAGTACGGGACATGAAAACTAAAGAGGGTACCCGTCATTTCGCTTCACGGGAATCGCTGCGCTCGGAGCGGCCTCTGTGCTGAAATCTCAATATTGAGTCGAGGAGTATGGGTCCCGTCCCCAGGATTCGGATATAAAAAAGACTATTCCTGATCTCCAACTAAAGTTAGCTTTCGTATCTGGTAATTTGTTTGAACTTATCTTTATTTATACAGATCTTTTGTAAGCGCTTACATGAGAAAATCATTTTAGAATCACAACAAGCTAACTTGCATGATATTTTTTGAACTAACTGGTGTAAAATACCGCAATGCGGTTACTCAGAAAACTCGAATTATTTCTCTCATGTTATTATGAAATGTCGGTTGAACCCTGACCGATTTGATTGACATCACACGGATAAACCCGCAATGTTTCTTTTCAAAAAAAAGCAGTATTTAATTAAACCGGGAAAAGATAATAAGAAAAACATGGCGGGTTTTATTTGAACTTGAACCTGCATTACATTTTGACTTAACACTACCTTCACTATTTAAATACAACTCTCTCAATATGGCCAAAACAATTTACGACATTGCGAAAGCAGCCGGGGTAAGCATCGCTACTGTATCAAGGGTTTTTAATAAAAAAGGTCGTGTTAAAGAAGAAACACGCCAACGAGTTTTAAATGTAGCGGATGAACTTGGTTACCATCCCCAGGTATTTGCACAGGGACTTGCCCGAAAAAAGAAAAACAGCATCATGATGTTCGTACCCATCATGTCGAATCATTTTTTTATGGAAGTATTGGGGGCGATTCAGGACAAATTAACCGACCAGAATTTTGAGTTGAATATAGTACACATCACCCCAAATGAAGATGCTTATTCGCAAGTGGAATATCAGTTAAAGAGACAGTGGGCTGATGGATATCTTTTCGTTTCATTGCATTTCAATCGTTCGCAGTGGGAGGTATTTAAAAAGTTTGAAGTTCCAATTTCAGTAATTGATGATCCTAATTCGATCTTTGATTCAGTTTCTGTTGATAACTTTGAAGGATCATACATGGCTACAGAATATTTCATTAAAAAAGGATTACGCAGGATTTCTAAGCTCACTGCATTTCAAGGTGCTGTACCGGTTCAAAAAAGACTGAATGGTTATCAAAAAGCTCTCGAGGATAATGATATACCCTTTGACAAATCTCTTGTAAAGCGGGGCGATGATATGTCCCGCGATGGATTTACTGAACGCAGCGGCTATCAGGCAATGAAAAAAATTCTGAGCATCAGCCCAATACCTGAAGCCTGCGTCTGTGCGTCTGATATAAAAGCGATCGGTGCGATGAAGGCTATGAATGAAGAAAAAATAACTATTCCTATCATCAGTTATGATGATCTTACCATAGCTGAATATATAGGGCTCTCAACTGTACATCAGCCGATTTACGAAATGGGAGTTAAAGCTACGGAAAGCCTCATTAATCGAATCGAAGATCCCTCACTCAAACCTTTAAATACGGTATATAAGCCTGAACTTATAATACGCACGTCATCAGAAGTTACGGTTGATACTCAAAATATATTAGAATCATGATGAAATCTTACAATTGCTCAGGTTTTTTACTGGCAGTGCTATTGTTTATTATTTTGCCAGCCTCCGGCACAACCCAGAGTTTAGATACTGACCCTGCCTTTCCCACGATAGATCAACCCGTAACTATCATTTTTAATGCTGAAGATACACCATTGGAAGGGGTTAGCCAGGTATATACTCACACCGGGGTAATCCTGGAAGAGGGTGGACCCTGGAGTAATGTTATAGGTAACTGGGGAAATAACGATACGCAACCCGAGCTGGAACAGGATGCTGATAATATCAACCTCTGGCGTCTTGAAATCGATAACATCAGGGATTTTTATGGTCTTTCTGAAGATGAGGAAGTTCATCAACTCGCATTTGTTTTTCGAAACGCTGAAGCCAATGCGCAAACGGGGGATCTGTTTGTCGATATTTCGGATGGTGAGCTAAGTGTACGGTTTAACCGGCCCAGTGTAACTCATCTAAATCCTTATTTTGCTGAATTAAATGAAACGGTAGAGTTCGAAATTGCAGGAACTGCACCTGACGGTTCACCTTCAACTATTACACTTTTTGAGGGAGAAAATGAACTTGCAACTGTTTCAGACAGCAATATTCTTGAATATTCATATGAGGTGACATCAACCGGACGGCTTGATTTTTTTGCAGTTGCTGAAGACAATTCAGAGATCACAGCAGAAGACTCCCTGTATATAATTGTTAATCCTGATGTTGATATTGAACAGCGACCTGAGGGAATCGAAGATGGTATTACTTATCATGAAGCTGATGAAACCAAAGTTACCCTGTCTTTTTATGCACCGGGAAATGATTTTGCCTATCTGATTGGTGATTTTAATGACTGGGAAATTGATCCCGATTACATGATGAAGCGCGATGAAACCGGTGAGTTTGACGGATATCACTACTGGATAGAAATAGATGGACTGCAACCCGGTAAGGAGTACGCCTTCCAGTATTTTGTTGACGGTGAATTCCGTGTAGCTGATCTGTATTCCGAAAAAGTACTCGACCCATGGAATGATCACTATTTAATTGAAGATGGGATTTATCCGGATCTGATGTCTTATCCTTCAGATAAAACACAACAGATTGTAAGTGTTATGCAGCCGGGTAAAGAAGATTTTAACTGGCAAGCGGTCGATTACGAACGTCCTCATCCTGAAGAACTGGTTATTTATGAATTGCTCATCCGTGATTTTTTAGATGATGGAACTTTCGCTAATATGGCCGACACCCTAAGTTACTTCGAGCAACTCGGGGTTAATGCCATTGAACTCATGCCGATATCTCAGTTTGAGGGAAATATCAGCTGGGGCTATAACCCGTCATTTCATTTTGCAGTAGACAAAGCCTACGGGCCAGCAGAAGATTTTAAGCGTTTTGTTGATGAAGCTCATCAAAGAGGAATTGCGGTAATTCTGGATGTTGTATATAATCACGCGACCGATCAATCGCCGTTGATCCGGTTTAAAGGCAGTAATCCCAATGATAATCCAATGGTGGGGCCGGGTCATTCCTATAACGTATTTAATCATCTGAATCACGATCATCCCTACATACAATACTGGCTCGACCGCGCCAATGCACACTGGCTCGAAACATACAATGTGGATGGTTTTCGGTTCGATCTCACAAAAGGATTTGCCGCAAATCCCGGCATCAGCTCAAATGTTGATAATTACAACCAGGACAGGGTAGATAATCTTAAGAGAATGGCTGATGAATTATGGAATGCAGATCCTGATGCTTATATCATATTGGAACATTTTCAAAGGCAAGAAGAACTGGAACTTGCAACCTATGGTAGAGACGAGGGATTCCAGGGAATGATGTTTTGGAGTAATATGAATCACGAATACAACGAAGCTACCATGGGGTACAGTTCAAATCTTAGTAATACTCATTTCAGTAATATCAGCGGACTGGATGTTGCAAATAACATCACCTATATGGAAAGCCATGATGAACAATGGCTGATGCTGAAAAATCTGAATTTTGGAAATTCAGGTTCAGGCAGCAGCTATGATGTGACCGATCTGCGAACAGCTATCGATCGTCAAAAAGCCGCCGGAGCTTTTTTTCTCACGATACCCGGTCCGCGAATGTTGTGGCAGTTTGGCGAACTTGGCTATGGTGGTGGACCTGGTGAATGCCTTAAACCCGGCGATGGCTCCGATGGTGATTGCGAACCATCCGATCCCGGCAGAACTGATCCTAAACCAGTTCGGTGGGACTATTATGAAAATCCCGTACGACATAACTTATATCGTTCGTGGAGCGAATTGTTAAGGCTTCGAAACGAGAACCCAGTGTTTACCAGCCGTGATACAGAATTTGAATCATCCCTGTCAGGTGAAGTAAAGTGGATAAGACTTCTTCATAATGACATGGATGCCATGATAATCGGGAATTTTGGAGTTGAACCGGCAACATCAACATTCAGTTTTCCAGATACAGGAGATTGGTTTGATTTTGTGTCAGGTACAGTTCTTGATGCTGATGATACAGAGCAAACTTTTGAGCTGCGACCCGGCGAAATCAGGATCTATACATCTGAATTTGTTGAACCTGCCGGTGAAAATGTTTTTGTTGGAACAGAGATGGATGAAATTGACGGGCAGCCAGCCAGCTTCCGTCTCCATCCAAACTATCCCAACCCATTTAATCCTGCCACTACAATTTCGTACGAAATACCGCATACTGCCCCGGTGACCTTAAAAGTCTACGATATGCTTGGAAGGGAAGTATCAACCCTGGTGCAGGAAAATCAGCATCCGGCAGGATCATTTACGATTACATTCGATGCTTCGGCGTTTAGCAGCGGCATTTATTTCACACGGCTCGAAAGTGGCAATATCTCCGTTGTACGGAAAATGTCACTCTTAAAATAATGGTGGAATTTATATGCAAAAAAAGAACAGGATGATTTCCACTTATTTCAGAAATTTAGGAAGCTTAACAATTGCGGCTTTTTTTATGGCTGCATTATTTACCGGTTGTGATAATGCCGATTATCAGCAAAATCAATTGTCTAATGTTGAACCACCTGAATGGTCGTACAATGCGAATATTTACGAGGTAAACATTCGCCAAAA
>CAYOLE010000009.1:5579-33527 GCA_964404705.1 uncultured Rhodohalobacter sp. | reverse complement strand
CGAAACATGGTATGTCTGTATCCCACCTATTAAAGCTCTACTTGATAATCCGCTATGGAATAAAACCTTTTTTCATCTGTTGAACAGACATACCATGTTTTTTCAAACCGACGAGGTGCAATCACAAAAACTTACTCGCCAAATTCGCCAGCTCCGACCGTTCGCCTTTTTCAAGGTTGATGTGTGCGTAAATTTTATTGTTGTTCAAACGATCCACCAGGTAGGAAAGCCCGTTGCTTTGGGCGTCGAGGTATGGTGTGTCGATCTGGAAGATATCACCTGTAAAAATGATTTTCGTATTTTCACCCGCGCGGGTGATGATCGTCTTGATTTCGTGGGGTGTCAGGTTTTGGGCTTCGTCCACAATAAAAATAACATTACTGAGGCTTCGCCCGCGGATGTAGGCCAGCGGCACAATAGACAGCTTATCAGTCTGTACCATTTCATCCAGTTTTTGATATGCCTTGCTCGACTCCTTGTATTGATTCTTGATAATATTCAGATTATCCCAGAGCGGCTGCATGTAGGGGTCAATTTTGGATTGGGCATCGCCCGGCAGATAGCCAATATCGCGATTGCTCAGCGGCACAATAGGCCGGGCCAGGAAAATCTGCCGATAGCGGCTTCTTTGTTCCAGAGCACCTGCCAGTGCAAGAAGAGTTTTGCCCGTACCTGCCGCGCCGGTTACCGATACCAATTGAATAGCTGGATTCATTATAGCATGCAGTGCGAAGGTTTGCTCTGCGTTGCGTGGCGAAATTCCGTACGCATTCATCCGGTTGACAAGCTCAATCCTCTCCGATCCTGGATTGTAATGACCCAGCGCTGAGCTGGAATGATTTTTCAGGATATAATAGTGATTGCTGATCGGCTCGGAGGGTTCCAGCGTTTTTGGGTCGAGGCTGCCGTCCGAATAGAGTGTATTAATATGGCTGTTATCATCAAAATCGAGATCTGTCTTCCCGCGGTAGAGATGATCGATATCCTTGATTCGTATCGTTTCGTAATCCTCTGCATCGAGACTCAGCGCGCGCGCTTTCAAACGCAGGTTGATATCTTTCGAAACCAGGATCACTTTTTTCTTTTTTTCACTCTCCCGCAGTTTAAGGGCGGAGTTCAGAATCCGGTGGTCATTTTTTACCGATCCAAACATTGTATTGGCATTTACCACGCTGTCTTCGTCGTTCACCACGCGGATATTGCCATGTGTTTTTCCGTTCAGGGGAATCCACTTTTGCATCATGTTTGCATCGGAAATGCTGTCAAGATAGCGAATAAACTCCCGGGCATGCAGATTGGTAACTGAGTTTCCTTTTTTAAAGGAATCCAATTCCTCAAGAACAGTAATCGGAATGGCTATATCATGTTTTTCGAAATTTTTAACCGCGCTTGAATCATAGAGAAGAACTGAGGTATCGAGGACGAAAATCTTTTTCGCTTTCTTTGTTTTTGCCATACAATCATCCACCTAAATTGCTGAATATGTGAAAGAGAAGAGTATCTGTGATAGATCATATACAACTATACTTAAACCTCAGGATATAGTCAATTGATTAGAGAGAGTTCACAAATGTTTACTATGGATGAATGGCATTCCACTTGAATAAGCAGGTCTTACAGTTGCAAATGCGCGATTCTTATGAGATGGTAAGTCTGAAGTGCAAATCAAGGCTAATCAGATAAAAAAATACTTTTTGGTAACTTTGTATTCGTGTTGATTTGAGACATGCAATCTCCTTTCTCCATACTATTCGACAGCCGAAAAAAGCAATCGGCAGTCGAAGAACTTTGCCGGCAAAATAATTTTAAAACAACTTGTGGGATTTCTCTCTTCATTTCCTCAACTGATATAGCCCGATTCCCAGCGCAATCGCCGCGTTCAGGCTTTCCACGGTTTGATGGTTGCCCGGAATTCGAACCGTTGTACGATCACCGGCATAAAGAGCGTCCGATATCCCCCTTCCCTCATTTCCGATAACCATTATCGATTTCTCAGCTGCCGAAACACTATTCAGATCTTCTGCATTTTCTGATCCCTCCATCAGATAGATCTTCCATCCATTATTTTCAAACACCGGTAAAAGCTCTATAAGTGAACCCTTTATATAAGGCAGTGCGCCGGTTGACCCGGCCGTGCTTCTCACTACTTTTGGATGAAAGGGATCGGCCGTGCCCTTACCGAAAATTATCCCTGCGGCGCCAAACCATGATGCCGTCCGGATAATGGTACCCACATTACCCGGATCCTGAACCGCATCCATCGCAACAATTACTCCCTTTTTTGATTTGAAACTCTCCAGATTCGCTTCGTCCGGTATTTTGCATACGGCAATGACACCTTGTGGTGTTTCGGTATCAGAAATGGATAGAAAATCTTCCCTGCTAACGCTTACAAGTAACTCCCTATAGTTCAGAATTTCAGAATCCCGCTCAAAACCTTCATCAATTATAATTGCAACAACATCTATAACATTAACTTGTAAAATCTGTTCAACACAACGCTCTCCCTCTGCAAGAAACAAGCCTTCCTTTCTACGGTGTTTTGTCATCAAAAGCTTCTTCCAAAGCTTCATCTGATTGTTCGATGCCGGGCTGATCTGCATATATCTTTACGTTACTTATGATTGGGTTTCATCTTCACAGCTTCTATCTTTCAGAAAACAGAAAACAACACACAGGGAAAGTATGAAAGATTTTTTGAGTACGCTCGGCATCAAAGAGAAAAATAGCGGAACATCAACCGGACAGGAATATCTGTCGGATGATTCTGCCCCGGAAATTAACAGTCACACACCTTCGAATGGTTCTGAGATCGCTTCGGTATCGGTTACAACCCGCTATCAGTATGATAAAGTCGTAACACAATCTAAGGAAGCATTCAATACCTGGCGTATGATTCCGGCACCGGAACGAGGAGAAATTGTTCGGCAGATTGGACTTAAATTACGTGAATATAAAGAGCCTCTCGGAAAACTGGTTTCCTACGAAATGGGAAAAATCTACCAGGAAGGTATGGGCGAAGTACAGGAGATGATCGACATCTGCGATTTCGCCGTGGGTCAGTCGCGCATGCTGTATGGCAAAACCATGCACTCCGAGCGTCCGCAGCACCGGATGTACGAACAGTGGCATCCGCTGGGACCGGTGGGTGTTATATCGGCATTCAACTTTCCAGTGGCCGTCTACAGCTGGAACGCAATGATCGCCGCCGTGTGTGGTGACACCGTAATCTGGAAAGGATCGGAGAAAACACCCTTGTGCGGAGTTGCCGTTCAAAATATTGTTGCCGAAGTACTGAAAGAGAACAATCTGCCGGAGGGTATTTTCTGCCTGATTACCGGTGACCGAAATGTTGGAGAATGGCTGGCGGAAGATGAGCGCATCCCGCTGATCTCTGCCACCGGTTCAATCCGCATGGGGAAAGAGGTTGCCAAAACAGTTGGGGCACGACTTGGTAAAACGATTCTTGAACTGGGCGGCAATAACGCGATTATCATTAGCAAAGATGCAGACCTGGAGATGACAATTCGCGCAGTGGTGTTTGGTGCGGTTGGAACCGCCGGCCAGCGATGCACAAGCACGCGGCGCCTGATTATTCATGAGTCTGTTTATGATGAGATTAAAGAGAGTCTTGCAGAAGTCTATAAAAGCGTCACTATCGGTGATCCGCTTGACCCTGATACCCTGGTGGGTCCGCTGATCGACAAAGATGCCGTGAATGCTATGCAGGAAGCTTTGCAACAGGTGAAAGACGAAGGCGGATCCATTGTTTGCGGTGGGGAGGTATTGGAAGACCTGGAAGGTCATTATGTAAAACCGGCAATCTGTGAAGTGGAAAATCATTATGAGATCGTACAGAATGAAACATTTGCCCCTATTTTATATCTGATTAAATACAGTGATCTGGATGAGGCTATTAGTTATCACAACGGTGTGCGCCAGGGACTCAGTTCTTCTATGTTTACACTGAATATGCGCGAGATGGAGACCTTTCTAAGCCATCGCGGATCTGATTGTGGTATTGCCAATATCAATATTGGAACAAGCGGTGCGGAGATAGGCGGTGCATTCGGCGGAGAGAAAGAAACCGGCGGCGGACGTGAATCTGGATCGGATGCTTGGAAAGCCTACATGCGCCGGCAAACAAATACCATCAACTGGAGTGATGAATTGCCACTTGCACAGGGAATTGAGTTCGGTATGTAGTCGTTCATCGCTATAGGTTCACGGGTTAACTTTCATATTTTCATTGAAATTAAATAAAAATATCAATCCAGATCACGCCTTATTGTTGGGAATTTGCGGCAAATTCCTGAAAACGTTCATCGTTTATCAGTTCCTGCAGTTCGGGCTGATTCATTATTTCTGATTGGGAATGTCCGTTTTCAATAGCTTTCATGATCAATTTCAGCGCCTCCTCTCGTTCTCCAAGCCGCTCTAAAATAGTTCCCGCAGAAAACATTATCATTGTGTTGTCTTGTGATAAATCAAGTGCATTCTCTATATATGCTTTCGCATCTTCTTTTTTTCCAATTTTTTCATTGTAACCGGCTAAATCTATCAAAGCATAATAATCACTGGGATTATTTCTCTTTAGTTCTTCAGCAAGTTCAATTGCACGTTCATAGGCGGTGTATGCTTTATCCCGTTCATCAGGAGTCCAGTAGTACGCCGAGCCCAGATTCCCCCACACCATATAATGACCATCATGGAGGTCAAGTGCCCTTTCATACATCCTTGCTGCTTCCTTGTACTTTCCCTGGATGTAATAGAGTGTACCAAGATTTGAAATAGCATCATAGGTTTCTGAAAGTTCAAGAGATTTTTCGAACATGCCCTGTGCTTCATCATATTCCCCCTGGAAATAATACATAGCACCAAGATTCGTATATCCATGGTGATTATCAGGGGTGATTTCTATTACTTTTTTGAATTGTTCGATCGCATCATCATACCGGTTATGCCGGAAATAAAATGTTCCCAATGAACTATAGCCTGCCCAGTCATCAGGTTTTAATCGTATTGCTCGTTTATTGGTTGCTTCTGCTTCGTCTAAATCCCCAACGGATTCGTATACCCGTACAAGCTCTCTGTATGCATCGGCGTTGGTGGGGTCGACCTCAAGAACATTATTGAAATTTTTGATTGCAAGCTCGTAGTGGCCTTTACCCGTATTTATCATTCCCAGAGTAATATTAACCTGTGCAAGAACATTATTTAAATCATGTGCTTTCAAAGCGTACTCGTCTGCTTTTGCGAGCCATTCCGATTCTCCTGTATACTCATATTTTCTCCAATAAGCTTGTCCGAGCCCGGCATAGGCAAGGGCAAATTGAGGATCTGTATCTACTGATTGCCTGAATAATTCAATAGCCGCATCAATATTTTCTATTCTTTCAAAGCGCTTCAAATTACCGATTCCCTGAATATATAGTTCAAAAGCCGTGGGCTCCGTAGTATATCCTGCTTTCATTTTCTCCCGCGTTTCGGGACCCAATTCCAGGTCCAGCATCATTAATAATTGTTCCACTGATTTGTCATGCAGTGCAACTACATCAGTAGCTTCCACATCAATCTGCCGGGAGTTTACCTGGCGTTGGTTCTTCGCATCAATCAGATGAATCGTTAACCGAAGCCTGTCGGCTATAGGCTGAAGACTTCCCTGAACCGTATAATTTACACCAACTGTACGATGAGCTTCGCCAGGACTGTTGATATAATGGAACTGCCCGTCATCTGCTGGATAAATGGATAGATCTTCATGTACTTGTGCAGGCACCACCCACAGATCCGGATAATCCTGCTTAATCTGACTCAGCTTGCTCATTATCGTTTCAACAAGTCCATCGCAAAAAATTTGTCTGTCTGGATCGCCCCCGATATTTGTAAATGGTAATACCATCAATCGAATCGATTCTGATGAAGGATACTCCGCAAACTCGTTCTGCAGATTTTCCCTTTCAGGCATAAACATTACCATGAGCATCAGGATTACAGCAATAGACGAGGAACCTGCAAGTACATACCTGTGCTTATGGAATTTACCTTTTCGTCTATTGTTTTTAATAAGGTTTCCAGATGACTCAACTCCTGACGATACTAATTCTTTTACATCAATGAGATCCTTTAAAAGATCGGTCGCCGTTTGATATCTTTCAGCCGGATCTTTAGCCAGGCATCGCCCAACGATTTTCTCAAGCTCAGATGGAACAGTATCTATACTATCTGAAACCGGGGTTGGATCCTCATTCAGAATAGAATACATCACAGCGTGATCGTAATCACCTTTAAAGGGTAATTTTTCCGTCAGTAATTCATACAATACAATCCCGAACGACCATATATCCGATCGCTCGTCAACCTCTTCACCCCTTATCTGTTCCGGAGCCATATAAGATATTGTGCCTGCCGTTGTGTTAGATTTTGTAACCTGAACCGATCCTTTTAGTTTAGCCAGACCAAAATCCATAACTTTTATTCGGTTGTCAGGGGTTACCATAATGTTGTCGGACTTAATATCACGGTGGATGATATCTTTAGAATGTGCTTCTTTGAGTGCTGCTGCAATCTGGATAAAATATTCGATGATTGAATGCAGAGCCAGCTTTTCTGTTTTCATTTTTAACCGGAGAGTATTTCCCCCGATAATTTCCATCACGATAAATTGATTCCCCTTATGTTCATCAACATTATAGATCGTACAGATATTTGGATGATTTAATGCTGCTGCGGCTTTAGCTTCTCGAATAAACCGCTGCTTGCCCTTTACTGATGAGGAAAGATGTTTCGGCAAAAACTTAAGTGCTACAGTTCGGTCGAGTTGAGTATCGAGAGCTTTATAAACAATCCCCATACCTCCTTCACCAAGTTTACCGAGGATTTTATAATGAGAAATAGTTTGACCTATCATGGCGCATCCTCCTGCCAAACTGTATAAACTTTATTTTAGAGTGACAAATAAATAATACACATCTTTTTTTAATATCATTCTACCACCTTACAAACATTCTCGGAGGAGATTCTCCCTGGGCGTATTCTCTTGCATCAAGTACAAATACCGCATAGGGATTATCTCCTTGTCTGGCGTTTTCTCCAATTATTAGAGAAAGACTTTCACCCTGTTGTAATTCCTGTGTATATATACCTGTAAGTTCTTCGTCCATAAATTGAAAATAAATATCTGTGTCATCAGGTGCCTGCCAAACAACAGTATCCCTTCGAGCCACACTAATATCAGTGCTGAGACTATCTGTGGCATCAACAATTTTCCACACATTGTCAACAAGCACAGTTGCAAGTTCATGTCTTTCAGGTGTGTGTTCCCTGTTATCACAGGCTTTCATGATTAGTATCAGACAGACCGCTATAATCAGACAGAAAGCTATAACAGATATCAATTGACGTTTTAACCTCATAGTAAACCTCCCGATTAGTTTAAAAAAAGTTCGATTAAATCAATCATAGATAGCATAGTCTCTTCTTAACTTAGATAATGATTGCAATTCATCATTCTCTCGTATCAGCATATTGTAATAAAAATCACCACACATACAATTAAATCAACTATACTTTATCAATCAACATTATCTATAACAATTTTAAATTTCACTACAATTTATATGGATAGATCTATGCTGTTTTGCAATAATAGCTAAATACTTCATTTGATTAGATAAATTCATTTGCTTTTTTTACAAAACGGGTTATTTAATAATCACATTCTTATAAATGTTACTTGCAAAGCTCAGGCTCCTCAGGATTGATGAACAAAGCAGCATTAATAATAAGAAAGTATCCAATAACCGCATTCATCTTCCTGAGCTGCACCTGGTCCTGGGGGTATTGGGAGTTAATTGTGCGTCCCATAGGAATGACCCAGGTACACTTCATGCAAATCCCATTTGCATGGGGGCCTTTGTTTGCAGCGATAATTGTAACCTATTTCACTGATAAGAGTCTCAGGAGACTGACCCATCAGATTTTCCATTGGAGAGTAAATGCAGGCTGGTATGTGCTGGCACTGTTTTTACCATTTATTGAAGATATCATTCTGTTAGCTATGGGTGTATTTGGAACTCCCATTACAGTGGCAGACAGATCTGTCGTTGACTATCTGACCCGTTTTTTTACAACTCTTCTGGTTGCCGGATCGCTTGAGGAATTTGGCTGGAGAGCTTTCGTTCAGCCACGGGTTCAAAAAAAATACTCTGCCCTTACGGCTGCTGTCTTTATTGGATTAATCTGGGCTCTATGGCATTTTCCAGTGGTGTTTTTTGGAGGCGCTACTTACGAATCGCAGGATTTCATCGGGTTACTCATTCTACTACCTCTTTTTTCGATTGTTATGGCCTGGTTATACAACTCAACAAAAGGTGCACTAATAATACTTATGATCTTTCATGCTTCAATTAATACGCCCAATCCGCTTGCTTTATCAGAAAATGCCAGTAGTGCGGATCAGCTGATATTTGAGCTTCTTGCCATTGGTTTTTGGATCTTTCTTCCTGCTGCCCTCATCTTATCGTACGGCAGAAGCCGGTTAGCCAAATCCAATCAAATACCTTCTGTGGATTAAATTAATCCCAGGAAATGAACCGTTTTAGAGTTGCCCATATCAAATGGGAATCTTTAGAAAAACCCAATTAAATAGAACTTTACATAGGAATTCTTTATTTAAAGATCATGAAATGGATAGATAAAATACTTACCCTTGAAGAGGTAATCATTTTTCGCACCAAGGCACCTGAAACAGTTATTTCAGTACCATTTATATTGTTACTTGTACTTTTTTTTCTGGGCCATCATGGACTACTTTTTTGGGCAACTGTATTTTTATCACTTTTTGGAGTATTTCAATATTTCTATTTCGAGCATGTGGTTACAAACAAAAGACTGATTACCAAATATGGCTTCTTTTACCTGCGTTATCGCGAATTACCACTTCATAAAATAGATAGTGTAACCTGCCGGCAATCAATTACCGGTAAAATTCTTGGAACAGGTGTTGTGATTCTGTTTGGAATTGGAATTACCACACGAAAAATTCGTAAGGTTGGTCGGGCCGCTGATTTTCGTAACGCAATCCACAGCCAGCTCTCCACCGAGCCGATGAATTATTTTGATGAATAGAGTATCGCAGATAGCATCCTCGTCGGAAGATTGCATCTTCAGTCGACGTTTCCTGTCCATACATCCCTATTTAACGTGAGTTCGAGATAAGGCAAAAACCCTTTATTTTGTCATCCCGCACTTGATGCGGGATCTCCAAACCTTAAATTCATGTGGAGATTCCGGCTCAGAGGCCGGAATGACGGTTGCTTATTTAGGTTTTTCTCTTATCTCGAACTCACGTTATTTATACGTGCTCATGCCCCATTTACTCGCCAACCGAATGCATTTAATGAGAATAGCTGGCAAAACCGACGACCTCAAGTTTTGGTTTAGATTGTACCTCTATAAAAAAGGTAGTCTGTAATACTTTTCAACTTAAATCACACTATGCAGATAAAATCAATTACAGGCTGGCGAACGGTTTCAGTTCCGGACCGTCGTACTCTCCCAGTCGGGCTTTCATCTCACCGGTTTTTGCGATCATTGCGGCATTGTCGGTGCAGTATTCCATTGCCGGAATCATCAGGTACACTCCCTCTTCGTGGGCCATAGTCTGCACTTTTTTTCGCAACATTGTATTCGCCGATACTCCTCCTGCCACCATAATATGATTCACCCTGGTTTTCCGGACGGCCCTCCGTAGTTTAGCCACCAGTACGTCGGTGATCGCTGCCGATACACTTGCACAAATATGATCTGTATTTTCTTCGATAAACTTTTCATCCTGCTTTTCCAGGTAATAGAGAACACTTGTTTTTAAGCCCGAAAAACTGAAATCGAGTCCTTTTTTGATCATTCCGCGGGGGAAATCCACAAACGCCGGATCGCCGTTTTGCGATCGTTTGTCCACCACAGGGCCTGCGGGATACGGCAGATTCAGCATCTTCCCAATCTTATCGAACGCCTCACCGGCCGCATCATCTCTCGTTTTTCCCATTAAAATATGCTCGAATACTTTTTTTACGTGTACCAGACGTGTATGTCCGCCCGATACGATCAGAGCCACAAAAGGAAATATTTCTTCATGTTCAATAAAGTTGGCGTACATGTGCGCATCGATATGGTTTACACCAATAAGGGGTTTTTCCCACGATATACTTAGTCCTTTGGCAAATCCAAGTCCCACCAATAGTGAACCCATAAGCCCGGGTCCTTTTGCCACTGCAATAGCATCGATATGGGGCATCGCCATTCCGGCCGTTTCAAGCGCCTGATCTACCGTTGCCCAGATGGTTTTGTTGTGCGCGCGGGAGGCGAGTTCGGGCACCACGCCGCCAAACTGCTCATGCACGGTTTGTGATGCGATGATGTTTGAAAGGATCTTTCCTTCTGATAATACAGCAGCTGCCGTTTCGTCACACGAGGATTCTATTCCGAGAATATTCATGTGGGGAAGATAGGGAATATGGAGACAATTTTTTTATTTGGGAGTTGGGAGGGTATATGAGCTCGGCGATTATGACCGAAGACGGAAGACCGGTGACCGGGCACTTATTGCCCGATTCCATGCAATACCTCTTGGCTTGGCCACATTCTTCGGTCATCTGTCTCCACTCGCCAGTCAAATATCTTCAGTCACCGGTCATCCGTCCTCAGTCTTCCGTCCCAATTCTTGCTTATCCATATCCCTTGGCACGCGAATTCGTTCCACCATTTCACGGATATCTTCAGGTGGTGCGGGTGTGAACCGGCTTACTGCCATTGCAACCCCAAGATTCAGGAACATACCAAGTGTTCCGATACCTTCAGGTGAAATGCCGAACCACCAGTGATCAGCATTGTTCAGCTCCGGGTTGATAAACGCAAAGTAAATGATATAAGCAGCGGTAAACAGAATACCGGCAACCATTCCGGCTATAGCCCCCTGCTTATTCATCCGTTTGGAGAATATTCCAAGCAAAATGGCCGGAAAAAACGATGCGGCAGCCAGACCAAACGCAAACGCCACCGTCTGCGCCACAAATCCAGGGGGATTCACCCCAAAATAGCCTGCAATAATGACGGCCCCTCCCGCGGCAATTCTTGCAAAAAGTAGTTCGCGTTGTTGTGTAATATCGGGTACAAACGTGCGCCGGATCAGATCCCGCGCCACGGCAGTGGAGATTACCAGCAGCAGACCTGCCGCTGTAGAAAGGGCCGCAGCCAGACCTCCTGCTGCCACCAGCCCGATCACCCAGTTGGGCAGCTGTGCGATTTCCGGATTGGCCAATACCATTATATCCTGATCGATGAAAAGCTCGTTTGTTTCAACGTCGGGGGTGTAATTAATGATACCGTCCTGGCTCTTGTCGTCAAAATCGATCAGGCCTGTATCCTCCCAGGTTGTAAACCACTCAGGAACTTCACCATAGGGTGTATCTTTAACCGTATCCAGTAAATTGGCCCGCGCAAAACCTGCTACAGCCGGTGCTGTTGTGTAGAGCAGGGCAATGAACAGGAGTGCATATCCTGCTGAGATTCTTGCGTCTTTTACTTTCGGAACTGTGAAAAACCGTACGATTACGTGCGGCAGCCCTGCGGTGCCCACCATCAGCGCGGCCGTTATAAAAAAAACATCAATGGTGGATTTCGATCCTTCGGTATATGGGTCGAAACCCATTTCCGTACTCAGGCCATCAAGACGGTCTAGCAGATACTCGCCGGAACCGTCAGCCAGGGTACTTCCGAACCCTATTTGCGGTATTACATTTCCGGTCATCAGCATCGAAATAAAGATTGCCGGTACCAGGTAAGCAAAAATCAGCACACAATATTGTGCAACCTGAGTGTAGGTGATACCTTTCATTCCGCCCAGTACAGCGTAGAAAAAAACGATCACCATCCCTATAATTACGCCAGTTGCTATATCCACTTCCAGAAACCGCGAGAAGACTATCCCCACTCCGCGCATCTGTCCCGCTACATAGGTAAATGAGATAAATACGGCACATATCACTGCCACCATACGCGCCGTGGTGGAGTAGTAGCGATCGCCTACAAAATCGGGAACGGTAAATTTACCAAACTTTCTCAGGTAGGGAGCCAGCAGAAGCGCAAGCAGTACATAACCGCCGGTCCACCCCATCAGGTAAACAGAGCCGTCACGTCCCATAAAACTAATCAGTCCGGCCATGGAGATAAATGAGGCGGCCGACATCCAGTCAGCCGCTGTGGCCATCCCGTTAGCCAGCGGTGATACACGGCCACCGGCGATATAAAAATCACCCGTGGTTCCCGCGCGCGACAGGTAGGCAATAACGATATAAAGCGTAAAGGTGAGCCCAACAATCAAAAATGTCCAACCCTGAATTCCCATCACACCTCGTCGAATTCTAATTTCCTGTCGAGACGGTTCATCAAATACACATAGACGAAGATAAGGAGCACAAACACGTAAATGGATCCCTGCTGGGCAAACCAAAATCCAAGTTTAAATCCGCCAAGCCGAAACTGATCGAGCCAGTCGACAAGCAGAATTCCTGCCCCGTAGGATACAGCAAACCATATTGCCAGCAGAATGGCAAGATAAATAAGATTTTGCCGCCAGTATTGTTGTGCTTTGGTTTTCATGCTTAATGAGTTTCCCGCTTATTATAGCCAAACCGATCGGGATTGGCAAAAGCTTTATTTTTCAGGTTTATAGTCGATACTGTTTACAACCAATTTATCCGAAGTATCTTTCTGCAATGATTTTATATCGATTCGATTTACAAACGCTTCAGCGATGGCTAAACTATGAGCTATCCGCGACAGTTCTCTTTTTTGTAAGTTTTCTATTCATTGCATCTTTATATGTATTGGCAGGGTTTATCATCATTTTTCTTCCATTGCTTATTGGCACGCTAATAAAGGAAGGACGTTTTGGATGGTTACTCTCTTTGTTTGTTTTTATCATCATTCCAGTTATTCTTATTTTCACATTTTTCTATTCAACCACCTGGTTTTTTATTCTTCAGTTTGTACCTGCTGCGATTTTTCTCTTTTACTGTTATTTATTACGGCTAACAATCCCCGGCTGGGGAGATCCGGTTCCTGAACCTACTCCAAATTTGAGATTATAATTTCAGCTCATCTGGGTCTTCTGATACCCAAACTTTTCCTTGAATCAAATTATTCCTTGAAATAAAAAAAGCCTCCCTGTTAACGGAAAGGCTTTTTTTATTTAATGTTGTTGTAAACCTCTTTTGTTCAGGCCGCAGAGGTCACTGTTTTATTTTTTATCATCTTCATCATCCACCACTTCAAAGTCTGCGTCTACCGCGTCATCTTCTTCTGCAGCTTCAGTTTCTTCGGCTCCGCCTTCAGCTTTTGCACCGGCATCGCCTGCTTGCTGCTCATTAGCAGCGGCCTGATAGATCTCCTGCGAAGCAGCTGCCCATGCCTGATTGAGTTCTTCAATCGCGGGCTCAATCTCGTCCACTTTCTCTTCTTTATGAAGTGTTTCGAGCTTATCAAGTGCTTCCTGAATCTTGGTTTGATTCTCCTCAGAGATCTTATCTTTATTCTCATCGAGCTGTTTCTTGGTTGAGAACAACAATGAGTCTGCTTTGTTCAGCGTTTCGATACGCTCGCGAACTTGCTTATCCTCTTCAGCGTGTTCTTCGGCAGCCTGCTGCATTTTTTTAACTTCTTCGTCTGTCAGGCCGGAGCTCTGCTCAATTCGAATACTTTGTTCTTTGCCGGTCCCTTTGTCTTTGGCACTTACGTTCAGAACGCCGTTCGCGTCGATATCGAACGTAACCTCGATTTGAGGAACACCGCGTGGAGCTGGTGGAATTCCGTCGAGATGGAAGCGGCCAAGTGTGCGATTATCCTGTGCCTTGGCACGTTCCCCCTGTAGAATATGAATCTCTACACTGCTCTGGTTATCGGCAGCGGTGGAGAATGTCTCCTTCTTGCTGGTAGGGATGGTTGTGTTTCCTTCAATCAGCTTGGTCATTACTCCGCCGAGCGTTTCAATTCCAAGGGTCAGTGGTGTTACGTCGAGCAATACCACATCATCCACATCCCCTGTGAGAACGCCCCCTTGAATTGCAGCACCCACAGCTACAACTTCATCGGGATTCACGCCCTTACTTGGTTCTTTTCCAAAGAAATTTTTCACTACTTCCTGGATTTTTGGAATACGTGTGGATCCACCCACCAGAATTACCTGGTCCACTTCACCTTTTTTCAGACCGGCATCTTTCAATGCTTTTTCACAAGGCTTGACTGTTTTCTGTACAAGATCATCTACAAGCTGTTCAAATTTTGCTCGTGTTACGTCAATATTCAGGTGTTTTGGCCCTGCATCAGTTGCAGTGATGAACGGCAGATTCACATTTGTTTTTTGTGAACTTGAAAGCTCGATCTTGGCTTTTTCCGCCGCATCTTTCAGGCGCTGCATCGCCATCGGATCTTTTCTCAGATCAATTCCTTCGTCTTTATGGAACTCATCGGCGAGATATTTAATCACGCGCTGATCGAAGTCATCACCACCAAGATGAGTATCACCACTGGTAGATTTCACTTCAAATACTCCATCGCCCAGTTCCAGAATGGATACATCGAACGTACCACCACCCAAGTCATATACTACAATTGTCTGGTCGGTCTCTTTTTTGTCGAGTCCGTAGGCAAGTGAAGCTGCCGTCGGTTCGTTGATGATACGTTTTATTTCCAGGCCGGCAATTTTTCCAGCTTCCTGTGTTGCTTTACGCTGCGCGTCGTTAAAGTATGCGGGAACGGTAACCACAGCTTCCGTAACTTTTTCACCTAAATACTCTTCAGCAGTTTGCTTCATTTTCTGCAGTATCATAGCTGAAATTTCCTGTGGTGCATATAGACGATCATCAACTTTAACACGTGCGGTTCCGTCATCGCCTTTTACAACATTATACGATGCCTGCCTGCTTTCTTCAGCCACTTCATCGAACATGCGCCCCATAAAGCGTTTAATTGAAGAAATCGTTTTTTCAGGATTGGTAATCGCCTGACGTTTTGCAGGCGCACCTACAAGCCGCTCTCCATCTTTCGAAAAAGCCACGACAGATGGAGTTGTACGTCCACCCTCAGCATTTTGAATGACAACCGGTTCACTTCCTTCCATCACGGAAACACAAGAATTGGTTGTTCCTAAATCAATACCTATAATCTTACCCATAATATTACCTTATCTATTTTGCTTGTTAATAATGTTCTTTAGTTGATCGGAATGGAGTTCGCTTCAGAATCTCCACTGTCTTTTTTTGATATTCTTATTGTTAATACACCGTTTTTAAATGATGCTTCAATTGATGAAGCATCAGCATGATCCGGAATGGAAAATGAGCGTATAAAAGATCCCTGCGGACGCTCTTCTCGTTTTAGAACTTCATCGTTTTCAAGATAAAGTTCGCGGGTGCCTTCAATTCGGAGAACCCGGTCCTTCAGGGTAATTTTTACCTGCTCCTTTTCCATTCCGGGGAGATCAGCCATAATCCTGAAAAGATTATCGCTTTCTGCTATATCACATGCGGGAGAAAAATCTCGCTCATCATCCAGCGGTGATATTCGTTCAACAAATTGCTGAATTTCGCGCCCGAGTGATGTAAGCTGTTTTTCAATATCGATTTTAAAATTGCTCATAATATTCAGTGTTATTTGTTTACTAATGAGCAACCACAGTGCCAATACGAAACAACTCATCGTCTCACTGACGTATTGACATAGATAGGTATTTACAAGAAGTGCGTTGTCAGTTTGACGTATTTAAAACCGGAGAACTACGCCAATACCCGATAACTAACCGGACACTTTTTCAAGATCTGACCAAAAACCGGGATAGGAAATGGATGTGCACTCAGCATCCCGGATTGTAGATTTCTTCGGGGAAAGAGTTGCAAGAATTGCGGCTGCCATGGCCATTCTATGGTCATGATACGTATTGTGCTCTGCCGGTAATGGTTTAAAATCAGGATCTCCTTCAATCTCTATTCCGTCCGGTAATAACGCTGCATTTACACCAGCCTTTGTCAGAATTTCAAACATAGCAGACAGCCGGTCCGTCTCTTTATGGCGGAGCTCCTCAGCCCCGGTAATTGTTGATCTGCCATCAGCAAAGCAGAAGGCAACCATCAAAATCGGGAGTTCATCAATGCAATTGGGAATCAGGCTGGGATCCAGATCAATTGCCTTCAGCTTTGATGATGCAATTTCCAGATCGGCAACCGGTTCTCTTCCCTGCATCCGTTCATGCGAAATTTTTATATTCGCTCCCATTTTCTGCAAAACGTTCAGGATTCCGATTCTGCTCGGATTCATCCCAACATTTTTGAGCTTTAGCCGGCTGTTAGTATGTATGGCAGCCCCCGCCATCCAGAATGCTGCGGCAGAAACATCACCCGGAACGGTATAACTTTGATTCGGAATAGTATTTTTACGGCTGCTTTGGATTATTTTTCCCTCATTATAAGGCTTCGAACTGAGGTTAAGAAGGCGTTCTGTGTGATCACGACTTGGTGACCGTTCAACCACTTCTGTCGGCGTTTTTCCCCAAAGACCTGCCAGCAAAACGCACGATTTAAGCTGTGCACTCGCAATCGGCAGCGGATACCTGATAGGTTTGATTCCTTTGTGAGAACTTATCCTTAGGGGCGCAAACTTGTCTTCACGGGCTGTAATAGATGCTCCCATCATCCGCAGAGGTTCAATAATTCGTTTCATTGTCCGGCCGGAGAGAGATTTATCCCCCACTAATTCGGCTTCTACACCCGCACCGGCTAAAATTCCGGTAAGCAAACGCATCGTGGTTCCGGAATTTCCGCAATCCAGCGGTTCTAAAGGATTCATCAATCCATCACGACCAGCTCCTTCAATTGTAACCTTATTTTTTTTATGCTCAATTTGCACACCAAGCTGACGCAAACAGTGGAGTGTACTCGCCGGATCAGCAGCTGGAGAATAATTTTCGATCACACTAATACCATCCGAAATTGCGGAAAAAAGTGCTGAACGATGTGAAATTGATTTATCCGGTGGCAGCTGTATGGTTCCGTTTAGTCCCGGGGCGGGTTTTACGGTTTTAATCATGTATGCTCAATTTCTGTCTAAGAGTCGTTGCGCCTTTTCAGCGCCGGTAGTTCCGGAATAGTTTTCCACTATTGAATTTAATAAGGAAAGAGCGTCACCGCGGCGTCCTTCCCTGATGTAAATTTCGGCAGTATTATATTGTGCTTCAGCTACCCACGAATCATACGCTCCGAACAGTGCTCGAACTTTGGAAAACTCTTCGAGAGCCTGTTCGCGATTTCCAGCCTCCATATAGGTTTGCCCAAGCAAATATTGAGCTTCAGCCCCAACTTCGGTTGTATTATTATCGGCAACCATAGAGAAAAACCGCCGGGCTTCCTCGTTACGTCCATCTTCCATCAGAACTTTTCCAAGGCCAACTCTTGCAGCATCATTTCCATCGTTAATGGAGAGTACATGCTCAAAATTTTGACGGGCAGCACTTGTATCCCCTATACCCAGATTGGCGCGACCTATGCCAAGGTAAGCCTCCTGTTCAAACCTTGCGTCTTTATCAGCAAGTTCCTCAAAAGCTGCGCGGGCATCATTATATTCACCTTTCTCAAGCAGTATCTGACCCAATTCAGCGAGAGCAGGCGCTGCGCGATCTGAATCCGGAAAATCATCAACAATAGTACGATATGCTTCCGCAGCATCATCAGGCTGATTCATTCGCAGATGAGCATCCGCCAGATTGAAGTAGGCTTCCGGCATCATCGCTTCGTTATTCGTAATACGTAAATACTGCCTAAACTCCGAAACAGCTCCTTCATAGTTACCTGATTGCAGCGTATTTTCTGCCTGACGAAATCGCAGCCGATCGGCTGTACTGGAGGTGGGATTTTCGTCCAAAAATTCTTCCAGAACATCGGTGCTTTGATCCTCATGCCCTGAAGAGAGCTGGGCGAATTGAATTCCGTTAATTGCCTCAAGTATATACGTACTGCCGGGATATCCCTCCAGCACCCGGGTATACTCTTCAATGGCTCGCTCGTAGTCGCCGGCATTATAATATGAGTCACCTATATTGTATTGTGCTCTTGCGGCCCATTCAGTTCCGGGGAACCGATCAATTACTGTTTGAAATTCCTCAACCGCCTGGTCGTAATTACCGGTATTCAGATAAATATAAGCTATGTTATATTGCGCCTGTTCCCGCAGCCTGCTGTAGGGATAAATTCTTAGCATGCGTCGAAATTGTGTAACTGCTTCAAAATTTCGATTCATGCGATAGTAACTGTTGGCCACCTGGAACATGGCATAGTCACCACCGGGATCAGCGTCAATGGTCTGGTTATAATAGTTTAATGCTTCGCTATAATTTCCCTGAGCATAAAATGCATCGCCAATTCTCAGACGGGTATCCGTATCAAAAGGGAAAAGTGCTATTGACGGCGGATCGTAGTTTTCGAGAAAATCAATCAATGGACCCGTGGCGTTTTCATAATCTCCCATTTTAAAATAAGCCCAGCCGAGCGCGTATTTGGCTGCACCTGTTAGTTCATTGTTTGGATTTTCTCTGATGAACCTTTCATATTGTGAAGATGCGGGTCCAAAATTATCGAGCTGAAAATGAGCATCAGCACTCCAGAATAATGCCTCGCGTCCTAAATCACTCTGCGGCCATTCGTTGTAAACTGCTTCAAAATCCGGCTGTGCCTGCTGGTACGCCTGGTTACTATACCGAACCCACGCCATTTGAAAACGAGCTTGTCGTTTTAGAGAATCGTCAAGATCAGTCATTTCACTTGCAATTTCGAAAGTTTCTAAAGCGCGGGTATATTCTGAATTCGCAAAATAAACTTCGCCTAAAAACGTGAGAACTTCCCCCGGATTTTCAAGCTCTTCAAGATTTCGGGCAAGTGGCAGAAGTGCATCAATTGCTTCTCCATAATTACCAATTTCAAATGCAGTAACAGCCCATTCATAGTAAGCCTGCTCAAAAAACACTCCATCACTAAACCTGTCTCCAAATTGCCTGAATGCGTCAAGAGCCGCCTGGTATCGACCGGCAAGCTTATTATTAACTGCCTGGTAATAGAGTCCTTTTCGTGCAACTTCATCCGTACCTACAGCTGCTTTTCCAAAGGCATCGGCTGCCCAGTGGTAGATCTCTTGTTTATGATAGACCCAGCCGAGACCATAATGAGCAATTCTGGCCTGATCTTCATCTTCAGCACGGTTAATATACATTCTGTAGAATCGCGTAGCGTTTTCAAAATCATTCAGCGCATTGTAGCTTTCTGCCGTTAGATAAACTGCTTTCGATCGATTGGCCTCATCAAGCAGCGGCATTGTCCGCTCAAGGGCTTCAATCGCTTCAGTGTAGCGCCGTTGCTGATAATAAGATTCGCCCAGCGCCGTACCGATACGTCTCGTCATTTCGTCGAAGGGATGTCTTTCCCGCAGCAACTCAAAGGCTTCTGATGATTTTTCATAATCTTCTTCTTCAAGATAAAGCCGGCCCCTGGCATATAGTGCTTTGGGAGACCATTCCGAGCTTCTGAAATTATCTGACAGTTCCAAAAAGCTTTCGCGCGCGAGATCGTACTGACCGTTTTCTGCTGCGGTTTCGGCAATATTATAATAGAGCTCAGCTTTCCGCGAAGAAGACTGCGGATAGTTTAATGCCTGTTGCATTCGCTGGATTGAAGAATCGAGATCCCCTTGTTGCTTGTGCCTTTCTGCAACTTCTTTTAATAAAATAGCCGAATATCGGCTGTGGGGATACTCCTGAACATATTGATCTGCGAGTATGTTTAACCGGGTAGAATCAAGCCGGGTTTGAGCCCTGGTATGAAAATAGGCGGCAAGCTGGGTCTCCTGTAGATCCGTGGTTTCTTCAGCTAAATGATGTTTAAAAAAAGCTGCGGCTTCGGCATATAATCCTTTTTCGAAAAGATCGATTCCAACCTGGAGGTTATCACTGCCCGTTCTGACCTCGTGCTGAGCAGTGGCAGCAAAGGGCACAAGTAAAACTAAAAGTAGAAAAAGCGTTGGTGCAAAACGTACAATACGGTTCATGAAGTAATGTTGAAGACCTGTTCTGAGAATTGTATCAAGTGTCAATATAGTAACTTGTACAATTTTGTTCTCAATGTTCCTTAGATAAATCTTATTACAGATCCAGGTAACGCAGTAGTTCGTCAGCCCGGGAGCTCATATCAACCTGAAGCAGATCATCCCTGTTTTCTGATGTAGTAACATAGCCATATCGTTTCAGCGATGATATCACTGCCGATGTATCCTGAAGATTGAGCTTAATTGAAATCCTGATATTAGCTTCTGAATCGGGAATATGTTCCACAGTAAGGCCTAATATTTTCGCCCCTTCAGTTTCGATGATATTTACAAGTTTCGTTAATGTGTAATCTGCCTTTTCAATTTCCACAGAGATAACTGATCCTGTGTTCGCTATATTGAGCATGTTTGAAAATGCTTCAAGCAGATCTTTTTTTTCAACGATGCCGATTACTGATTCTGATGAATCCACAACCGCAATAAATCGTACTTCTTTCGCAAGCATTTGCCGGGCAACCTCAAACAGATGCTGATTTTCATACGCATAAATGGGGGGTTCAAGGTCAAACTCCGACATCGGAAGTGACTCATCCGGGAGATCAGTAAGCATATCCAGGGTTACCTGGCCAATCACAGTCCGTGTTGTGGGTTCAACAACAGGTATATTTGCAGATTGCCAAGCTTCCATTTTTGCAAGTGCAGAGCTCGCTTTATCGGAAGAGATCAGTGGTGTAAAAGAATCATTTAGTATCTGTTTAGCTAACATAGCAAATGGGTCAAATGACTGCGGTTTCCAGTTTAGCAAGCATAGATTCAAAACGGTCTCGATCCGCTTTTATAATGCTTCCTTTTATTGTAACACAATTTCCTTCGAAATGTTCATTTTCAACTACGCCAACCTCATGTAAAAAAGCAACTGCCTTATAATGCTCCATCGAAACAGTATACGAGAACGTTTCATAATCCTCTTCAATCATTTTTTGAATCTGAACCTGCAACTTATCAAGTCCTATTGAACGTTCGGCAGATACAAATATGGCACCGGGAAATCCTTTCTTCAGCTCCATTAATCGAGCGGGATCAACCAGATCTATTTTATTAAATACAATAACTTTTTTGAAGTCGGTTACCTCAAGTTCATCAAGCGTACTGTTAACAACTTCAATATAGTCATCTATAAGTTTAGAAGATGCATCCACTACGTGAACTAAAAGATCTGCTTCTCTAACTTCATCCAAGGTACTTTTAAAACTTTCGATTAAATTATGCGGGAGCTTTCTAATAAAACCTACTGTATCGGATAGAAGTATATCATGATTTTCAATCTCAAGTCGGCGAACGGTAGAGTCGAGAGTAGCAAATAAACGGTCTTCTGCCAACACATCGGTATGGGTCAATGCATTCATCAGCGTTGATTTTCCGGCATTAGTATAGCCTACCAGCGCTACTCTTGGATTACCCGATCTCCCTTTACGCTGAGTTGTGCGTTGTTTATCCAGTTTTTCCAGTTTACTTTTCAACGTTGAGATGCGTTCACCTATTAAACGCCGGTCTGTTTCAATCTGTGTTTCACCGGGACCTTTTGTACCGATACCACCTTTTTGGCGAGAAAGGTGAGTCCAGAAACGGGTCAGGCGGGGTAACAGATATTGCAGCTGAGCCAGTTCTACCTGTGTTTTAGCCACGGAGGTTTTAGCGCGAGAAGCGAATATATCTAAAATAAGCCCGCTGCGATCCAGTACTTTTACATTAGTAATCTTTTCAATGTTACGTACCTGGGTTGCTGTCAGATCGTCATCAAAAATAAGTAAATCTGACCCTCTTTCATCCACAAGAGTGCTCAGCTGATTTAATTTACCCTTACCTATATAAGTTGAGGGATCGGGATGTGGCCTGTTTTGCAGGATTTTATCTATGCAAACAGCTCCGGCGGTATCTGTCAGCAATTCAAGCTCCTCAAGATATTCTCCTGCAAGCCACTTGGGTGTATCGGATCCGTAAATTCCTACAAGTATGGCTTTCTCT
The DNA here is from genome assembly GCA_964404705.1 of uncultured Rhodohalobacter sp. Taxonomy (GTDB): domain Bacteria; phylum Bacteroidota; class Rhodothermia; order Balneolales; family Balneolaceae; genus SW132. The sequence goes on along the minus strand of CAYOLE010000009.1, from coordinate 11,363 downwards.
TTTGTGAATGAATTTTTTTGAACGTCTTCTATCAAGTGTATAAAACTATTTTTCTATTCTATCGTTTTGATATCAAAGGGGATATCGGAAACCGGAGAAAGAAACTTCCCGACCTTGAGAACCACAATCTTTTCAAATTTAGGTACTTTTCTATCGGGAACGAACAGATCGAGTCTTGTTATATGACGATCTGCTACATTCTCCTTATCAATGTTCTGATACATAAAAAGATAATCAGAACCGCGTGATTTTGGTTTCTCTACATAGTCGCAAATTTGATGCCAAGCTATCGTTTGAGAAGGGTCATTAATATTTTTTACGATTCCATGATCGGTTATAAAGGTTTTGGCTGCAAGATGACTTGAAACCCACCAGGTTACACCCATCCAGGCATAGCATCCGAAAATAGCATAGTATTGTTCAATCTGATAGGTGTATGATATAGCCACTACGAACACAGCAGACAATACAAAAAGAGTGGAAAAAAGTGGATAACCTCCCAATTTGCCGGAATTCCAACTCATTCTTACATTTCTCAGCCGTATAGCATTCCCTATTGAATAGAGTGCAAGGAAAGTTGCTGCGAGCGTAAACAGCGCCAGCAGAAGCACAAAAAAACTATGAATTTCAGTGATTATACTCATGTAATTGTCTCAGCCTTATAATGACGGGACACCATTGATTCTGTTAACAATAAAATGATTGCCAGAATAATAAACCAGTACCAAATTTCTTTTCCAAGGGAGGCTGTTTCCATTTCAGAGATCAGCAGTTCGTGGTCACCATCAAGCATTTGAATGCTGTAGTTCTGAAAAATCGATTCAAGTAATCGATCCAGCTCTTGTTGGTTTAACGCTATCAAAGATGATTCCATTGTATTCTGATTCACAGCATGTAACATTTTTTCCTCGCCATGTTGCACATATACCCATCCAGGTGTCCATTCTGCTCCCTGGTAAAAAATATTGAGGCCGGAAAAAGTTTGCCTGGTTGTGGGGATGATCGGTTCATCATTGAACACGAGCTCAACACTGCCTGAAGAGGCATCAGCTAATGTAAGCTCAAACGGTTCTCCCAGCCTGTGGTTGTTCAGCTGCGCTCCCTCTCCGCTGGCAAGATAGTCTACCGTTCTGTAAAACAAGGGCGCAAATAGTGGCTTAATAGGAAAATTTGACCAACCCGGATCACTGCCGATAGCGGAATAGATTAAGGTACCGCTCCCCACTGTTGTTTCATTTAAAATTACATTACCGGCACGGGAGGTTAAAACCGGGGTCGAAGACTGACCATCTATTGTATTTATCCTGTAGTAATAAAACAGTTCCGGGAGGTTTACACGTAAATCATCACCCTCCTCTACGTCGAACATGGCATCTAATATGGGATGCCCCTGATGTGGAGCCGCGAGCTGGTCAAAACTTTGAAAAGATCCATAACTTCCAACCAGGTTACTGTATCGGCCGGCATTGCTTATGCCAAGCAGGCGGTTGTAACTGTCAATTCGCCCGTCAGAGGCCGGCAATAAAAGCAAGCCACTCCCTTCCTGTACACGTTCTATAATCGCCTGTGATAAATAATCCGGTATCGAGCGAACCCCGTCTAATACAATAGCATCCATTTCTTCAAATTGATCGGGTGTAAGATTATCCACAGTTTCAAAATTAAATATCAATCGATCACTTTCTTCTGAGACGGCTTCAAGAAGAGGCCTTAAATAGGAGCGAAAATCGCCTCCCGATGAAGAATTATCGTTCACCACCAATACTCTCCGCTGTTCAGGAAGTTTAATGGCTGCATAAAATTTATTATCAAATGAAAGTTCATCGCCCTCTATCTCAAGTTCCGCTTTCAAAAAACGCTGGTCTGTTACAGGTATCTCGAACTGAAAATCCCTGTCCGTGCCTGGTTCTATATCATACGCCTGTTGAGCTATAAGCTCATCATCGAGATAAAAATTAAAGAACTGATTTCCTGTTGCCTGAGTACCATAATTATGTACAGTTGCCGCCAGCAGATTCCCATCATCTAAAGCTCTAACCTCAACGTCACGAATGCCGGTATTTGATGGATCTGCCTCTCCCAGCTTTATCAATCTAACATGCAGATCTTCATAACGGTCATCACCCTCAAGTTCCCGAAGAGATTCAAGCTGGCTTTCGCGGCCGTCAGTAATTACATACAATATTTTATTTGGCTCAGGTGCAGTTTTGAGCTGGCCGATTAAATTTTGCATATTTTCTGCCAAATAATTACCAGCATTTGCCGTTTCTACTTGCTGAATCTCACGATCTGCCGCGTTTTTTGAAAGCAAAGGCAGACTAAGCGGTTCACCGTGAGTAATATTCAGGGCAAAACTATTATCATTATCCTGTAAGCTGATAATTTCTGATGCGAGTTCTCTTGCCTGTTCGATGTATGGCCCAAAGCGATCAATTTGATTCATTCCGGGACTATTATCAATCATAATACCTACAACTGCTGGTTCTCCATCAGACATTAATCCTAAACCGGAGGGTAAAAAAGGTTTGGCAAGGGCTAAAGCCAGTGCGGCTACTGCAAGAGTACGCAGAGCTAAAAGCAGCCAGCGTTTTAATTTAATCTTGCGAAGTGATGAGCTTTTAAGAGAATCAAAAAAAGCAAGCGTAGAAAAACGTATCCGCTTTGGTTTACGGATATTTAAAAGATAGATTAGAAGTGGTATGCCGATCGATATCAGCGCAATCAAAAATAACGGATTCAGAAAACTCATTAACAGAAAAGTTTTTACCTTGTTGCATTGAAATCAACAGGAACAAATGACCTGATTATTCAATAAGCTATGCTATTAACTTATTCATAACAAACATATTATAATAGTCTGTGCAAGTTACAAGAAATCTGAATTTGGTATTTTTCTTTTCCCCTCTGTTGCTATTCTTATTTCTATCCGGTTGTAACCGTGGAACAGATCATTGGGCCGGTCTTGTTCCCAACCATGCTCCATTTGTAATAGTGCCACAGCCAAACAGCACGATATTCGACATATTAGATTCTCCTTATTCCCCTATGTTCGATGATATCACACCCTCTGCTGTAGAATTAACAGCTGATATTGAGGAGGCAGCCGCTGGAAATGCGATAGTTGAGGCAATTATTCTTTACCCAGACACTTCTAACGACTGGCAGCCCCTCTGGGTAGTTCAACCTGTAGATGGTCTTCTGAGTTACTTGAAGGCTAATTACCAGCAGGATTTCGCTCAAAATCGATACAAGTTTGGCAGATATACAATCGAAAAGTTCTTTATGTCTGATCGGGAGATTTTTGTCGTGGATGTGGATAACTACATTATTTTCTCCGAATCCAGTCTTGGCATTGAACACTCACTTCGAACGATCTCCGGAGATAGCACTGCAATGAATTTAGATGACCATCATCTTGAGCCCGGTACATTTATTACAAACACTCAATCACTTGACAAATGGGTTATGCAGCTGGCACAGGTAACGTACCGCCCCAGCCTTCATAACATATTTGATGGAGGAGAGCCTATCGCCTTTACCATGAAAGACAATGAGGGATTTGACTGGGACTGGAACCTTGAAGGCAGCCTAACTCTTGGCGAAAATCCCTCGGCGCTTTTGCGGGGAATTCGCTCCGCACCCGGAGATTTTGTACTGGACAGATATATTTCAACGAATGCGGCAGCTTTTTCAATTCTTCAGCTCGAACCACGCAGTGTTCCGCCAAACGGAGAGGAACCAACGCTTGAGATGGATCAGCACATAATTGAAAATCCTGACATTTGGCGGCGAATCGCTGCCACCCTTAATGATGAAGTTGCTTTTGTATCATTTGCAGAATCTGGTGCAGAAAGCACAAGTGAGTTCATGTTTTTAAGACACCTGAACAATGCCGCTGAACTACAATCTGAACTTAATTCCCTTGCTGATCGCGATGGCGTTACACGCGATGGTGACACCTATTTAATAGAAAGCAAATGGCTGGGCAAACTCATTGGCTCAGAGTTAAACCAGATGACCAGCTTCCATCTTTATATCAGCGATGATGTGGCAGTTTTGGCACAACGACGAGGTTTGGCAGAAAGTGTATCCGGAGATGCAAATCGCCGCAGAGTCATGCACTACGATGATGATTATATGATGGTGAGAGATGACCTAAGCTCTGAATTAAGCTCTATAACCTATATTGATGCGAGCCAATTTGGAACCTATGTGCAGCCATGGCTCCATCCGCAAAATTACTTTGGAGCATTGACATCAAATCTTGATTTGCTCGTAATATCATCCACAGCATCAGATGATGGATTATCCGCGGAAATAGATATTTTCTCTTATCAGCGAGAAGTTACGGATGAGCCGTACCGTGAACGCTGGGTTTTTCCGGTATCATCAAATGAAATTACCGGAATACCTGTTCTCGCTGATATTACAGCAAATTCACGCGATGAAATTATTTTTTCTACCGATGATGGATCCGTTTATGTACTCGCTACAGATGGCACGGAAGTTATGCAACTTGATACAAATGGAGAAAATCCTGTTGGACCTCCCGTTGTTTATGATTGGTATGGCAACAATCAAAATTCAATTTTACAGGCGGCTGGAAACAATGTGTATGCCTGGAATATGAATGGTGACATGCTGCCAAATTTTCCAATTTCATTCAATGAAACAATTACAACCCCACTCACAATCCAGGACATTACTCGTAATGGAATTGCGGAGATAATAGTGGGTACAGCAGACAGAAACCTTCATGTTTTAAACTCCAGTGGAGAGGCAGTATCGGGCTGGCCTCAAAGCGTTAACGCTGTTATTAACGATAAACCGCTCATTGCCACTATCGAAAATGAGAGATCGCTCTTCGTTACTGCTGAAAATACAATTCATGGCTGGAGAATTAACGGACAAGTTCGTGATGGTTTCCCTGTTTTTCTTGATACACCTCTTCACGGATCTCCCGGGTCTCATGAAAACCATTTGTTTGGCGCAGGCAGAGACGGTAATCTATATACAATAGGAACGACGGCATTATTTGATGAATCGCTGGCATCCTTTGTCAGTGAAGAATCGAAGATAGTGCAAATGCTTCAAGTTTCATCAGACGGACTAAATGCACAACCTGCAATTGAAGAAAATGTGCTGTTGAACGGTGAGAATGGATTTTATCGCGAAGATTTGATAGTTGTTCAAAGCAGTAACGGTTCTGTGTTTTTATATACCATGGAAGGTGAACTCCAGTTTACGAAATCGCTGGGACAGCCTTCCTCCGGACAATTTGCCCCACTGCTTGTCGATATAAATCAAGACCAGGAAACCGAGATTCTTGCACTTGCTGATTTTGGCCGCCTCTATGCATGGAATATTCTTACAGAACAGAGAATTTACGGCCTCCCAACAACAGGCATGCAACATCCACTTGTAGCCGATCTGTATGATGACGGAAATAACGAAATAATTGCCTTTACAAATGAAGGCCTTCGCTGCTGGACTATTTTGCAAGCTGCGACAGAGTAATGCATGAAAATATAATCGGGATAAGAAATATTATCACTCTGCAAGAATAATAAATAGAGTGCAGCTACGGAGAGTCGAACCCGCGAAGTATTGCTTCGCAATATCACAAACTTGTGTTGATGAAGTATGATTTTGTATCCAGCTCAGATAAAGAAAAATACGGCTGGGCCTCAGAATATAAGTGGAGCTACGGGGAGTCGAACCCGCGAAGCATTGCTTCGCAATATCACAAACTTGTGTTGATGAAGTATGATTTTGTATCCAGCT
>CAYOLE010000009.1:0-5479 GCA_964404705.1 uncultured Rhodohalobacter sp. | reverse complement strand
AAGAAAAATACGGCTGGGCCTCAGAATATAAGTGGAGCTACGGGGAGTCGAACCCCGGACCTTCGCGCTGCCAGCGCGACGCTCTAGCCAGCTGAGCTATAGCCCCATAATTTAAATCGATAAAAGATAAGGTGAATTCTAAATAGATCCCAAAAAAAGCTTTTGTTTGAGCGTTTTAGTTCTGTATTTTAGGCCTGTCATCTTTTAGACTATGTACTACAATTTATTACTAACCGTACCGAAATTTATTACTAACCGTACCGAGGAATTTTATGCTTAAACCACCAAAATATATTTTAACTGCCCTCCTAATTTCAGGCTTAACCTTCTATGGATGCGGCTCCAGCGGACCGGGAGAAGAACCAGATCCCGTAACTCTTGAATGGCTTTTGACACTCACCGATGAAGAACTCATGGAACGAGACACAGATGGTGACGAATTAAATGACTACGACGAAATTTTTGTTCATGGAACAGATCCATTAAATCCTGACACAGATGGCGACGGTCTAAATGATTACGAGGAAATAAATACGTATGGTACTGACTCTCTGAATCCAGACACTGACGGTGACGAACTTTCGGATGGTGACGAAGTAAATGTATATGATACCGATCCTCTCGACAACGATTCAGATGGCGATGGACTCACAGACGGTGAAGAGGTGAATGAATATTACACTGATGCCCTGAATCCCGATACTGACGGTGATGAACTTACTGATGGCGAAGAAGTGCAAGAATATGAATCTGATCCGCTGAATCCAGATACTGACGGTGATGGTTTTGCTGACGGACAGGAAATAGAAATAGGTTCCGATCCGCTTGATCCTAATGATCCTCCATACATTGAGGAATTGGCAACTATCAACTTTGGCTTTGACCGTTCAGACATTACAAATGCAGCAGCTCAAAGTCTTGCTGAAAATGTTGAGAGACTTCTCGAAGTACCGGCATTCAGAGTTCGCGTAGATGCTTATACTGATCACGTTGGTGGAGACCAGTATAACCTGAGACTTAGTTTGCGACGGGCAAATGCTGTAGTTGATTTCTATCAGGAAAATGGAATCAGCGAAGATAGAATTGAAAGCCGTGGACTGGGTAAAGCTCCAACTCCATGTGCCGAGAACGAACGTGATGCAGATACACCAGGCTGTGAGAGAAACAGACGGGCAGAAACACATCCGCTCAATCCATATCAATTCACACCGCAAGAACACCAGGCGGTTGACCCTGTTGAGTACTAAACTCAGAGTTAACATTTAAGAATTTAAAAGGCGAGCCAAATGGTTCGCCTTTTTTATTTTCCACAGGTTTTCTCAATTATTTTGAGACTCGCTTCACACTTAATCAGTATACCTGCCACTGCTTTTTAAGTACGAATTCTCTGATCAATTCATCAGATTTTCAGTAATATTATTATTCAGTATCGGAGTTTTGATTTCCCTTTTTTCAAAAAAAGTTCTGATAATACAAATAGCATGACTTACCCATTGCCTTACTGCTTCTTTTTTACTTTTAAAAAAACCTTGGAAGACTAAAACCGATATAACTTCCCGGTGCATCCAGCCGCTTTGCAAAATCAATTCTGAGAATGCCAAATATACTATTCAAACTTATACCCGCTTCAGAGTGAACTCCATCTGAAGTAACAGGCATAAATTCATACAGATTGTTTTCAACAGCTGAATATCCGGCACCGCCAAATAATATTATTCCCATTCCCTGGTCAGCCAGGCTACGCAAACCCATAATTTCGAAAGGTATGGTTCTGAAGTTATGCTCTCCTGTTATTAACCAGTAAGTGCTGCCCTCATAGGCACCCCCACTTATTGTCTTTAATGTACCAAATGGCGAAAATCTGCCCATCGGTCCATCTGTAATATTCAAACGTTGTGGGGGCACCTCACCCATTGCATGTCCCGCAGACAGATGCAGATCGAAGGTGTTTGGAAATAGACGCCGGCTGAATAAAGTTTCTAAGTTCCAATTGGCAGATATATTTATTGAAGTGTACTCGAAATCACTTCCAAGCTGAGAGTTTGAGTGTTCTATAACCAACCGGGCCGCACGACTTCCGCTTACTCCATAATTGAATTGGAATCTATTCAGGTTAAGTTCAAATTGTATAAGATTAAGTTTCCCGTCCCAAATTTCATTATTTGCCGGACGGCTCTGATGTAAGCCAAATAAACTGTAATCGTAAACAGATTCAGTTGTGGTCATTATTGAGCGATCGTCCTTGCTACTGAATTGTATTGATAGATTTGTCCGTGGCAGTATTCGCTGTATCTCAATTCCTCCGGAAAATTCAGTAGTTCGGTAATAATCGAAATAATCTGTGCCACCTACTAATGACTGCGTTGTATTCATGAAACCCGCGTATAAACTGCCAACAGATCTTGGCCTGATATCATTATCAAATGACCCTTTTAAAAAATATTGTGAATGTCTTCCCCTGAATGGGAGTTTTTGGCGAAATGTCGCTCCATAGTTTATGCTCTTTGCGTGAAAACTATAGCTTACGTAATTGGAAATTTCCAACTCAATCGCACGAATTTCTTTCTCATAATTTAATCCAACATTAAAGCCGTCAACCCTGTTAAATCTCCCCTCAATACCTATACCTGCAGGTAATATCTTACCGGACCCCATTCCAAAAGATTCATCATCATCCATTACCATCCTTGCAAGAAATCCTTCGGGTTCAAATGCTTGTTCCAGCGTATCGGTACTGTCAATGGTTTCATATGCGAGTTGCTCTTCATCAGTAAGTGGTATCAGGCGATGGGAAAAATCCGCAACAGTATCTGTTTCAGCTCTGCTGAACAATTGATCTTTCTGGTATAGCGAATCCGGCAACTCTACATTTATTTTGTATTCAGACAAATTAGCGGTTTGACTAAATCGTATTAATGGAAAACTCAGCCCAATCATCGAAATCCTGATTGTACCATGCACGTGCATATCAACCGGTAACCAGAAGTTTTCACCGAAACTATTAAACTGCTGACGATATGTAAGATCGAATTCCTGGATAGGCGGCGGAAACGTGACTACATCGTTTGGCTTTACATCTACCTCGAGCAAGGCATACTCGCCACCAAGAATGTATGCCACACCCTCAAATAGCGGTTGCAGCCTACGCTTAGGTATCACTTCGATTTTGTAAACCGGCTGCCCATCAATCTGTAATGTTTCCAACAGTTGGAAATCATAAAAGTGCAAAGCATTGGGATGGGTAATTCCAACCACATTAAATCCTGTTATCCTAATATTATCCTCGTAAAAGTTTGGCAGAAAACGTACCCCGGCAAAATTCTGATTCTCTCCAATGTTGTTTGTTTGGCGCTGATAGAGCTGTACCTCCCGGTGGCCTTCTTTAGCATGCCAGAAAGATCGTGTACCACTTTCGGTTATAGATACAATAGATGTATCATTTCTTAATACCTGGCGCGTATAAGCGTCTACCTCGTATGTTTCTAAGTCAGCTATCCATATTTTTTTTCGTTCAATTACACGCTCCATTATTGAAATGCCGGGATCATGATCCGTTACAATAATCTCTTCCATTTCGGTTACTGAATGCTCAAGTTCTATGCTAAGAGTGTCGCTTTGCCAACTGTCAATTTCAATTCGGTCAGACTCATATCCTATATATTGCACTAACAAAACAGCCGGAAATTGATTGATCTCCAGGGAAAACTCACCATCCATATTTGCAATAGTACCACGATACGTTCCCTCGAGTAAAACTGTTGCCGAAGAAAGAGGTTCACCGGTATCAGCATCTGTAATACTACCGTATATCAATTGACAGTAAGCGTTAAAAGGACAGAAGAGAATACATAGTCCTATGCATGCTATTTTACAGATCATGTATTTTTTGGATGTTCCAGAATTTAGCTTCGGTACGATACAGGCAAATCGGAATTGCGTTACAAATCTCTCTTGAAAACATATTGGGTGGTATAAATTTTCATACCTCTGAAATTACAGATATTCAGATAGGATTTAACAAAATCTCAGCGTTTAACTTATGGGTGTACTACTTTTTTAAAATGCAGCTCTGCAACTTTTGCATGATGTCTATCAGGAATCCTGGAGAACTACTGCAGGTTCAAGAGGTTTCACCACCACTTCATCACTTGGTTCAAACACTACTCTGTTATCTGTATGTACGATATAACGATCACCGCCAAATTCTACATGGTAGGTGATATCATGCCCTTTAAATTCCCGGGCGGCAATAATTCCCAGGCGAGACTCATCTGTTGTACCATTTGGCTTTTCAATGGTGAGGTGCTCCGGACGTATTGAACAGGTGATCCGCCCCCTGGCACGACAATTCAATCGCATAAAACCAAGGTTGGTATCCACATGGTCGGAATCATCTACATCTGCCTCAAAAATATTGGTCTTGCCTAAAAACTGAGCTACAAATTTAGTTTTTGGCTTATGGTAAACCTCTTCTGGTGTGCCAATTTGTTCAATTCGTCCCTCATTCATTACCCCTACCCGATCAGCAAAAGATAATGCTTCCTCCTGATCATGAGTAACCAGTATGGCACTCATTCGCGCCTTTTTTATGATAGACCGTACCTCTTTTCGCGTTACCGTCCGGAGCATAGCATCCAGATTAGAAAACGGCTCGTCCAGCAAAATGAGCTCAGGCTCAGGTGCGATAGCCCGGGCTAGTGCCACTCTTTGCTGCTGACCTCCGGAAAGTTCCGCCGGACCCCGATCCTTAAATTCTCCCATACCTGTACGGCAAAGCACCTCTTCGGCAAATACGTCGCGTTTATGTTTTGGTAATTTGGAAAGACCGAATGCAACATTTTCGAGTGCGGTCAGATGGGGAAAAAGGGCATAATCCTGAAAAACAAAACCAATGCCCCGTTTCTGAGGAGGCATATGAGTATCTTTAGACGACAGTAACTGTCCGTTTAAAATTACCTGTCCGGCGTCGGCCTTTTCAAAACCCGATATGAGACGCAGGGTGGTGGTTTTACCACATCCGCTGGGGCCCAGTAAAGCAAAAATCTCGTCTCTTCCCACATGAAAAGTAGCCTGGTGTACCACAGGTTTACCTTTTTCAAATGATTTTTCGATTTGATTTACGACAAGTAACATTATTTTAACTTCGTCTATATTGCGGAGTAATAGTAAATCCCTTATTTAAAATCAGTCTATATAAACTAACGAATATAATCCACTTCAAAAACACTCACCATAAAATAATATTTAAGTCTTACGAGAAGGTGCAATCGTTAAAATGTTTTGACTGAATTATTTTATATTATCTGTAATTAATTATTGGCTTAAAAAAATCTTATCGACTTATACTAATTACTATGAAAAATATTGCACTCTATGTATTCCCATTAATTTTATGTGTCGCTTTGCTTCAGTCTTGCGGAACCGATGAGGCTGATATTGGCATGCTATCAGCGATTGTCCACACCAGCTTGACAGGGCT
>CAYOLE010000008.1:0-33783 GCA_964404705.1 uncultured Rhodohalobacter sp. | reverse complement strand
TACGATGGTTCGACACCTACCTGATGACCGGAGATGCATCCGCGGACATACCGCACTGGGACGCACCGGTTCCGAAGCAAGAATGATTTAATATTCTCAAAATCTATTTTCCATTTGTAAGCCCGGTCCATCAGCCGGGTTTATTTTTTATAATGTATATTGGTAATCGTCTGCACGGGCTGAGTTACTAACCCGGATGAGAAATCCGATCTAATCGTGTGCAAAAAATGTCAAGAGAGGCTGCGGTATCCTTTTTTATGAAACAGAATTTTATTTGAAAGAGTTATAGAAATATGGATTCAGCAAATAATCATACATCCCCCAGTAAACCCTTTTATTTGCGGCCACGAGTGTATGTCATCGCTGTTTTATCTGCAGTACTGGGTCTGTTTCTGCTTTTACTAATCTCCATAACCGCTCTTCGCTGGATCAATCCATCTTTTACGAGTTTTACATTGCAGGAAAACTGGGATGAACTTAACTCTGAGCGATACAATCTGAATGACTATTGGGTGCCGGCTGATGAAATCCCCGAACATATGAAATGGGCTGTTATCGCATCAGAAGATCAGCATTTTTGGGAACACTGGGGGTTTGATGTAGAATCGATTCAGGAGGCCTGGGATGAACGACGCCATGGACAACGAGTCCGGGGAGCAAGTACAATTTCACAGCAGGTGGCTAAAAACCTTTATCTTACCCCTGCCGAAACATTCTTCCGCAAAGGAATTGAGGCGGGAATAACTGTTTTAATTGAGCTTTTATGGCCAAAAGAGCGGATCCTTGAGGTATACCTGAACATAGCTGAATTTGGTCCCGGCATTTTTGGTATTGGGAAAGCATCCAACGAATTTTATGATATACCCGCACGTTCCATTGATCCTGAAATGGCTACGCGGCTTGCCGCCGTTCTCCCCAGCCCTAAACGCATGCGTGTACACCCACCTTCACCCTATACTGAAGAGAGAAGCTTTTGGATTTTAAAACAAATGACTCACCTTAGCGGTAATACTTACTATCAGCCCCCTGAAGATGTGGAGATACCTGATGCCACTTCCCTGGAAACAGAACAACCTGATACGTTACCCTCAATCCAGGGTGTTGATATGAATATCAGCAGTTTCGATAGCTTAATTAATGCAATAAATAATAATCAATTATCTGTCACCGATACCACTGGTTTGGAAATGGAAACCGACTCCCTCCGTCTGCAGGATTAAAGGCTGTAAATAATTACAATGATAAATTCAAGTCTTTTACTTTTTAGCCGATAAAATATTGCCCCAGGTTGTTTTCGGCTCAATATTTCTTTTGCTCCGATTCAGGTACGTTTATTTTTGCCCTCATTATGAACAATAACAGAAATTCAACATTAACTTTTCCTAAAGCTGGCTTTTGGGAATGGGATGTTCAGACGAACACTGTTCGGCTGAGTGAGTTGATTCTTGGTTTTTTAAATCTGTCTGCAGAAAATCGATCCATAACTTTTGATGAATGGCTTGAGCTTTTTTCCAAACCTGACCGACAACTTATCAAAGATAAAATTCAAACATTTATTAAGTCAGACGAAAGATATCCCTTTGAGTTTAATGCACATCTTAGGAAAATTGATGGAGAGCATTACAAAGTGGTATGCAGTGGGGACGTAATTGAAAGAGATCATAAAGACCCTTTGAGGATAGCGGGGCAGCTCCTGATTGAACATCCAGATTCTGAGAATGAACCTGAGTTTGACGATTCATATCTATTAAATCTTTTAATGGATCGGCTTCCCTATAGCATTTACTTCAAAGACCTCAAAAGCCGGTTTATAAAAATTAACCGGGACTGCGCCGATAAATTTAAATTATCAACTCCTGAAGATGCCATTGGCAAAACCGATTATGATTTTTTTGATGAAGAACATGCAAAGCAAGCCATCACAGATGAAAAAAATATTCTGAATACCGGTGAGCCATTAGTGGGCAAGCTGGAAGAAGAAGGACAACCTGAAGGTGGCGGCTCAAAAAAGTGGGTCTCTTCAACGAAACTGCCGATGTTCAATAATAAAAACAAGATTATTGGAACGTTTGGCATATCAAGAGATGTAACAGCGCAAATTGAAGCGGAGAAATCTTTGAAGGAGAGCGAGGAAAAATACCGTTCTATCTTTGAAAACATACAGGATGTATACTATCGCACCAGCAAAGATGGCATTATAACTGAAATAAGCCCATCCATTGAAAAGTATTCGGGTTATAAACGAGCAGAAGTTATCGGTTCGCCTGTTAACAGATTTTACTACCGGCAGAAAGACCGGGAAAATCTTATAAAAAAACTGAAAGCAGATGGTGTGGTGTGTGATTTTGAGATTCGTCTTGCTAATAAAGATGATAAAATTGTACATACATCTGTCAGCGCAACTATTATCAGAGATCAGGCAGGAGAGGTTGTGGGCGTAGATGGCATAATGCGTGACATAACTGAGCGAAAGCACGCTGAACTTAAGCTAAAAGAAACGCGTAATTTTTATGACCAGCTCTTGAGCAGCACCTCAGAAGGCATTTATGTAGTTGATTCTGAGTTCCGCTACATATACTGGAACTCAATGATGGAGAAAATCAGCGGGTTTAAGGAAAGTGAAGTTTTGGGTAAAAAACCTGATGAGATGTTTCCTCATGTAAGGCAATACAAAATCCTCGATTTTATAAAAAACGCTCTGAATGGTAAGTCTGCCAAATCAAATGATTACTATTTTGAAGTTGAAAAAAACTCCAAAAGCGGCTGGGCACAGGCATTCTATACGCCACTCTGGAATGAAGAGGGTGAAATAGAAAGTGCTCTTGTTACGATTTCTGATATTACTCAAAGAAAAGTAGCCGAAGAAAAACTTAGAAAAAGTGATGAAACACTCAGAAAATTGTCTGAGCAGGTACCGGGCGCAATATTCCAGTTTCATCAATTGCCGGACGGCAGCTCTTCTTTTCCCTTTGCAAGCACGGGGTTTGCCAATATTTATGAAATCCATCCTGATAAGGTTAAGGAAAGTGCAGCTAAAGCAATTGATAGAATTCATGCAGATGATCTCGACCTGGTAGTTAAATCAATCAACAAATCTTACAATACCCTTCAAAACTGGGAAATGGATTATAGGGTGAATTTACCTGAAAAAGGTCTGCGTTGGCTTAGAGGCAAAGCCCGTCCAGAAAAAAAAGAGGATGAAAGTGTAATCTGGCATGGATATATAACAGATATCACCGAAAAGAAACAGAAAGAGCATGAACTAAATAAAACCATGGACATTGTGGGGGAACAAAACAGCCGGCTCCTTAATTTTGCCCATATTGTATCTCACAATCTCAGGAACCATGCCGGTAATATATCATCGCTATTGTCACTTTATGAAGCTGAGAATTCGGAAGAAGAAAAAATGCAGCTTTTAACCTATTTGAATATGGCTTCGAACAGGCTAAATGAAGCGATTAATGATTTGAATAAGATTATTGATCAACAGGCGGGTTCAACAAAAAATATCAGCCGCATTAATCTCTTAGATTGCTTCAGCAAAATAAAAGAGATTTTATCTACCGAAATCATCATACATAATGTTCAGTTTGATGTCTCCATCCCCGATGATTTCTGGATTGAATATAATCCTGTATATATGGAAAGTATTCTTCTGAATCTGATATCTAACGCTATTAAATACCGGCACCCGGACAGAAACCCCGTCATCAGAATTTCTTTAACTGAAGAAAATGAATCCGGACCCGTGCTCACAGTTAGCGATAATGGACTGGGTATTAACCTTGAGAAACATGGCACACGTATTTTTGGTATGTATAATACCTTCCATCAAAACGAAGATTCAAAAGGAATTGGTCTTTACATCACCAAAAATCAGATAGAAAGCATGGGGGGAACAATCGAGGTGGAAAGCGAGGTTGGCAGCGGAACCACTTTCAAAATTGTATTGGTTTGTGATTCATCGCGAATTGCCCACACTGTTCAGTAGCATGCAATTAATTTTGATAAATCCCTGGCAGTTATCTGAAATTAAAACCTGCCAGACGGGTTTCAAATCGTAATATGCGGCCCGAAATGTGTGCAGGTCTGGATAATTGAAGTTAAATCGGTAAACATTCGGATTGTTATTCTATACAGAAAAACTCTCGCTTGATTGTTAATTCTCTCCAGTTACAAAATCATCCAGGCCATAATCTGTATTACAATCAAACCTGTGATTCCCATAATCAAAGTGGCGATGGTATGAGTTTTGAGCGCGGTTGCGGTATCCATTTCGGAGAATTTGGCTACCACCCAGAAATAGCTGTCGTTTACGTGCGATACGGTAAGTGAGCCGGCTCCGATAGCAAGCACGGCAAGTGCCAATCCGTTTGTGGAATCAAGGCCAAGCGGCTCAACCAGCGGAGCGCAAATGGCCGCCGCCGTGATAATGGCTACCGTGGAGGATCCCTGCGCTGTTTTCAGAAATGCGGCAATCAGGAATGGGATCAGCATGCCCAACCCACCGGCTGAGGCAAATTGCGCGGCAAATTCACTCAGATCGGTCTCTCGTAGCACAGCCCCAAATGCTCCGCCGGCACCGGTTATCAGAATGATGATTCCAGCTTTTTTCAGCGCCTCTTCCAGCCACTGGTTCTGTATTTTTTTACGGCTCCCGGTCACCATAAACAGCGCAAACCCGACACCAATCAGCAGCGCGATGATAGGATCGCCCAGGAAGACCAGGGTGCTAAACACCACTTCTTCTCCAAGCGGAGCCGTAGGATATTCAGCGATCGATTTTAAAGCAATCAGAATAATCGGTATCAAAATAGGCGCAACCGCAGCTTTAAAGGATGGTAATGGATAGTTGGTTTCAGTCTTTACTTCCGACAATTCATATTCCACCCGATACTTGCCACAAAACTTTAATGCCCAGATCAGCGCGGCCGCCATGACGGGGACAGAAACAATCAGCCCCAGTATTAATACACGGCCAATATCTGCCCCGAGAGTAGCCGCTGCTGCAAGTGGCCCCGGAGTGGGCGGAACAAACACATGAGTGGCGTAGAGGCCGGATGCCAGTGCCACGGCAAGTACCGCGAGCGAGATCTTTGTACGTTTCGCAATCGCTTTGTTCAGGGCCGAAAGCACGATAAATCCAGAATCACAAAAAACAGGGATGGATACGATGTAGCCGGTCAGGCTCATGGAGAGCGGTGAGTTTTTCTCTCCAACTTTTTCAAGGATATTATTCGCCAGCACTTTTGCCCCGCCGCTGCGATCCAGATATTCCCCGATAATCGCGCCGGCCGCAATTACAATGCCGATGCTCTGAAGTGTGGAACCAAATCCGTTTCCAATGCTTTCAATCAGCACAATGGTTTCCAGCCTCGCCAAAAACCCCATACCTATCGCCCCAAAAAGTAGTGCCAGAAAAGGATGCACATTCCAACGGGCAGTTAGCCATACGATGAGAGCCACAATCAGAAGCAGCCATAGAAAAATGATCATTCAGGCTCCGGATTTGATTCGGTTGTTAATTTGAAGTCTATTCGTTTTCAATACGCACTTATCCAGATATTACCGAAACTCACAAAATCACGTGATTCTGCAGGCCAATCAGCAGAAGAAAATTTTGATAAAAGTCTTTTTTATTTCTTTCAGGAATTCAGGTTCATTTTAGTTGGGCATTGTCCCGAAATCTATGGCCAATGTAAGATTCATTGCCCAAACTTTCATCTGTGGATATCAAACCGTAAAATTGTACACAAATAGTTAAGCCCGGTTAATATCAACGCTAATAAATATACTCCGCTGTACGAAGTGCAAATTAATTCCATTCATCGTATCACCTGACTATGAAAAAATCTCTTTCCGAATTTTTACGTGATTCAATTCAATCAGCTCCTCCATCAGGACCGAATTTAATGGAAATCATCTCTAATGCAGCTGAAAACGGATACGCCGTGGTTAATACCAGAGAAAAGCTGTTTGAGCTCTGTGGAACCGAAGAGATTCAAAAAGCATGGAGTAACTGGCAGGAGTTGAGTGATCGAGAGGAAATTCGCCTGCGGCTTCAGGCTATCTACAACTCAGGCTTGTTTCACACCTCCCTTACTCCATTCATACTCTTTTTCTTCAGAGCATCTGATCCCGTTACATACCAAATTGCCGCACGTATTGTAGGTAAATGGGTTCACTCAAACCGTGAACTGCAGAATTACATTCATCAATATTTATCTGTTAAAAAAGTTGATCTCTCAGAGCCCATTTTTTTAAACGGCCAGCGCTCTCTTCGGCGCCTTTTAATCGTCCTTTCCGAGCACGCAGCCCATCACGGAGAATCACTGACCCTTGCCGAAGAAGTAAAAAAAATAGCACTGCCTGTGCAAACCGGACAATTTTCGAACAGTTTGCCGTCTTCGCAATTCGACCGAAGCGTATATATGCTTTCAACGTCACTATTAAGTGAAACTTACCAGGACAAACTTTTGGGGATCGCCAGAGAATTACTCAAATTACCGACAGAAACGTCATTTGAATTGCAATCCTGGGATCGAAACATTATCCGAAACTGGGGGATTTTGCTTTCAAAAGCACCAGTCAGTAAATCTGAAAAGAAAAGCCTCTGGTTTAACTATCTTCAGAAAGAGGCTTCCCATTTTAATGAGTTCGTTACTTTTTCTGAGCAACTTCAGGCACTTTTCAGAATTGATGAAATTATTCGTTCATCGGTTTTTTCACTGACCGGTATTCAGCATAAGGAGATCAATTTTCCTGATGTTGAACTTTCTCACTTCTGCCAGCTGAGGCTGAATCATTGGATGAATCGGGAAAAAGGTCACCTTTTAATACCTCCGGTTACAGACAGCATTCCCAATATGCAGCGTTCCACATTTGTATTCCGCCATTATCTCTCAAAAGACAAAACCCAGTTTCAAAAACCAGAATCGCAACTTTCGGACCTGCTGTTACCGCTAATAAATGATTATTCCTGGAGGGTAATGCCAGTATCTGATCGGGCATATAACGCTTTTTTTCTTCTTGATACCTCAACTCATTGCCAGGCTATTCCAACAGAAGAACTTCTGCAGCTTCTCAGCACCATTTCCAATTCTCTACCTCTGGAGAATAACAGAACCGCAAAAACTGCCATTGCGCTTCCAGTTATTCTCAAAAAACTTATTTCTACGGAACAGACCGCTAAAGCAAATATTCCCGATGGCAAATTAATTCATAAAATAACAGATGAATCTCTTCTGCTTGATCTTCTTCCCACTGCGATCGATACCGGACAGCTTGCCATTCTTGCAGATGCTTTTGAAAATCAGATTCGCCTGCTTATAACAACCGACCCTGCATTTAATCTTGATCATTTTCTATATAAGATCTCCATACGAGAACCCAACTTAAAATTCTACCGGTATCTGAAAGAGCTGAGCCTGGAACGAAAATACATTGCTGTAAACAGCCAAAATTCACATTTTAGTGAAAAAATTGACCTGATTTATCAGCATTCCGCACATGAGCCATCCCCCGATCTGCCAGAACCCTTGAAATTTATCCGGTTCTGGCTTGCTCTCCATCAAATACGAAAGCGACTTTCAGGCTATTCTGAAGAACAAAATCTATTCGATCTTTTGCAGTTATTTGTCCATGAACTGGACGGAACCGGTACGGATACGGTTATTCCCAAAGCGACCCTGCACGATCTTGTGAACATTGTCCAGGCAGATGAACAGGAATGGTTAAAATCAGGGTTCCCTTCACGGGTCTCCGGCGGTCGTGCTAAAAGCAATCAACAGCTCGCTGATTTACGTTCCCAGCTCGCATCGAACTGCACCCACCTGATACCGGCTGATTTTTCCGGGGTCTCTGATGTGAGCGAAACAGTTCAGCGTATTAAACATCTCACCAATCAGGTTGCAATGGTGCTAAATCCACTTCTCAGTGGATCTGATGGAGTGCTGTTGAACCAGCTGATAGGGCATATTCACGAGCTTTTATCCGATTGGAACATGGTACTTGCAAAAACTTCATCCAGAATAGCAGAAGCCAAAACTGAGTATCTGTCAGAAGGGAATAGAATGTGGCAGACTGTTTTCGAAGTCGCCGTTGCTCAACCCAATAAAGCTTTCCAGTCAGAACTATTAAAACTCTTTTTAAATAATATTCTGGGAACTGAAAACTCATCTGTTCAGAAAAATTGGTATAGACGCTATCAGGTGTTAACCTGGGCCTGTCTTCCCACCACAACAGGTAAACTTGAGCCTGATATCCGACAGTTCTGGGAGACTACATTAAGAAATCATTGGATAACCATGCTCCAAAGTGCCATAGATGAAAAACAGGAAGCCCGGGTACTGCAGCTTGTGAGGTCAGATGAGCTGGCTGTTCTTAGAAGATCAGACCAAGTGAAGCCCTGGATTTCATTTGTAAAAACCTGGTGTTTTGAACGCTACGATCTGAACAACGCCACTGTGTGTAACCAGGAATTAAATCCCGATTCTAATTATTTGCACATCAGGGTTGCAACCCTTAAAGAGTATTTCAGCTATTTTTCCAATGTCTGGATTGCCCTGATTGTTGGTGTTATTATGATGTTTGATTTTGGGACCCCCTGGGCTGATCTGGCTGAAATGGGGGATTTCGGAGGAGTGATCTTTACTTTTATTCTGGGGGTAGGAGGCACCTATCTTTATGTAATTGCCGATCTAAGAAAAAAGGTGACCTTTGTAAAAAGCGATCCGTTTCAATGGGTCTCCCAGTTTGGCAGGGTTGGCTTTTTCCTGACCATCACACTGGTCTTTACCGTGTTAATGGTCCTCTTGTTCTGGTATATGTTTTCGAGCACAGACCAGGTAGTTCACGGCTCGAACGCCATCTGGCATATCATGTCATGGACAGGGTTTGCCTTGTTTGTTGGGGTGTTCTTCGGCTTGATTGGGAAAGGATAAGATAAAACCTGATGTTTTTGGCCTGGGCTATATTGTCAGGTATCCCTTAGTCAATTCATGCGCAGTTCCGCACTGAAACGTGGTTCTTCGTTGCGTTCAAGATGGTAAATAAACACGCCTTCATCGAGATCCAGGTTCATCATCCAGACGTTGGTTGATGCCTCAGGCAGTATTTCAGCCGTGTGATCATCCGCAGGAAAGTATTGGACCGTAGTGGTGCCCCTATCGTCCGCATAACCGCCGTAGCTGGTCAAAGGTTCTTCGCCCTCTTCATACTCTTTGTCACCGATGTGATCATGAAAAAGATGCAGACCATTCTCGCGGCGTTCCAGAATCCAGGTAGTATGCCAGGTGTCGCCATCCCGATAGAGATCGATCTCAATCTTTTCATCATCACATCGGTCGGGAAATGCATTCAGTTCTGTATCCACAAGTGCATGATCCGGATCATCGGGATAGGTTGAGGCGCCGGTAAAAGATTCTCCGCAAAGAGTAGCAAGATTCGCAAAAAATGCATCTTGTGAGCTCTCAATGTCTATATCAGATGCCCCGTTGCATGCTATAAACCCAAAGTAGAGTGTAATGATCGAAATATATCTTTTCATGAGGTGTTGTTTGAATATATAGTTGCGGTAAAATCATCATTCAGCGTATTAAATACAAAAGAGGTATCTTAGTCTAAATTCATTTTTAATTCTGATCTTGCTATGAGCCGTACCATAGAAAGTTACAAGCTTGGAAAAGTTGAGGTGGTAATCACAGAAACTGACAAGGAAAATCAATTGCACGTAGATTGCAACGATGGCAACTATCATTCTGAGTTCACCGTGCGCCGCTATGAATATGAGAATTATAAGAGACATATGAATCAGAAAATCACGCTTGCTTTTAACAAACAGTACAAGGAAGGAGACGATTTGTAGGATATTCCCCCGGTTTTTTAAGCGGATCCTTCCTACGTAGCGCAGGTCGCTGACTTCAAACCTGTAAGTCTACCTTTACATAATCAGGTGTACTTTGCCAGGATTCCGCGAACTGTCTGCGGAACATTCTTGCAGTCCTAATTTATAAAATCAACATGGCATCGCCGAAGGAGTAGAAGCGGTATTTTTCCCGGATCGCATGTTGATAGATCTGTTTTGTCTCTTCAAATCCGGCAAAGGCAGCTATCAGCATCAAAAGCGTACTTTTGGGTAAATGGAAATTGGTGATAAGATGGTCAACCGATTTAAACTGATAGCCCGGTGTAATAAAGATATCAGTCTCGCCCGAACAGGCTGTAAAACGGCCATCCTTTTTGGGTGCCGACTCAAGCACGCGTACACTTGTTGTCCCCACCGCTGTGATGCTTTTGGTTTGATTAAGAGACTCCGCCTGACATGGTGAAATCTGGTACCATTCGCTGTGCATGATATGATCTTCGATCTTGTCCGCTTTTACCGGCGCAAACGTGCCCAGTCCAACATGCAACGTCACCTCCTTTTTTCTGATTCCCCGGTCATTTAGTTTTGATAGCAGTTCGTCCGTAAAATGAAGACCTGCCGTGGGCGCGGCTTTACTTCCTGTATCTTTTGCAAACACGGTTTGATATCGATCTGCCAGGGATTCATCCCGTTCTATATAAGGAGGAAACGGAGTGTTTTTGTACGGCTTGATGGTTTCATCGTCGAGAGAATGGCTCAGCTCAATCGTGCGAATCCCATCCTCAGCAATATTGATGGTTTTGGCTTTAACCTGATCGGTTAGCTTCACCACTTTCCCGACCTTAAATTTTTTGCCCGGTCGAACCATCGCCTCCACTATTTTATCATTTACCGCTTTGGTGACAAATATTTCGATTTTGCCATCATTAAAAAGCAACCTGCACTTTTCCACTTTACTGTTATTTACCACAAGAGAAGTGTCAGACGGAAGGTGATTTCCAATATTATAAAAATAATCATCGCTTATGGACTGATCTTTCCGGTTATATATCAACAGCCTTGAATGATCCCGTGGTGTGGCTGGCTTTTGGGCAATTAATTCTTCGGGGAGGTTGTAGTCGAAGTCGTTTAGAGTGTAATTCACAGATTTAATGTTAATTTATTATGGATAAGATATCTGTAAGACGATCAGGAAAAGAAGAGGTATTACTTTATGAAAGCGAAGCATTTTGATAAAACATTTGATAGCGGTGAAAGCATCATTGAAGCCCTGGATCTTTCAAGAGCAAAACGGACTTCATTGGATTCGAAACGGGTAAATGTTGATTTTCCTGAATGGATGGTGCATTCACTTGATAAAGAAGCCAAACGAATTGGCGTATCAAGACAATCCGTTATTAAAATGTGGTTAGCAGAAAGGCTTGAAAAAGCCGGCTCTTAACTCGCTTACCCTACTAAAATACCCAATCTTTTCCGTACTTCTTCGACAATACCGTCCGGTCCAATTCCCACTTCATCATGGAGCTGACGCTGAGTGCCGTGTTCTACAATCTGATCGGGAACGCCCATAATTTTTACAGGAACAGCAACTCCTTTTTCGGCCACATACTCGGCCACCGCTGATCCGAAACCTCCCAGTTTGGTTCCGTCTTCAATTGTTATTATTTGATCGTAATGGGTCAGCGCATAGTCAATCAGCCCCGTATCAAGAGGTTTGGCATATCGCATGTCGATATGGCCAATCCGGATATCATCTTTTTCAAGAGCTTTTCCAGCTTCAATAACATAATTACCAATCGGCCCAAAACTTAGAATCGCAACCTTATCACCCTCTTTTATAATGCTTCCTTTTCCGATTTCTATTTTATTAAATCCTTCACGTATCTGCATACCCGTTGAGCGGCCACGGGGATATCGAATAGCCCAGGCAGCTTGGTTGTATTCGGAAGCTGTGTACATCATATCTCGCAGGTCCTGTTCATTCATAGGAGAGGAGACAATCATGTTTGGAATTGCCCGAAGGTAACTCACATCATAGAGCCCATGGTGAGTCGGCCCGTCGGCCCCCACCAATCCGGCCCGGTCGATGCAAAAGACAACCGGCAATTTTTGGATGGCAACATCATGGATCACCTGATCGTACGCCCGCTGCAAAAATGTGGAATAGAGCGCCGCAAATGGTTTCTTTCCTTCTGTTGCAAGTGCCGCCGCGAAGGTAACAGCGTGCTGTTCAGCTATACCTACATCAAAAGATCTTTCCGGGAACGTTTGCATCATCGGCCACAAACTTGATCCGCTGGGCATGGCCGGAGTCATAGCTACAATATTTTCATTATGAGCCGCAAGCTCAACAAGTGCCTCTCCAAATACATCCTGGTATTTTGGCGCCGGTTTTTTCCCGCGTGATACTTTTGCAAGTGATTTTCCGGTAATTTTATCAAACGGGCTACTTGAAGCGTGCCATTTCGTTTGCTCGCGCTCAGCCGGTGCAAATCCTTTTCCTTTTACAGTTACGATATGCAGAAGTTTTGGCCCGGATACCGTCCTGAGATCTTCGAGCTGGCGCCGGAGAGCATCAACATTATGGCCATCTACCGGTCCATAATATTTAAATCCAAGTGCCTGAAACAAAGCGCCTGGAGTAATTGCGGCAGTTGCAGCCCGTTCGAGTTTTGACGCAATTTTCCGCATTTTCTCACCTGCTCCTTTCAGATGACCCAAAAGATCATAGATCTCATCGCGCAGTTTATTATATGTCTTTGTTGTGGTGATCTCTGCCAGGTATTCTTTAAGAGCACCGACATTTGGATCAATTGACATGTTATTATCATTTAACACTACCAAAATATCGGAATTGAGAGCGCCGGCATTGTTCATGGCTTCAAAAGCCATGCCACCTGTCATGGCACCATCACCAATTACTGAAATTATTTTTCTATTGGTTTTATCGAGATCCCGTGCTATTGCCATACCGAGCCCGGCAGAAATAGATGTACTCGAATGGCCAACACCAAAAGCATCGTATTCACTTTCGCTCCGTTTTGGAAACCCCGACAGACCTTTATATTTTCGGTTAGTTTGAAATTCTTTCCTGCGACCCGTTAAAATTTTATGGCCGTATGCCTGATGACCCACATCCCAGATAAGCCGATCCTCAGGAGTATTGTAAGTGTAATGAATGGCTACTGTAAGCTCTATAACGCCAAGGCTTGCTCCAAAATGACCACCATAGACGGAGACCATATCCACAATAAATTCCCGCAGTTCATCACAAAGATCCTGCAATTGCTCGGGTGCAAGCTTTTTTAGATCTTCGGGAGAGTTAATTTTTTCCAGAAGCGGACCGGGTATCGGTTTGTAACTTTTCATAAGTGAGGTTTATTTCTTCTTCTCGATCTCTACAATCTTTAACTCTGCGTTTTCGAGAGTTTGGCTGCAGATTTTGGAAAGCTTTAAGCCTTCTTCGTAAAGTTCTACGGATTTTTCGAGGGTAATATCTTCATCATCCAGCTTTTCGATAACAGCTTCCAACATTGTTAAAGCTTCCTCAAAGGTCAGGCGTTCCTCAGTTGACATTTTATCGGTGTAAATGCGTTAAAAGATAAGATAGGCCATTAACAGTTGTACTGTCGGCGCAGGATTTTCTAATGTATTTTTTCGATTGTGTATCCATCCGACCTGAATATAAGGGCTCCGGAGAGGCTTGTGAAATATTTTTTTGCCCCGGTTTTCGCCAGATTAGTAACAGCTTCATTATTTGGATGATTAAACCTGTTTCGAAATGAAAGTGAAGCTACTGCATAATCGGGATTTACCGTCTCAAGATAATAACTGGTCGAACTGGTTTTGCTGCCATGATGCCCTACCTTTAAGAACGATACATCTAAAAAATCACTGTATCTATCAGCCATTTGCCTTTCCTGGTTCACTTCTGCATCTCCCGAAAACAGAAATGAAGTATCCCCGTACTGTAATCGAATAGCCAGGGAATGATTATTGGGATTTCTATCAGGTGTGCCCGTCGCTTCCGGACCCACCACAAATATTCTGATTAGCGGATCGAGCGTGATGATATCCCCGGCGGCAACATCACGTATAGGAATATCTTTATTTTCTGCTAATTGATGATACTGTTCATACAGCTGTGAATCGTAAGGATATTCACTGTGGTAAATTGTATCTATCGGAACTGAAGTCATTAATGCTGACAGTCCGCCGATATGATCGGCATGCGGATGTGAGAGAATGATTCCATCCAGTTTGTTTATCCCGAGATGTTTCATGTAAGGGAGTAAAATTTGTTCCCCGCTGTTTCCCATCGGGGACCACTGGCCGGTATCAATAAAAAAATGTTTATCTGATGGAGTGCGAATGTGGATGGCATCTCCCTGACCGACATCAAGTACTGTAACTGTCAAATCATAGCCGCTGGTTTTTTTCACAATTTGTTCAATAAGTAACATGTTCAGTGAGGCAAACAAACAGATCATCAATTTCCACCGGATAGATGGCAGCCGTACAGCGGCTACAGACAAAATTGCAAAAAACCAGACTATAAAGAGCAGAATGGTTGTTTGGTTATATTCTATATACCCTGCAAATTCATTACCAAAGTAATCAGCCACACTTCCAATCCACATCAAAACCCAGCCGACAGGCGTGGCAATGAGTGCTGATAATCCAAAAGCTATATCATTCAGCAGTGTAATGATCAAACCAACAGGAACTGCAATTGATAAAAGCGGAACTACAAGAGCATTTGCCAAAGGTCCGGCAACAGAAAATTCACCAAAATAGGTTGTCAAAAAAGGAAACAGACCGAGCTGAACTATCACTGATATTATGATGATTGTTAAAAGTCCCCCTTTCCAGTTGTGCCGGTGATTTTGAGGAATCATCTTTCGTGCTTCCGGTAGAATCAGCAGAATAATCAACACAGCAGAAAATGAGAGTTGAAAACCTACATCAAACAGTTGTTGCGGTTGTATTACCAGCAATATGATTGCAGCCACTGCCAGCAGATTGACTGAGTGTCTGAGTTTATGAAATAATTTACCATACGTTAAAAGCCATGCCATTATGGACGCGCGACTAACTGACGCGCTGAAACCTGTGAGGCCGGCATAGCCAAACAGCAGTATGGTCATAAAAATTAATCCACTCCATTTGCCCCATTTCCACCTCCAGAACCATGGAATCATCAACCAAAAAGGAGCAATAATGAACCCAACGTGCATCCCGGAAACTGCCATTATATGGGATAAACCTGCACGGGAAAAGGAAAGACGTTCATTTCTTGTCAGTTCTTCTTTATATCCAATCATTAAAGCTTTGGCCAGCGGTGCCTGTTTTTCGCTGAACAATAATTCAATGTTGTTCTGTACATAAGAACGAACATTTTCCCAGCTTATATTATTTTGGGGAATTTTAGAAAGCACATCCTCAAGCTCCCCGTGAGCTACTATATTTCGGCTTATGAGCCATGAACCGTAATCAAAATCATGAGGATTTCTCATCTCTGGAAATGCATATAATCTTACCGCGGCTGTGATTTGCATCCCGCCCGTAATCTCATCTTCGATATTTTCATTACCATATACCCTGATCTTATACCGGTGATTCCAGGTGGTGTTTTCGTCAAAAGTGGTTTGTTCTGTATCTATTTCATAAATATCTCTGCCAGCCTGGCTAACTCCGCTTGTCCTCACATTTCCCTTAATCGTTACGGTTTCCCATTCGTACAATTGTAAAGGCGCAGCATTTTTAATGTTCATTGATTTTCTTTCCTGATGGAAAACCCAGAGAGCAGATCCAAACTGAATAATCAAAATAGAATATAAAATTGTAGATGTGCTCGTTCTTAGAATACTGAAATGCTTTCCCGGTTTACATTCTATAATCAACCACAGAAAATACACCACCAAGAAAACCATCAGCGTGCTTTTCCAGTTCAGATATCCCCCGGATATTTGGGCAATTATTATTCCTGCTATTAATAAAAGCGCAACTCTGAGTGCAGGCAGAGAGGCAAAAGGAAATTGATATGTGTAACGTTTACTCATCAACTGTATGAACCAAAAAACGTAGTTCGCTTACAGTTTTTTATGAGTTTAGGGAAGATTTAATTCTGCAGGAAAAAATCCTGCATCATCCGTGAATCCAGCTTACTCCTGTTCTTTAACTCCAAGTTTTTTACAGAGTTCTGCAAGGGTTTTCTTCTCTTCTTCTGTAAATACTGAAAACTCCTCTTTGATTTTTTCGAGATGCCTGGGGAAAAAATCCTCTATAAATTTCTTGCCCTCTTTGGTAAGGTGAATAAGAACCGCTCTTCTGTCATTTGGATCTTTTTTCCTCTTTACATGGCCGCAACGTTCCAAATTGTCAATCACCATGGTGATGTTTCCCCCGCTTTTTAAAAGCTTCTCTCCAATAGCACGTTGATTAAGGGGGCCGAGATGGTGCAAAACTTCAAGGGTTCCAAACTGGCTCACTGTGAGATCAGCTTCTGCTAAATGTCTGTTGAGCCTGTTATTCAGAGATTCTGTTGCACGCATTAATTTAATAAACGCATTTAGTGTATTTACTTCGCTTGAAGAACCTTTAAAGTGTGTCCCCATCCTTAAATATTATTATTTAGCCTCAATAAATCATCAGTTAGCAATATACTATTTCCGTGTAACTAATTTGGCGTATTTCCTTTTTCCCACTTTAAGGCTTAGCGATGGCTCATCTATAAAAGTAACTTCGTGGTTTATATTTTTTACTTTTTCATCATTGATGGAAACCCCACCTTGTTTAATCATTCGTTTCGTTTCGCCGTTACTTTGGGTAAGCCCCGCATCAGAAATGATATCCAGCAGGCGATGAGTGGTTCCATATTTAAATTCTAATACCGGCGCATCATCCGGAATTTCTTTATTTATAACCGTTTGTTCAAAGTACTGCCGTGCCTCTTTTGCAGAATCTTCACCATGATACATGCGTGTGATTGTAAACGCCAGGTCATGTTTTGTATTTCGCGGATCGGTCGATACTCTTTTCCTGATAGCGGGCAGCTCTTCTGTAGGCAGATCTGTTACAAGCTCGTAATAACGATAGATTAATTCATCGGGTATAGAGAGTACTTTTCCATACATATCGTTGGGCTCTTCGTTTATTCCGATATAATTATCGTATGATTTACTCATTTTTAATGCCCCGTCTGTACCTTCAAGAAGAGGCATCATCAGACACACCTGGGGTTCCTGACCGGCATCTCGCTGCAAATCGCGTCCGACAAGCAGGTTAAATTTCTGATCCGTTCCCCCAAGCTCCACATCCGATTCCAGATGCACAGAATCCTGCCCCTGGGCCAGTGGATAGAGAAATTCATGGAGAGAGATTGGCTCGTTATTCTTGAATCGCTTTGAAAAATCATCACGTTCAATCATCCGTGCAACTGTAAGTTTTGAGCTAAGTTTTATAACTCCTTCAAAAGATATCGGCCCAAGCCAGTCAGAGTTATATACGATCTCTGTTTTATTGCGATCCAGTATCTTACCTGCCTGATCGAGATAGGATGTTGCATTTTCCTTTATTTCATCAGCTGTTAATGAAGGACGGGTTTTATTTTGTCCGGTTGGGTCGCCTATCAGAGCGGTAAAATCACCAATTATAAGAATAATGTGGTGACCAAGGTCCTGGAACTGCCTCAGCTTTCTTAAAATTACCGAGTGGCCTAAATGAAGGTCCGGGCGGGTGGGGTCACACCCCAGTTTAATTCTGAGTGGCTTATTATCTTTTCGCGATTTTGAAAGCTTTTTAATGAGTTCCGGTTCCGGTACAATTTCTACGGTGCCGCGTTTAATAATTTCAAGTTGGGAGTCAACGGGGGGAAAGCTCATATGTTTAATTGGTCAAAAAATGGATTATTTCTGATTGGATTGTCCTCCTGAATAGCATCTTCAAGAGTTTCGATAAAATTTTCTATGCCGGGATAGATAGCAGCTACTCTATTGAAAACTATGGGCGCTATAGAAATTACAACCGGATATAAAAACGATTCATTGCGTGTATCTTCCTCTGGAATATTAAAGCCTGCAAACAGCCATAAAAATCCACTTAAGACAATAGCTGATTTCACCGCTCCGAAGAAAAGACCCGCAATACGGTTTAGAATGTTAAGTTTGATAAATTCTAAAAATCTGCGGATGGAGTGCCCTATCAACTGTACAAGGGCAATCGTGCCTATAAATAAGATTAACCCTGCTAAGATTGTTAGCGTGTCGCTAGCCGAAAAAAAAGTTTCAAGTAAAGCAGAGACCGGTTTCATGTAAGCAAACGCCACAAAAATCGCCAGGATGATACCCACAATTCCCAATACTTCCTGTATAAATCCCGCGGTATAGCCTTTGTAGGCAAAAAACCCTATTGGCAGGATGATAAGAAGATCAAGAGCGTTCATCGCGTCAGGATAATTCCTCCTTTACAACCCGGCTCACGACCGAGCCTTCTGCTTTTCCTTTGAGACGACTCATCATCACGCCCATAACATTGCCCATATCGGCCATTGATGATGCTCCAAGTTCGTCAATCTGTTTCTTTACTTCGGCACGAATCTCTTCTTCGCTCATCATCCGGGGTAAAAACTCTTCAATGATATCGAGTTCGGCCCTTTCTTGATCGGCAAGATCCTTCCGGTCACCTTCTTCAAACTGTTCTATTGATTCTTTTCGCTGTTTGGCAGCTTTCATCAAAACCTCAATTACCTGATCGTCGGATAGTTCAGCCTCTCCTCCTTTGCGTTCACTGATTTCTTTTTCGAGGATTTTAGCTTTTAAAGAACGCAGAACCCGGAGTCTGTCAGCTTGCTTCTGCTTCATTGCTGATTTCAGTTCATCAAGAATGGATTGTTTTATACTCATATGTTCACCTCATTTAAACGTAAGCAAAAAAAAAGGCTCCATTCCTAATATTCCGGAATGCAACCTTTAAAGATCGAATGGTAAAATAATTTACCCTTTATTCTTTTGGATGAAGTCTTTCACATCATCCTGGTCCATCATTGTTTCTTTATATGCGTACTTCCCGCGTTCGTTCTTTGCGGCAATGATCACCTTCGCCATTTTTCGCTGAGAATCTTTCAGCGCCTGGGCTTCTTCACCGAATGCTTGTTTCTTTGCCATAATATAAACCCTATTTAATTTCTTTATGCACGGTGTGCTTGCGTAACACCGGATTATACTTTTTCAATTCAACCCGCTCGGTTGTATTTCTTCTGTTTTTAGTAGTAACATAACGCGAGCTGCCTGGTTTTTCGGTGCATTCAAGTATCACCTGTATACGATTACCTTTTGCCATAAATTATACCTCTTTTAGTAAAGTACCTTTTTTCCGCGCATCTTCAAGTACAGCAGAGATTCCCTTCTTGTTTATTGTGCGCAGTGTTTTTGCAGATACCTTCAGCGTTACCCAACGATCTTCTTCGGGGATAAAAAATCTTCTTTTCTGAAGATTCAGCTGAAAACGGTGTTTTGTTTTATTGTTGGATTTGGAAGATCTGTAGCCATTTAATGCTCCCTTCCCAGTAATATCATCCTTACGTGCCATAACAAAATTGGTTTTGTCATTTTTTGATAGACTCCAAAATTAAGCCTATTTCTTAATAATATCAACACACTTTAAATAATCTTTTCCATCACCATGCCACTTACAAAACGAATCATTCACACTCATTATCAATGGTTTTGAACAAGAATTATATTTATTTATTTTTGCCTCCATTAATGATCAACTTGATTAGCTTTTGGTATTTAATAGGCCGCCGGATCATGGCTCTTGACTCATCCTCATCGGGACCGGAAACACATCGTTTCATCCTCCTTAATTGGCTTTAATCGCGCAATCTCAATCTCCGGCAATAAATATGTATGCTTTTTTTGATTTTGCGCTTACAAGCGGTATTTTTAGGCATCTTACAGGCTATTATAACCTACACTCAACCCTACATATGGCAAAAAGTAAAAGATCTGATTATAAAGCGTCAAATATTCAGGTATTAGAAGGGCTTGAGGCCGTTCGAAAACGTCCCTCAATGTATATCGGAGATACTGGGCAGCGCGGTCTTCACCATCTTATAAACGAGGTGGTTGACAATTCGATTGATGAAGCACTTGCAGGACACTGCGACTGGATTAAGTTAATTATTCACGAAAATGGCTCTATTACGGTCTCAGATAACGGCCGGGGAATTCCGGTTGATGAGCATCCAAAATTAAAATTGCCTGCCGTAGAGGTTGTTCTCACCAAATTGCACGCCGGCGGTAAATTCGATAAAGATTCCTACAAAGTTTCCGGTGGCCTGCACGGGGTAGGTGTTAGTTGCGTAAATGCTCTTTCATCACACTTTAGTGCAGAAATTCACCGCGACGGACAAATATACGTCATGGAGTTTGAAAAAGGTTTTACTGTTACTCCTCTGCAGGAAAAAGGAAAGACGAATGTGACCGGTACAACGATTACATTTATGCCCGATCCTGAAATTTTTACGCAAACTACCGAATTTAAGTTCGATATAATTGCGGATCGAATGCGTGAGCTTGCCTTTTTGAATCCAGAAATTACCGTGGAAATTATTGACGAACGTGAAGAAGATGAGGATAAAGCAAAAACCATTTTCCATTATGCCGGCGGTGTAAAAGACTTTGTATCATTTTTGGATGAAAATCGTGACTCATTGATTGATGAACCAATTTTTATACAGGGAAATGTTGAGGATGTGCCTGTTGAACTGGCTATTCAGTACAATGATTCCTATGCCGAAAATGTGCACTCGTATGTCAACAACATTAATACCCGCGAAGGCGGTACGCACATTTCAGGGTTCAGACGAGCCCTTACCCGGTGTATGAAAAACTACGCTGAAAAGAATAACATAATAAAGGCCAGAAGCAGTATCACTGTATCGGGTGAAGATTTTCGCGAGGGTATGACTTGTGTTCTCAGTGTTAAAGTTGCGGAACCTCAGTTTGAGGGCCAAACGAAAACTAAACTGGGTAACTCCGAAGTTCAGAGCGCTGTTGAGGTTATTGTATATGAAAAACTAAACGAGTACCTGGAGCAAAATCCAAAAACAGCCAAGAAGATTCTGGAAAAAGTGATCGTTGCTGCTGAGGCGAGAGAAGCCGCCCGAAAAGCGCGACAGCTCATTCAGCGAAAAAGCGTGATGAGTGGTGGCGGTTTACCGGGTAAACTCGCCGATTGCTCCATAAAAGATCCAGAGCATTGTGAAGTATATCTGGTCGAGGGTGATTCAGCCGGCGGGTCCGCAAAGATGGGCCGTAACAGAAGCTTCCAGGCAATTTTACCTCTGCGCGGAAAAATCCTGAATGTGGAAAAAGCCAAGATCAACAAAATTCTTGAGAATAAAGAGATCCAGGCGATGATAACCGCACTGGGTGCGGGAGTTGGCAAAGAAGAAGAGTTTGAACTTGAAAAGCTGCGCTATCATAAAATTATTATTATGACGGATGCCGATGTGGATGGATCACATATTCGCACTCTTCTCCTGACGTTTTTCTATCGCTACATGCATCCTCTCATCGAATTTGGCCATATTTACATAGCCACTCCACCTCTTTACAGAATTACTGCTTCACGTGGGCAGATTGATTATGCATGGGACGATGGCACGCGGGATAAAATCATTAAAGATTTAAAAAAATCGAAGAAAAAATTTGACGTCTCCCGATACAAAGGACTGGGTGAAATGAATCCTGATCAGCTGTGGGAAACCACGATGGATCCAGATACCCGAACACTTCAGCAAGTTACCATTGAAAACGCTGCTGCTGCAGACAAAATGTTCTCCACCTTAATGGGAGGAGATGTAGAACCACGGCGTGAGTTTATTGAGCGAAATGCAAAATATGCTCAACTCGACATTTAAATCACCCCTAAACAGAAACAAGTTTACTTAAACCAGTTTCCATAGATGGCAAGCGAAAAGATTATACCAATTACAATTGAAGATGAGATGCAATCGTCCTACATCGATTATTCGATGTCGGTTATTGTATCAAGAGCATTACCTGATGTGCGCGATGGGCTTAAGCCTGTTCACAGGCGTGTTTTATACGGCATGAGCGATCTCGGAATGTTGCACAATCGCAACTATAAAAAAAGTGCGCGTATTGTGGGTGAGGTTTTGGGTAAGTATCATCCTCACGGTGATTCTGCCGTTTATGACTCTATTGTACGGATGGTTCAGGATTTTTCCCTGCGCTATCCGCTGGTAGATGGACAGGGGAACTTTGGTTCTGTTGATGGTGATTCAGCAGCGGCGATGAGGTATACAGAAGTTCGCATGAAACGCATTTCTGAAGAACTTCTGGCTGATATCAACAAGGAAACGGTTGATTTTCAAACCAACTTTGATGATACGCTTGAAGAGCCCACAGTTTTGCCATCCATGCTGCCCAATCTGCTTTTGAATGGAGCCTCGGGAATTGCTGTAGGTATGGCCACAAACATGGCTCCTCACAACTTAACCGAGGTGGTTGATGGAGTGGTTGCTACGATTGATAATCCGGAAATTGATGCGGCTGGATTGATGGAACACATCACTGCTCCCGATTTCCCAACCGGTGGGATTATTTATGGATATGAAGGCGTAAAGGAAGCTTATGAAACAGGTCGCGGAAAAGTTGTAATGCGGGCGAGGGCAAATGTTGAAGAACTTCGTAACAGCCGCGAACAGATTGTAGTTACCGAAATTCCATATCAGGTTAATAAAGCAACGCTAATTGAAAAGATTGCAGACCTGGTGAATCATGAGAAAATCACGGAAATAAGTGAAATTCGGGATGAATCAGACCGTGATGGAATGCGGATAGTAATTATCCTTAAGCGTGGTTCAAATGCCGGAGTCGTATTGAATCAGCTGTATAAATACACTCAGATGCAGCAGACATTTGGCATCATAAACCTTGCTCTTGTAAAAGGGCGCCCGAAAGTTATGGCGCTCAAGGAGTTGATAGAGCGTTTTATTGAACACCGTATCGACATTATCATACGGCGCACGATTTATGATCTTGATCAGGCCGAATCACGCGCACATATTCTTGAGGGATTAAAGATTGCTCTTGATAATCTTGACGAGGTGATTAAAACAATTCGTGCATCCAACAATCCGCAGGAGGCCAATCAGGAGCTTCGTAAGAAATTTGCACTTACCGACCTTCAGGCAAAGGCCATTCTCGACATGCGCCTTCAGAAGCTTACTGGCTTAGAGCGCGACAAAATCGATCAGGAATACAGGGACATTGTGGATCGAATTGGAGAATATCGAAACATTTTGTCCGACAGAAATCGTCAGACTGATATTATAAAAGAAGAACTGGCTGAATTAAAAGATCGCTATGGCGATGAACGCCGTACAGAGATTGTATATTCAGCAGATGATTTCAATATCGAGGATATGATTGCCGATGAGGATGTAGTGGTTACCATTTCCAATAAGGGTTTTATAAAACGTATGCCTGTCAGCGGATACCGACGACAGCGCCGGGGCGGAAAAGGAATGAAGGGGACCACTACAAAAGATGATGAATATGTAGAACATCTGTTTGTGGCAACAAATCATAACTACATTCTCTTTTTCACAGAAAAAGGAAACTGTTATTGGTTGAAAGTTTATGAAATTCCAGAGGGGTCTCGTTTATCTCGCGGTCGTGCCATCGTTAACCTGATCGATATTGATAAAGATGATTCGATTCAAACGTTTGTACCTGTTAAAACTCTTGATGAGGATGATTATATCAAATCTCACTCTATCATTATGGCTACAAAAGACGGATTGGTGAAAAAGACTTCGCTTGAAGCATACAGCCGTCCACGTCGCGATGGAATTATAGCAATCAATATACGTGAAGGTGATTCTCTTCTTGGTGCTGCCCTTACTGATGGCGAGAGCAATATAATCCTGGCAAACAAGAAAGGACGAGCCATCCGCTTCCATGAATCTGATGCGCGAGAAATGGGCCGAAACACTTCCGGCGTGAAAGGGATGACTCTCGATAAAGATGACGAACTTGTGGATATGGTTGTAATCAAAAATACTCATGAAGCCACAGTTCTTGCAATATCTGAAAACGGTTACGGCAAGCGTTCCCTGGTTGATGATTATCGTGAGCAAAGCCGCGGTGGTAAAGGAGTAATTACACTCAAGATTACACCCAAAACCGGTAATCTCGTTGCCTTAAAAGAGGTTTCAGATAAGGATGATCTGATGATTATTACAGAACGAGGCAAAGTTATCCGAATGCAATGCAAAGGGTTACGAACAATGGGCCGTAATACTCAGGGCGTACGGATAATGCGACTTGATGAAGATGGCAAGATTGGCGGCGTAACACGTGTTGTAAATGAAGATGACGATGAAGCCGAAGCTCCGGTAGTCACCTGATTTTCAATTTAATATCATTCTTTAAAAAAATGGCTCTGATCTGGAGCCTTTTTTTATTTAAGATATTTATCTGAATTTTGTGAAGGAAATGAATTATAGATCCAATATGATCCAGTGATGTAAATTTTACGCGACTGCACAAAAAAAGCGATGTTGTCATATGGTTTAAGTACGAAAGGAACAAAAAATTACTTTGCGCCGTTGCGAGAGGCAAATGCGCTATCAATATTTTCAAAACCTATTATTTAATCTGCTCCATCATTTTCTTTAAAAGAGTCTCTCTTTTCATTATAAGTTCTTGCGGAGCGATAATTTTAACATTTTCACCAAATTGAAGAAGCCAGTTATTTATGTAATCCAGGTTTTCAAATCTTATTGAAACCTTAATTATTTCATCAGATATACGATCTTCCTTAATAATTTTAGTTGGCAGGTTAGCTCTGAATGCACGATCGGCTTGTGCATATACCAATACGTCTATTTGGAGGCCTGATTCGTTAGAATTAAAAATTAACCGCTCTACGTTAATTTCTTCTTTTGGCTCATATTTTTGATCCATAATTTCCACACTTTCCATTCTGTCAAGAACAAAATTCCTGATCGCCTCTCTTTTGTAAGAAAATCCTATTACGTTCCAGTGATCCCGATAAAAAACCAAAAGATATGGATCGATCATTCGCTTCTTTTTTTCATTATCCGATTTTGCTATGTACGAAAAAGTAATTTTTTTCTTTTGAGAGATAGCGCTGCTGACAAGATACCAGCTCCCGCCTTCCTTTTTTTCTGACCCAAAGTGCAGGAATGGATCTACTACTGTTCTGTTATCGAGTGAATCCATAAATGCTTTTAATTCTTTTGGAAGTGTATTCTTGATTTTAAGCTCAACTCCTCTTGCATCCTCAACCAGAGATCTATCAACCTGTGATTTTACAAAATTGAGGCCTACCATGATTGTGGCCAGCTCTTTCGAAGTAAACATTAGCGGTGGTACTTTGTAGCCATCCATTACACCATATCCGCTGTATTGATCCCAGGTTACTGGTACATTTATATCTGATAATACATTGAAATCTCTGAATATAGTGCGCCTGCTCACGCCAAATGCTTCCGCTAATTCATCAACCGTTAGCCTCTTTTTAGATTCCTGAAGCATGAGAATTAACTTCATTCTTCGTTCGGTGCTTTTTAACTGGGACATATGAATGGATGGTAATTATATATTCAAATTATATGAGTATCAAAATAAGAAAACTTCGTTATTTCATCGTAATGTCATTTGATGATGATATAATTTCAATTAATTTCAGGGGATCCAAGAGAGGTCTCTCATAATCATAGATTTACTTTAAGTAATATAAAAACAAATCTTTGCACCCCTCTCTTTTTCACTCCGTTTTACTTCACCCTCTCTTGGGATCATCGAACCAAAGAAAGTAGATAAATAATCCTTTATAGACTCAAATATTGAAAATTACCTCTGAATCAGAAGCAATCCCTTTCCCGTATAGAATTTTTCATCCTTTCCGAAATCAAATTGATATAATGTGTAATTTAGTTTCTTTTTTGACTGCCTGATTTCCTCAAGAGCATCCTCCACCCCCTTCCACATAATGATCGTTTTCCATGGCTTTGAACCCAATAAACGTAACAGATAATCTACTTTAAATGCATGTTTGGTGACAATTCCTGTACCCTTTTCAAAATCCACAAGAGATATGCTCTTAGCGATAATCTTACAATTTTCGACGCCAATTTTATCTGCAATATCAGAGACCGCATACATCTTTTTCTTAACATTATCATTCAATATCCACTGTTTTTGCGGATTGCAAATAGCCAAGGGAATCCCCGGAAGCCCTCCTCCTGTACCTGTATCGATCCATTTTTCATGGGAATCTATCAAGCCTACAGCCATCGGGAGTAGAGAATGAATAACATGCTCCCTAATTGTTTCACGTGAAACAGACCTGCTTACAAGATTAATCTTTTCATTCCACTCCATTAGGTTGTTTATATAATTCTCCTGAAGAGACCTATCTTTTTTGTAAATCAGACGAGATTCACTCAATGTTTCACGTGAAACAATGAGCTTTTTAATTTTTTGTTTCACGTGAAACCTTATCTTTTTAAATAGATCATTAACACAGAGAGGTCACTGGCAGATACACCGCTTATTCTTGAGGCCTGACCAATTGTTTCGGGCTTGATTTTATCTAATTTAGAACGCCCCTCTGATGAAAGGCTTTTAATTTTTTCGTATTCAGTGTCTATGGGAATAGCGGATTCTTCTTTTTGCTTTATTTCTTCCACCATTTCAAATTCGCGTTCAATATAACCCGCGTATTTTATTTGAATTTCCACCTGTTCAAGAACCCGGTCATCCTGAGTAATTTTTTCGACTTGTGAGCTTAGAGTATCATCTGCTTTTAAAAGATCCAAAAGATGAATTTCCGGACGGGGAATAAGCGATTTAGCTTTCACCGGCTGGCTAAGTTCAGAGGTGCCTTTCTCCTTCAACATAGAATCCATCTGCTCCGGCCTTACCGTGTAATTACTGATAAGCTCATACAGTTTGTTGATTTCTTTTTTCTTTTTTTCGAAATCCGCAAAACGTTTTTCATCAATCAGGCCAAGTTTATATCCCAGAGGCGTCAGTCGAAGATCTGCATTATCCTGGCGTAGTAAAATTCTATGTTCAGCCCTGGAAGTAAACATTCGATAAGGTTCTTCTGTACCTTTATTTATCAGATCATCAATTAGAACTCCGATATATGCCTCAGAGCGTTTCAACACGAAAGGCTCCACATCCTGAATAAACCGGGATGCATTAATTCCAGCTATGAGTCCCTGACACGCTGCCTCCTCATAGCCGGTGGTTCCATTAATTTGTCCGGCAAAAAACAAACCATTAACAATTTTTGTCTCAAGACTTCGCTTAACCTGATATGGCGGAAAATAATCATATTCAATAGCATAACCTGGGCGAAGCATCACGGCTTCCTCAAAGCCAGGTATAGTTCTAAGTGCATGATATTGCACATCTTCAGGCAGTGAAGTTGAAAATCCGTTTAAATACATTTCATAGGTATCCCATCCCTCAGGCTCAAGAAACAACTGATGACTGTCTCTTTCTGAAAAACGGTTGATCTTGTCTTCAATACTTGGGCAGTACCTGGGTCCGACTGATTTGATGCGCCCGTTAAACATGGGGCTGCGATCAAAACCGGTCTTTAATACCTCGTGAACACTTGAGTTGGTATATCCGATCCAACAGGTGAGCTGTTCATCCCGAGAAGGAAGTTTTTTGGTAGTAAATGAAAATGGGTTTGGGTTATCATCACCATACTGAACTTCAAGCTTATCATAATCGATTGATCTGCCATCAATACGGGGAGGTGTGCCGGTTTTCAACCTTCCGACTTCAAACCCCAGCTTTTCGAGAGAAGCAGATATTCCAATTGAAGCCCGTTCTCCCGACCGTCCTCCGCCATACTGGCTTTCTCCTATATGGATCAATCCATTTAAAAACGTACCACTCGTCAGAACTACAGAAGATGCCTCAAATGTTTGCCCCGTTTGCGTAACCACTCCTGTTACTTTATCTCCGCTTTTATTGGTCAGGATATCAACAACATTATCCTGGCGAAAATGAAGATTATCTATCTTCTCCAGTTCTGCCCGCATCAACTTTGAATAGAGTGAACGATCACTCTGGCATCTCGGGCTCCACATTGCCGGGCCCTTGCTAAGATTCAGCATCCGAAACTGCACACCACTCTTGTCGCTGACAATTCCGCTCAACCCCCCAAGCGCATCAATCTCCCGAACAAGCTGACCTTTTGCAACTCCCCCCATTGCGGGATTACACGACATTTTTGCAATGGCATCGAGATTCATCGTAATTAACAATGTTTTAGATCCGCTCTTAGCTGCCGCGGCTGCCGCTTCGCTTCCGGCATGCCCCGCTCCAACTACAATCACATCATACGCGGGATACAAGCTACTCATAACTTATTGTTTTTATTAAAGATATCTTATTTTATAGAAAATGCATTCAGTTAATTAAAATACCGTTTATTTTGGAATAGTTAAACGATAGTACCCAGCCATTAATTTTGTGGGATTAAATCAATGTGGTTCAAAAAAGAATCAGCTGATAACAAGATGGAATACTTCTCCTCAGACTGGATAGAAGCCTGGGCAGATTCCATTCAAAACAGTGACAAATACAGGGAAGCTGGTAAAAACTGGAATGCCCCTCTGATCATCAAAATTGATCCAAAACCGGAAATCATTAAGGATAACGAAGCCATTGGAATTTTTTTAAAACTCTCTTATGGTGAGTGCAAATCGTTGAGATATGCTGTGGCAGACGATGAGGATCAAACTGATATCATACTATCAGCGGATAAAAAAACCTGGGTAGATCTGATTGAAAAAAGCAAAGATCCCACCATGGCTATTATGAAGGGAAAAATAAAAATAGAAAAAGGCAGCTTGATTACACTTTCCACCCAGCGAAAAGCTGCATCAGCCCTTCTCAAAACAGCACCATCTATACATGAGGGAATTTTGTCAGTTAATAAGAAACGCTCAACAGCAGTAGAAATAAAAGATCCTTCACATCAGAAGTTCATCACCACCTCCCGGGGGCTGGATTTTGATAGCTTCCCAATGAGCCTCTTTCAAAAGGCAAAACAATATGGGATATGGAACCCATCAGAAATAGATTTGGAAATAGATAGAGCACAATGGCAAACGTTATCAATAGAAGAAAAAAGGATCATCTCTCACCTGGCCGGACTTTTTATGGCGGGGGAAGAAGCGGTTACCCTGGATCTGTTGCCCCTAATTCAGGTTATTGCAAATGAAGGACGGATTGAAGAGGAAATATTCCTTACATCTTTCCTCTGGGAAGAGGCCAAGCATACGGAATTCTTTTCGCGTTATGTGCAAACCGTTATGACTGATGATCCTGATTTTGAAAAATTTCATAAACCCATGTATAAAATTCTTTTTTACAATAAACTGCCAGCCGCCCTCCATGGTCTCTCTACAGATAATTCACCGGCGGCACAACTAAAAGCTGCAGGCACCTACAATTTAATCGTCGAAGGAACACTTGCTGAAACGGGATATGAGGCATTCTCGAAAATGCTTACTGAAAATGATTTGCTACCCGGAATGCAGGAGGGAATAAATAAACTTAAGCAGGATGAATCACGCCATATTGCGTTTGGCTTGTACTTAATTAACAGGCTGTTGCATGAAAATCCAAGCCTGGCAGATGATTTTGAAAAACAACTGGAAGAGCTTCTCTATGATGCGACCAATGTTATTCACGAAATTTTTGATCAGTATGAAGTGGTACCATTTGGGTTAAAACTGGACTGGTTCTTAGATCATGCAATCAAACAGTTTCAACATCGAATGTCAAAATTGAAGCTTTAACCCGGTAATAACAGCCCGAAATAGATTATAACAATCCATAATCCATTGTTGAATGGAAAAAACAGAGGGGATAATTCGATGAAAATGTGGCTTAAAGAGATTGTAGAAAGAGAGGAAACAACAGCAGGAAAAATCTTCAACCTCTTTATAATGGGTTTAATTATACTTTCTGTTCTCAGTATGTCTGTTGAAACTCTGCCGGATCTGGATCAGAACTGGCTGAGAGTCCTGATAATATTCGAAGTTGTAGTAGTCATTATTTTTTCAATCGAATACCTTCTGAGAATATATGTGGCAGACAGTAAATTTAATTACATTTTCAGTTTTTACGGGGTAATTGACCTGCTGGCAATTGTACCATTTTACGTGACCGCCGGAATCGACTTACGATCAATCAGAATATTTCGACTCTTAAGAGTATTTAGAATATTGAAGTTTAGTCGATATAGCCTGGCAGCTACCCGACTGTTAAATGTATTTAGATTAATCAAAGCTGAACTTGTAATTTTTCTGCTTCTTACCGTTTGCCTTATCTATATTGCAGCCGTTGGTATTTATTATTTCGAAAATCCTGTTCAACCCGAACTGTTCACTTCTGTTTTTCACAGTATGTGGTGGGCAGTCACTACTTTTACCCTTCTTGGATATGGAGATGTTTACCCTGTTACAACAGGTGGGCGTATTTTTACATATGTTGTTTTGATGGCCGGTATTGCAATGATCGCAATCCCCACCGGTTTAATAGCTTCTGCTTTAAATAAACAGATCGATATAAAACCGGAAGATTGACTGTATTCGATTTCTGATTATAAAATGTGTCAATGAGATTTCCTCCTATTACTGAACCCACTTTTTGGCTTTGTCTTTATCATCAAAACTAAAAGCTTTAATATCTATATTCTGAATCGCCTTATCACCGGCCTTTGCTATTTTATGAACTCACTTCTTCTATGTTGCTGTGATTGATCCATTTAACCATCATCCTGCCCGGGAATTTTCACTTCTTTACCCAACACATCCTGCACATAGAACATACCCACCAACACCATCGCAATCACTGCAAGTGGAGTAGCTAAAATAACTCCTCCAATTCCAAAAACCAGTCCAAATGCGACTACTGACAGAATCACTACAGCCGGTGGAATATGAACCATCTGCTGCTGAATAAGCGGAGTTACAATATTACTTTCAATTTGTTGAATCACTATATAAAGAATAGCCGTATAAAGAGCTGTTTGTCCATCTACTGAAAGAGCCAGCAACAGTCCGGGAGCGGCTCCGATCCAGGGTCCAAGAATGGGAATAAATTCCGATAAACCAGCAATAAGGCCGAGAACCAGAGCCAGTGGTACCCCGATAATCATCAATCCAATAGTAACAAATACCCCAACAAAGGTCATGACTATGAACTGACCACTTAGCCAGTTCCATAAAGCATTTCCAGAAGTTTCCAGGGCTTCATTGATTCGATCCGCTCTTTTCTTCGTAAAAAGCAGGGCTATTCCTTTTTTATAGGTTTCCGGGTCAATAACAAAGTAAATACCAATAAATATAATCAAGCCAAAAGTGGCGATTACGTCTACTATAGTTACGCCAACCTGGAAAGCCATTCCCCCTGCATCATCCGGCATATTATCCCCTAATCCATTTTCCTCTTCATTTTCCTCCTGATCTTCATTTTCTTCCTGTTCGCCCGTTTCGCCATTCCCTGCTTCTTGTCCATCTTCACCACCTATTAATTCATCTCCCAATGGCCATCCACTGATAGTTTCTCTTATTTGTGATATTTGTTGAGGTAGCGCTTCAGTGAGTTGTTCAAACTCTTCTACAATCTGAGAACCAAAGATAAAACCAAAGGATGTGATTAAAATTAGAATAATTGCTCCAACGGCACCAATGGACCAGCCTCTCGAAATAGGAATGAACCGCCGGATAATGCCTGCCAAACCATTAATGATAACTGCAAAAATAACCCCGGCAAAAGCAATTAATAGTGCATCTCTGATAATAAATAAAAATGCGGTTGTAATCAGAACTCCTATAACGACAAGTGTATATTGAGCAATAACTGATGCAGTTACTGCCTCTCCCTTCTTTCTATTCGCCATATTTTACCATTATAATCATCATTAATCTTCCACTCTCTTCTCTATCATCAAGATCCTTTGCCACTCATATGTCCAATAGCAATACAACCAATATCTCAGGCAAGTGTGTAGTTACAGAACATTTTATCAGCAGAAGTAAAATCAGAACAATCACTTGATTATTTTCAACTATTTCAATTATGATTATTTATAAAACAACAATCATTTCCAGCAGTTTACCTCTGTAACCACTTGATTATTTCCTATATGAAACGCTGATAAAAGTATATAAAAAAAACGCAGACATTCATTGCCTGCGCTTCCTCTCTTATAATTTTTTATCTGTGTCTATCTATTTATTAAACACCACTTGTCCTTGCTCCCATCAGGTTAAAAAGAATAGATATAATAGCAATCACAAGCAGCAAGTGGATGAGACCTCCGATTGCATACCCTATGAATCCGATAATCCACCCAATTACCATTATTATTGCAATTACATATAAAATTGTTCTCATAATTTAATTCTCCGTTTATTACGTGAGTTTGATTTAAGCTGCATAAAAGAATCAAGCTACTCTAATTATTGTATTCTTCCTGTAATCTATCAGACCACTCGTCCAATTTCGAGGAAACTCTTTCATAGAGAGCCTCAGTTTCTGTTCGAATAGTTTCCCATGTATTTTCAGTAGCATTTTCAACATCCTCTATTGCTCGATCTACATCAGAACGGTCATTCTGCAGTTCATCTCGCTGAGATTCTAAATTTTCTTCCGCATCATCCCCGGCCTCATCTATTCTTGATTCTAAGTCATCGATCTGATCATCAATATCATCTCTTAAGCTCTCAAGATTAGATGTCAATTCCTCACGTTCCTCTTCAAAATCAGAGCTTCTGTCATCTGCGCGTTCATCGCATTGGATAAAAATAAATGCAGCTGCTAATAAAAAGAGTACAGTAGTTGTTAGGTTTATGATTTTATGAACCATATTGAATAGTGTTTATTAGATTTAGTGTTTTGAGCAAAAATT
Organism: uncultured Rhodohalobacter sp.; assembly: GCA_964404705.1. Lineage (GTDB taxonomy): Bacteria > Bacteroidota > Rhodothermia > Balneolales > Balneolaceae > SW132. Next base: position 902 of record CAYOLE010000008.1, on the reverse strand, counting down.
TCTAACTGCTCATCTTGTTAATCTCTCTGGAGAGTTCATCCTTGGTTTTACCAGTTTTCTTCTGAAGTTTACCAAGAAGCTCATCCTCTTTTCCCTCTGCATACTTAAGGTCATCATCCGTTAAATTTCCATATTTCTGTTTGAGCTTCCCTTTTAATTCATTCCAGTTTCCCTTAATTCTTAAATTTGCCATGAAAATCACCTCTTTGATTGATTTTAATTTTAAATGAGATAAGTTACAGATTATAACAGCTTTACTTTACTTGTATATAATATCTCATCAACGTTATAAAGTTGAAAAACTTAAGCATGGCAAGCGTTATATAATGCTGGAAAATATTTGCAAGATTCACGGTTAGAAAACATTTCTATTTTGATTAATCTCTTGATCTGATTATTCGCTTTGATTGCATCAGACCAGGTGGCGAACCTATCCCAACCACTGTTGAAAAAAATGGCCTTTTCAATTTGTGGTGGAAAATAGCTGAAAAAAAATCGCCTTATATACACACAAGGTTGCCTTTAAAACCTCTTCATAAATTTGCTTGTATAATCCGGAGTTAATTTTCCACCGGTGTCATCAGTGTAACGTAACTTTATGCATCAAGTGTGAATGTTGCCTGACCGTTTTCAACATTTACTGGTACTCCTTCTTCTATTTTTGAACATTCATTCGTGGCAACAATTTTTAATTCTTCAACATCCTCGGGCAGTCCGTTTATCGTTGCTTCACGACTGGCTCCGTTATTCACCAGATACACAGCATAAACAACTGTTTTTATAGTTACCCGCAGACCTATTTCCCCCCTAATAACTTCTCAAAGATCTCCTGGCTTTTTTATTCTTTTGATCTTAGCCTGCATTGCCTCGGATTTTGACTTAAAGTTCCTGCGTAAATTTCA
>CAYOLE010000007.1:0-36727 GCA_964404705.1 uncultured Rhodohalobacter sp. | reverse complement strand
AGAAAGCAGCTAATACAGGCAACAGTAAGATAGTACAACTTTGTCCAACGGTTTGAGTTCAAGGATAAGATTATCCCGAACCTCTGCTATATATTAAGTAGAGGCTTTATCTTTCTTACCGTTATTTGAATGTGAGTTGAACATAAAGCCACGTTTACGAATGGTTTCTATGTATTCATATTCTGAGTACTCACGAATCTTCTTGCGAAGATAACTGATATAAACATTGATGTAGTTAGTCTGGGTATCGAAATGAATATCCCACACATTCTGGGCAAGTTCTTCCTGAGAAATAACCTTGTCGCGATTTTTCATGAAGTACACAAGCAGGTTAAACTCATTATTCGTGAGGGGCACATTTGTGCCCTGAATCTTCATCTCCCTGTTGATCAGGTCTACCTTAACATCACCGCATGAAAGCTCTTTCTCCAGTTCTTTTGAGCTGCGCCTGGCTATTGCATCAATTCTTGCCATCAGCTCTTCACTGTTAAAAGGCTTCGTCAGGTAGTCATCAGCCCCTACATTTAATACTTTAATTTTAACATCTGTTTCGTGTTCTGCTGATAGTACAAGGACAGGTGTTACTATTCCCTGTTCACGAATATTGGCGCAAACATCATACCCATTGCCATCAGGAAGCCGGAGATCGAGTACAATCATATCAAAATCTTCAGATATTGCAAGTCTCTCACCTTCTTCTGCAGTTTCAGCAATTGAAACGCTATTACCTTTATGCTCGAGTATTGCCTTAACCAGTGTACGAACCGTAGGATCGTCTTCCACGACAAGGATATTCATTGCTTTTTTTTCGTCTGTTGGTGCAGCCATAAGAGTTATTCAGATAATGGACTTATTAAACTTTGCTAATGTAAAAAAATTTTAACTAAAAGTTATATTTGACATACAAGTATAGCCTTTGTTATTAAGCCATTCCAATATTTTTTTGATACCGGACTGGGAAACTTCGTGCGCTTCATCTATTTCCATGAATGTAGCCTTTACCCCATTCCTCTTGAGAGCCAGAATTTCTGCTTGCTGAGGCCCGGGTTCCACCTTCTTATCGGCCTTTCCATGTAAAGCTAAAATGTTTTGATGAGAAATTTTTTGATAATCTCCAATTAGAAGTTCAGTTTTAAACCGCGCGCCGTAAATCACCAATTCATTAACCTGTTCAGAACAGTTGATGGCGTGATAACCTGCAAGATATCCACCCATCGAAAAGCCAATCAGGCATATACGGCTGGCATTTACTACTTCAATAACTCTTGTAATTATTTCTCTTATAAAACGAGAGGCATGATCCAGAGATGTTCTGAATTGATCCTGGTCGCCATCATATAAATACCAGGCCCTGCCCCACTCACTTACTTTTTTTTTGCGCGATTGATCGTAAAGAGGATAAGGTGCCTGTATAAAAAGATGATATGCCTCTACAGCCAACAACTCCTTGCATTTTTTCTTGAACGATTGGATGGTTTGCCCGTAACCATGCAAATATATTATAAGGGGTTTCTTTTTGTCAGTTTTGCCTGTTTCCAGTACCTGATAAGGCACCTGAATTTTAAAATCCGCCTTACCTGACTGCAATATCTCTACATTTGAATCTGCTGCCATTAAAACCCACGTATTATTTTGTATAAGAAATTTTATCTAAGTATAGACCATGTGCAGGAGCAGAATGTCCTTTCTTCACCACTTTTTTCTTGCTTAACAATGCATAAAATTTTGAAGAATTCAAATTTCCGGAAGCTACTTGAATCATGCTTCCCACAAGTCGGCGCACCATATGGCGAAGAAAACGATTCCCTTCAATATTGTAAATCAACTGATCACATTTGTTTTCCCATTTGCTTTCAGTTATAGTAGATATTGTAGTTAAATGAGATTCCTCGGGTGGTATGCAAAAGTTTTTAAAATCGTGTTCTCCTAACAGTGAGGCTGCCAGATCAGTAAGTATCTCATAATTTAACGTGTAACCACAGTACCATGCGCGATCTCTGTAAAGCGGAGACTTACGCTCCATAACTGAATATGAATATCTACGCGATACTGCATCAAATCGGGCATGAAAATCCGGATCAGAATGAACGGCTTCCACCATTGCAACATCCTCTGGCAAAAGTCCTTTCATTGCGTGCATTAATTCTTCTTTTTGGAAAGATTCAGGCAAATCTGCGTGTGCTGTTTGAGCCCTGGCATGGACCCCGGCATCAGTTCTGCCCTGGCCAATAATATCAATTTCAGATTGATATAGTTTTGAAAGTGCCTTTTCGATCTCTCCCTCTACTGTCCTTTGATCCGGCTGAATCTGCCAACCATGAAAAGAACTGCCATCGTATTCAAATATTAGTTTCCAGCGGTTCATCTTTAAAAATTTATAGAGAGATTGGCAACAATGCCGTTACCGCCTGAATAACCGCTGTATACCGGTGAAAAAGCAATATCAGGTCCAGCAGGTAAATCTCTAGCCCGTCTGTAGGCGCTAATGGCACTCACAACTCTATTTACAACCAATAAGGCTGAAATAGCCGGCAGTTGATTTCTTGCTTTATCACTGCTTTCTCGAAGATCTCTGTAGCGTTCTCTGTCAGCGGTACTGTTCCACTGCCACCTGTTTTCAGGATTGTCGGGCAATACCTGATCCCAGTTCCTGCTTCGCAGCTGAAAATCATTATACTCATTCAAACTACCATACTGCCCCAAAGCCAGCTGAAAAGATCTGGAACGGTCTCTAATTGAGACCCCAGCTTTATGCTGTGCAAAGGTTGTAAATTGATCTTCGATATTATCTGCCCTGACAGACAAGCCAAAATATGTTCCGATAAGTATAAGGTCAGCACCAAGATGAAACTGCCCCCGTGTCCAGTCATCCGGGTCATTATAATAGTGGCCCCAGCCCGGAACAGCCAATGATCTCAAAAATGACCCCCTGGGATCGGGCTGAGATTGTGCTTCAACAGGTGCCCAAAACAAAAATGCACAACATAAGGTTACAAAGACAGAAGTTATACCGGTCGTTTTACTCCTCAAAAAAATGGTCAGGGTCAATATTAATGAGTTAACTTTGAGTATTGTAATGCTCTTAAATTTCTTTTGCATTATCACTGTGCTTATTCTGCGTTTTCTTTTCGCGGGACCAATGGCGAAATATGGATATTGTAAAACCACCCATCAATAAAAATGTACCCAGCCAGACCACAGAAACAAAAGGTTTGATTTCTGCAACTACAAGAATCCAGTCTTCTTCAAAATCGTCTATTTCCCCCGTGATAGTAACTTCAATAGATTCATTTTCGGGAATAAGACGTGTGAACTGTAGCTCCATCTCCCAGGCATCAATCGTTAATCCGGGAGAATACGTATAACTTCTTCCCTCTTCAGTAAAAACCGCGAACAGCGGTTCAACCTCATATGCCCTGCCGGTTGACAGATGTTCAACGCGGATCAGAGAACGGATACCAACCTGGGTGTTTTCCGGAAGGTGTTCTTCAGATGCAGGTTTAAAGTCCACAAATGTAAGAGAAAAGTCGCCAGCTTCTATCGTTTCACCCCTTGTCAATTCAACTTTTTGTACATCATCGGTTTGGGCCACATCACCATTTGAAGTTGGCAGCATTTGATTTTGACGTTCCAGGCGCTCATTTTCTTTTTCAACATACCTGCTGCCAGCAACATAAAAGTAGATATCACTAAATAATCCCGTTCGAACATGCGGATCTACCGACCATTCAACATTTTCTTGAGTTGAGGTTGTCAGCATCGGATATACTTCGGGATCCATATAAAAACTTCTTTCTCCGTCAACAGATTCAAACTTTACTCTATAGTTTTGTTGACCTGGCCTTGGTGAATCCGAAACTTCAAATCCTTCGTAGGTTACCATCCAGCTATCATTTACCAGTTTTGGGCTGTCGATCTCCAGCATAAACATTTCTACAGGTTGAGTTACTGGAAAACCCTCTTCGTCAAAAACATCCCCTTGCGCAATTCTCGCATTATAATCCGCCGCCCGTTGGTCAAGAAGGGGCTCTGTATACACCGATGATGCAATAATTCCTAAAAGTAAAACTCCAAAACCGATATGATTTAGAGCGCCTCCTATCAATTTAGGTTTACGCTTTAGCAGATCGAACATCACTGCGCCATTTCCAATTACCGCAAACCACGCTGCAAAAATGAATACCATGTAGTAAATATTGCGCACCTCACCCAGAATTATAGACAGTATGGATGCGATAGAAGTCAACAACAAAGGAACAATCATTGCACCCGCGAGTGATTCCCAGGTATATTTTCTCCAAAACAGATGCTGTCCGATTACTGTAAAGAAAGCCATAACAATGACTATCGGCATGCTCCATTGATTATAGAATGAAATTTCAGGAGGGGTAGGATTATCAACAAAGAAACGCCCGATGATTGGTGAGCTTGTACCAAAAATAATGATAAGGCCCAGTATCAGCAGGAGCATTGAACCTGTGAACGTCATGAATTCCCGGCTCAATATAGTGGATTCTTTTTCAGGGCTTGGCAGTTCTTTGTACCTGTAGAGGTAAAATCCAACTCCCATAAAAGTCATAACAAGAATAAATAAAAGCAGTTGTCCATAGAGGCCCAGATCTACAAAACTGTGTACTGATTGTTCGCCCAGCACCCCCGATCGCGTAAGAAAAGTCTGATATACAATAGCGATATACGCCAGTATCGAAAGAAAAATTGCGGCCTTATGTGCACGAGAACTTTTTTGCTGTATTATCATCGCGTGGATTCCCGCGGTTCCAATCAGCCATGGAACAAGTGAGGCGTTCTCTACCGGATCCCACGCCCAATATCCCCCAAAAGACAGGGTTTCATAAGCCCAATAACCCCCAAGAAAGATAGCTGTCAGCAATGAAAGATTTGCGCAAAGTGTCCAAGGCAGTGCTGGCTTTATCCAGTCGTGATAGGTTTTTGTCCAAAGTGAGGCAATTGAAAATGCAAAAGGCACCGTCATCATTGCAAATCCAAGGAAAATAATTGGCGGATGAATCATCATCCACGGGCTTTTCAAAAGATCGTTAAGCCCGGATCCGTCAGCAGGAACAAAATCGGGATTTGCCTGGATAAAAGGGGCATTCGGCATCTCCATGGCAATAGTTCTGAAGGGTGATGCCCCGATATTTATACCGAATATATTCCAGCCTGCTACCATTGACAGAAGAAATACCTGTGTGAGAGCCATTACAGCCATAACAGGTGCTTTGTAAGGTGGGCGGGTCCAGCGAATTAATCCAAGACCTACTATAAATGAGCAAATGATCCATAGCATGAAACTTCCCTCCTGACCGCCATAAAAAGCGGAGAAGAGATATTGAGTTTCCAGATCAAGACTGGTGTAGTTCCAGACATAATAGTACTGAAACTGATGGCTCATTATCAAATAAATGAGAATACCTGATGAAACAAGCAACGCAGCACCTTTCAGGCCCCAAAGCCAATCAGAAACATGCTCAATTTTTTTATTGTCTTTATAAGCCGCAATCGAATAGGCTGCCAGTGCAGCAATCGAAGCGATAAAGGAAGCTGCGAGGAAAATGTGCCCAATTGTACCTGCCATAAATTCTAACCTTCTTCTTCGGCGCGAGTAAACTCTAATTCACTGGCTTCATTGTATTTGGAAGGGCATTTCATGAGCATATCGTTTGCATAAAATATATTGTCTCTCATTTCGCCGATGACAACCAGCTGTGTAGCCTGTTCAAAATTATTGGGCTTTGGCCGTGGATATACTACACGGCGCACATTTCCATCCTGATCTTTCATGTGAAACGAGAACCGCATGGTTTCGCGAGAAAACCCCCAGTCTTGCGTGTCATCCCATGTCCCGACCACATGAGAGGATGCCCTGCTTTCGGCCTGCTCAAAATTTACGTACGTATCGATACTGTTTCCGAAGTTATACATCAGCAAAGATGTAAAAAAAACAATAGCACCAATCCCCAAATAAAGTTTTATGTTCATGATTCAGTTTCTTCTTCTATTTTTTTTTCAAGTTTGGCAACTTTTCTATCTACGGTAATCATAAAAAACAAGAGCACAAACCAGATGATCAAACTTACACCGAGTACTACAAAAATAAGATCATTTGAACTCATAAATTGTATAAAGGCTGAGGATTGTTCTGTATTTTCAACACCTGCCCACCGATCAGAATAACTCGAGGTGAGCGTATCAACGGCTGATTCCTGTAAATCTTTTACTGATTCATATTTCATTTGGATAAACTACTGCTCTATTTACTTTTTTATACCTGTTAACGATGTCCATCATCCAGATTGAAAGGCCTATAAATCCAATGACTGCAGGGTAAAATATCAATCGAAGTTCCGGAGCTGTAATATCGCTAAATGCCGGATTTCCGTCAGCTCCCGGATGCAGGCTTGGCAACTGCCTTGGAATTATATACAGTAAAAAGGGTACGGTAGTAACTCCAAAAATATTGTATACAGCTGATATTTTCGCACGTTTAATCTCATTGTTAAATGCTGACCGTAAAATAAAGTAGGCTACAAAAATTAGCATGGCAAGCGCGGATAAATTCATTCGTGGTTCGGAAAATGTCCACCATGTACCCCAGGTAAAACGAGCCCAAAGAGCACCTGTAAGTAGTCCGCAAATGCCAAAGATTAACCCTATTGCAGTGGCCGTTTCTGCTTTGCGATCCCAGGCTAAATCATCACTATTCAGATATCGAATACTATATACAAACGCCATCAGAAATGCCACCATCATAGTGAACCACATGGGCACATGCAGAAAAAGATTTCTGGCAGTTTGTTCAAGAATGGGTATTTCAGGAATGGAAATTAAAAACCCAAACACGATGACAAGAGTCATCCAAACAGCTACGATATACTTCCAGGCTTGCAAATCAAAGAGTTTAATGTGAATGTTATTTAGCTAAATAATATACTCAAAATGAATTTTAAATGTGTGAAATGGTTATTAAATGTTTGCAGGTAACTAAACCAATTTTAGCGATTGCTATTTTCTCGTTAAATCTCCTATTCTTCACCTTACCTTTCATTTCAAGCAATTTGGATGTATGCGATTTTCAATAATTTTCATTCTTCCGCGGTCTTTCTGTGTTTAATTTTTATAACTCTCTAAACGGGTATGCTACCATCATTAATGGTTGTGCCTGATATAATCCTCTTATAAAAATGAACCTAAATTTTGTTTTCATCTGCAAGGTTATTAATCTCAACGCAGAATTTTATAGAGTATGGTGTGTGGTAACAACTTTAAAGACTCTTATTATCAAGTTGAAATAGCAGGGATACTGATTATACAGCAAACAAATTCCACGTTTTAAACTTCATAAAAAATCTAAGAAACTAACTTCAAGATTCAGGACATGGCACTAATGATTTCAGTATCGGGAATTCGCGGCATATTCGGTTCCCATCTAACGCCCGAAAATATTGTACGATTCACTGCAGCTTACGGCACCTGGCTCAATGGCGGCACAGTAGTAGTTGGCCGTGACTCCCGCGTTACCGGCCAGATCTGCGAAGATATTGTTTGCGCTACCCTTCAAAGTGTGGGTTGCGATGTGGTGAAAGCAGGGATTGTGCCCACCCCAACGGTTGCAATGGGAGTGCTAAAACATTCCGCTAAGGGTGGATTAGTTATAACCGCCAGTCACAATCCCGAGCAGTGGAACGCGCTTAAAATGCTAAATGGAAAAAGTGAATTCCTCGACCCGGAACAGGGAAAAGAAGTTATCCAAATTTCGGAAAATGAAGAATTCAGCTATAAAGAATTCGATCAGATTGGCAGGGTTATTGAAGATAAGGAGTTGCTCAACTACCATATTCAGAAAATACTGGGTTTGTCCTATATAGATCAGGAAATAATTAAGAACCGCAAGTTTACAGTGGCAGTTGATGCAGTTAATGGCGCAGGCTCGGTTGCTCTTCCGAAGCTTTTAGAAGCACTTGGAGTAAATGTGCATAAACTTAATTGTGACCCTACAGGTATATTTCCACACAATCCGGAACCGTTGCCGGAGCACCTTAATGAGATTTGTAAATTCGTGAATAAGAATGATTGTGATTTGGGTGTGGTAACAGATCCCGATGGAGATCGCCTGGCCCTGGTGGATGAAAACGGAAAGCTTTTTGGCGAAGAATATACCCAGGTGGCTGCGTTCGATTTCATGCTTGGTAAAAAGCCAGGTGATACAGCCACAAACCTCTCATCTTCCCGGGCGGCTGATGATATTTCAGGAAAACACGGCCAAACCTGCCATCGCTCATCAGTTGGCGAAATAAATGTGGTGAAAGTAATGCAGGAGAAAGGCGCCGTAATTAGCGGCGAAGGGAATGGCGGGGTGATCAATCCCGATCTGCATGCCGGTCGTGATGCTTTGGTGGGAACAGCCATGATCTTGCAACTTCTTGCTGAACGGGGGTTGAAGGCATCAGAATATCGATCAGAACTGCCTGACTATAAAATGGTAAAACAAAAAATTGAGCTCGATAAACTGGGAATGGACGCTGACGACCTGCTCGATAAAGTCGCAGAAAAATTCAAAAATGAAGATGTAAATACCCTTGATGGTGTAAAAATTGATTTCGAGGAGGGGTGGGTACACTTCAGAAAATCAAATACGGAGCCGATTGTAAGAGTTTACAGCGAAGGGAAAACGGAAACAAGTGCCAGGGAACTTGCCGACAAGGTTCTTGATGTTATACGCTGATTTCATTATTGCCATTAATCGGGACAAAAAGGCTGACATACTTTGGCAGTATCAATTCTAAACGTCCCTTGTTGATCGTAGAATGCGCCCAGGTTACCCGAGCCACCGGGAATATCAAGTGTATCGGAGATCGTTTCATCAAAAAAATCAGGGCCGTAGTGGGTATACCGATAATAAAAAAGTTCTGACTCAAGTTCATGACACCATCTTGGTTCATCCAGTGCCTGTGTCATTACACTAAGTGGTGTAACCCGGATTTCAAGTGTGCGCTCATCCATTTCTGTTTGTTTAGGGAAGTCAATAGGTACATTTTGAGGCGTATACGATACCCAGTGAATTCTTCCCAGCCACCGAAATCCTATTTCTGCCTGTATATTTCCTGATAGTATCGGTCCAATATCAATCTCAACAGAAGTGGTGCAATCTGGCATATCTGAAAGCACAGCAGCACTGGCAAAATTAGGTGTTGTTGCAGTGGCAGATACTCTCACACCTTCGGGATTTTCCACAGCCACCTCGAATTTTGTTTCAGGTTCTATCGGCATTGTGGATTCAAAATTCCAAACATAAATCCCGTCAAATTCAACAAGCGTATCCTTCAAAATTTCCAGATCCGAACTATACAAATTCTGGAGTGTTACCTCCGCATTGAAATCAACAATTTCCCCATCACGGATGGGTACATTCAGATCACGCACCCGAATATAATTGACATCCGAGTTCATATTTATTGCTCCGTAAATGGAGTAAATACCACGTTCTTCATCTAATGGATCAATAGAATTTTCACAGCTTGCAATAAAAAGTAAAGGCAGAAGAACGCTGCCGATCAGCACATACATGGAAAAAAAATTTCCAGGCAAAGTAATAGAATTCATATTGCTGCTTAGACTTTCATTTTAATTTATCATCACTTGAAGGGATAGGTAGGGCATTAAAGGTGATTGATCCACACGTTGCAGGCTGTTCAGATCGTAGTAAAAAATATTCTCGCGATCATAGATATTTATCGCCCCAAGTTCTGCTTCAACTTTTAAGCCAGACATTAAGAAAAATTCCCGGTTTAGTGATATATCAAGCCTGTGATAGGCCGGCAATCGTTTATCATACGGTTTAGAGAAAAATGTCCGGGCAGTACCCGCATGCGACATTGGGTGCTGGCTGATTATATTCAACGAAAGATCGAAACCATAAACACCTGTATAAGGTCTGCCAGATCCGAATTCCCAACCGGCACTTAGATTAAAACCTCCAAATTCGTAATTGCCCACTACATTCAATTTATGTCTTTGATCGTGAGGCGGATGATAACGAAATATCGATTCTTCTACCCACGCACCAAGATCCCCAGAAGCGGCTTGATATTCGACAAAAGAGTAGCCATATCCCACATATCCATAGAAAGATGTAGCTATGAATCTAACTCCGGTATCGAATCCATATGTGAACCCCTCAGCCAGTCCCGTTTCAATTTCTATACGGGCGAGAGGTGTCCATTTAGAAACCGGTATATTTTTATGATTTTTCACATACCCTTCGATGTTTAGGTTCAGATCACCACTTGTGAATTGATATCCAACAATTCCATGCAATGAGTTTTGCAAAGGCTCACCCAGCTCACTTGGACGCCAGACTGTAAACACAGTTCCTGCATCTCGTTCGTCAGTTAGTCCTTCCATAACCTGGTAGTAATATCCGGCAGCCGCACTAATCTCATGATTATGTGCATCTCCCCAGGAATATGCCGCACGTAATCGAGGCTCAAAGGTAGGTACTGATTCCAGGGTTAACTGTGTTCCCAAGCTTGGTTCCAGTATAAAACCCGTCGCAGGATTTAAATCCAATGCCACAAAACTATGTACAATTGCGCGCCTGGCGGAAAAAGATCTGAAATCAGCAAACCTCTCTGCAAGCTCGGTATCATATAGTCTGAATTTTGTGCCAAATCCATAATCAAATGTCTGGCCAAGAATTTCTTCCGTATGCACAAACCTGAAAAAGATATCTTTTACGGATGATGATGTTTCCTTTACCTCCCCCGTACCCTGGCTATTGTTATAATTCATAAATCCAATTGTAACATCAATTGGGTAGTTAAACTGTTGATCGTATCCAAAACAGCGGGTGCCAAACAGTGTATTAGACCAGGTAAAGTTCATGTCTCTGCGGGGATCAATTTGTCCCTGGTCGTACGTTCTTACACCCGTAAAATTACATGTAAAATCATTTTCCAGTACCGTATACCGAGCCGTTAAATCGTGAAACTCAACAGGCATCTCCTCTCCTGTGAGAAAATTTGATGATCTCTGCATAGTAGAAAACCGGCTGTTAATCAGCAGGGATTGTGAATCTTTCCGACTTGGACCTTCGTATTGCAGCGCCATCATAAAGGGACTTATTGCAGCCCGGCCCCTGTGGTTTCTCATGCTTCCCGGCCGCAGAGAAACATCAAGAACAGAAGATGTACCCCCGAGAAACTCCGCACCAAACCCGCCGGCATATAAATCTGCACTCTGTATCATATCTGTTGGAAAAGCAGAGAAAAGATTCGAAATGTGAAAAGGCTTTATAACCTGAATATTATCAATCAGAATATAATTTTGTGATGGTGTACCTCCGCGGATAAATAAATCTCCCCCACGATCTCCTCCGCTCACCACTCCCGGCAGTGATTGAATATACGCCATAAGATCACCTCCAGCACCTGGTGTAGGAATTCGTGCGATATCTGTTGATGAAATTCTTCGAACTCCTACTTCACCGGTTGTGATATGTCGCTGACTCTCGACTACTACTTCTTCAAATTCTTCCTGAGTATAATGCAGAACAACTCGATTAATTTTTCTGTCACCTTCTTCAATCGTGATATGTTCGCTGAAAGTTTCATGGCCTATAAAACTAACCTGCAAAAAATATGTGCTTTCTTTAAGTCTGTCAAACTCATGGAATCCATCACGATTCGAAACGCCGGCGGCAATCAATTCGGCATCCGGAGATTCATCTTCAAGCAGCAATACATTGGCTCCAATGATTGGGGTGCCATCTTCTTCCGAAATTACAATTACTCTTAGAACCGTTCGATCCTGGCTGATCACTTCTATAGGAGACATTACTGCAAATGCCAAACAAAGAGAAAAGAAAAGTTGGCAGCGAAAAATCAAATCTCTACTACATTTCATTAAATAGCCGTACCGTCCATTAAAATATAAATTAAGTGATACTATCAAAATTAAGTAGGAAGGTATCGAAGAGAATCTGAAAGATGGCTCATTGCCTGAAATGAAGTCTTTTTATCAATCCCGAAAATGCTCGCTGAAACTCTCTTTAAAATCAGGGTATAGTATTCCCTTTTCCGTGATAAATGCGGTAATGTTCTGATGTGGTGTTATATCAAAAGCGGGATTGAATGCTTCTGTACCCTCTGGTGAAGAAACCTGGTTATTGAAACCGGTAACTTCCGTTTCGTCACGAAGTTCAATTTCTATCTTATCGCCATTTTCCAGTTCCATATCAATGGTTGAATAAGGCGCGGCGACATAAAAGGGAATGTTATGTTCTTTAGCCAGCACCGATAGTGAATAGGTTCCGATTTTATTCGCGGTGTCTCCATTTTTGGTGATTCGATCGGCGCCAACGATAATCAGGTCAACTTCTCCCCTGCTAATCAGGAATCCGGCTGCTGAGTCTACAATCAGCGAATGAGGAACACCAGCTTTTTGAAGTTCCCAGGTCGTAAGACGGGCTCCTTGCAGCAGCGGACGAGTCTCATCAACCCAGACTTTTTTAACTTTACCGGCCGCATGGGCATGAGTTATGCACGACAAAGCCGTACCGAATTGTCCGGTGGCTAATCCTCCCGTATTGCAATGGGTGAGTACGCGTGTTGAATCGCTAAAAAGCTCTTTACCATTTTCGCCGATTGCCTTGCACAGATCTCGATCTTCATCATGTATGCTAATTGCCTTATTACGAAGATCACTTTTCAGTTGAGCAATATCCCTTGCCTTATGTGTTTCCACCATGTTCATAAGTTGCTTAAGTGACCATGAAAGATTGACTGCTGTTGGCCGGCTGGAATTGAGATAATCAGATACATTTCTGCAATGCTCAGTAAACTTTTCGATATCATTCTCTACGCCATTCTTCATTCCAAGACAAAATCCATATGCTCCTACTATACCTAATGCAGGAGCTCCGCGAACACGTAGCTTTCTTATAGCTTCCCATACTTGCCCCACTGTTCTCAACTCTATATACATTTCTTTTTGTGGGAGTTTGGTCTGATCAATGATTACAAGTTTATCCCCCAGCCATTGAATGGATTTAAATGCTTCGAAACTTGTGGTTTTTTCTTGTGGCGTAGTTTGCACTAAAATCGAACTTTATTTTAAATGTAATTGCACTACAGCTTACTCTAAAACTGATAGTAACGTTTCTTTAGTATTTATGCAGAGAAATACAGCTTTGTGAAATAATTTTAACGCTCTCATAAAACAACTCCCAGGGTGCAAAAAAAAGGAAACTACTTCAAAAGCAGTTTCCTTTCTTATAATTTTATATTGAAATTTTGAGATTTTAAGTAAAATCAAAAATCAAGGCGTTGGAGGAGTTAAATCAAACCCGAAATCTTCCAAAGCTTGTATAACTAAGTCGGTATAGACTTGTGGAGAATCTCCGTCATCAACATCATAAATATATTCTATTTCATTCCTGTCCGAGAGGCCAAAATTACCAGCATAATTTCCCAGTCCATTTTCTACAGATTCAATTAATCGTTTAAAATTAGGACCCCAGGGACCCACTGTATTTGTAACCTGAAAAATCACACCGCGGTAATAATCGGATGGAAAAGAAGCAAGCCTGTTTCTGAAGTCTGTTATATCTGTGTCAAATAAGCTGGTTCTCGTATCATTTTCATCCCAATCATCAAAACTACTATGATAATTTGTTGCAGCTTCATCCTGAAATGCAAGTGCAATCACATTACCTTCAGGAGTAGCTCCATCGAGGTTAAGTACTCTGAATGTTCGCTCATCGCTCCAGTTGTCAATAATCGTAACATTCTCGTCGTATGCATCACTATCATTTTCATACAGCGGTAGCAGGGCATCTTTCAGTAATTGATTCCTCATAGTTCTCAGTGGAAATAATGTTGAGTTCATGGATCCAGAAGCATCAAAATAGATGAAAATTTTAGTGTCAATATCGATCACCGGCGGGGGTGGTGGAGGAACAACTATATCTTGTTGATCATGACTTGTTTCAGCTATTAAACTAAAAGGAATGGACTTTGTATCAGCAGAGTATTCACTTAACACTCTGGATGTAATATCTTTTACTTTGTCCCTGCTGAAATTTGCAACTCCATTTGTTCGTAACCGGCTTGGCAGTTCACTATCGCTGAGCTGATCTACATTAAATTCGGGTGCAATCTTCATGTATCCGGCAATAGTCCAAATAACGGCCTGTATTTCTTTGTTAGTCAATTCAGAATCTTCTTTCTGAAGTTCGTGCCGGATACTGAAAAAATAATTTAATGGTTTCCATTTCTCATTAGTTTCGGTCGAATACCATTTCACTCCAGCATGCACATCATTATTGGAATTGATTGGTTTCTTCCATTCCAGGCACCAAGCTTCAGTTTGTATATTTTTTATACTTTTATTTGGTTTCGCTCCGCTAATCGTAATTTGAAAATATCCATCTTTTTTCAGATCTGAACCTCTGTTGATATTGAGTGTAGTGTTACTCGCTTCCGGAATCTCTTCAAGACCAGAATATAACTCGAGTGATTCTTCTAAATTAGGACTTACATTATCTGTACAAGAAGTAATGTACATTGCAATAAACGCAGAAAATACTATTACACTGGTTAGTTTAATTTTCATGAATAATCTCCGATTAAATGTTATAATAAATACCCCTTCTCTTAAACTAACTGAATTTTGGTTAGCAATCTTCACAGTTAGTTTTATATAAACTCTAAATTTTATGATAAATACATAATTAAATATTTATAATATAAATCCACTATTTATTTTAGTAATCGTTAAAAACTTCATGTTTACGATTATGTTAAAACAGGAAATATTCATGATAAGGATGCTGTTAGAGCATAAAAATTAATGACTTATGTAAGGGCATATTTTCAAATATTTCCCTCATTTCATTTCATCTGGGTAGGTGCCCATAAATAGGATCTGTAGGAAACAAATTTCGGGGCTAATTTTCAGAGATAAACTCCTTTTTTAGCTCCAATAGACTTGATTCTTTGCCTGCCGGATAGTTCTCTCCCATGAAACGGACATTTTTTTAAAAATTTATTTTATAGTGGAATTAACTGGGAGTAACCATGAGGGGGCGCGGTCCCGCAGAGTTATTTAATCGGGTTGCAATTATTTGTTGAACTCAGATAATGATTAATTTATGCAGGTTCCCCTTCTTTCAGCGTATATCCCTGCAGTGCCACAGCTTCGCGAAGCAATTTCATGCCCAATCCTTCTCTGATTATTTCAGGCTCTTTATTTGTAAGATCGACAATGGTTGTTTCCTGTCCGGAAAGTTCTTGTTGATGATCTACAACAATGTCTACAAGTTTATCAAACCGGCTTAAATAAAGCTCTCGGTCACCCGAATCGGGCTGTCCATTTTCAACATTCGGCAATTTAGCGGTAATTGCCATCACCGGCCTTCCCAATTCACGAATGGTTTCGAGGCAAATTGGATAGTTGGGCACACGAATTCCAACAGTGCGTTTTTTGGGATGTGTAAGAAGACGGGGTACTTCCCGGGTGGCAGGCAGAATAAAGGTATATGAGCCGGGAATCAGACGTTTAATTAACTTAAAATTATCATCTGACAAGTTGGCAAAAGTAGATACATGTTCCAAACTGTGACACATTACAGATAGATGATCTTTTTTTCCCATCTGTCGAATTTGGCGTATTCTGTCCATACCTCTTTTATTTTTATAGTCACAGATGAGCGCGTACTGACTGTCGGTGGGTACCAAAACAACTCCTTCATCAAGTAAAACATCAACCAGGTCAAAAATCTGTTTTCTTTTGGGACTCTCTGGATTAATCTTAATTCGTTCAGACATAAAATGTTAAGGTTAAATTTACATTAAGTTGGATGTGCAAGAGTAGGATGCAGAATATTGATTACAATTCTGAATCCTATCTTATTGATAGCATTCATTTGAATATTTGTCAACGATTACTTTTTAATCTCTGTTAACCATTTTACAAAGTAATATTAAACTAAAAAGAGAACAATGGATACGAAAATTAAAGCATGGTGGCTGGGCCATTCAGCATTCAGGCTTGAGTCGCAAAATGGAACGGTTATTTATATCGATCCCTTTTTATCAGATAATCCTAACACACCGGATGAGTTTAAAAATCCCGACGAGGTTGATATTATTTTGTTAACTCACGGACACGAAGATCATGTAGGTGACACTCTCGATATTGCAAAAAATGCAGAGTGCAAAGTTGTGGCTCAGGTTGAGCTTTCTCAGCTTCTAAAAAAGTATGGATTAAAAGAAAATCAAAGAATAGAATTTAACAAAGGTGGATCTGTAGATTTTGATGAATTTTCTGTCACTCTGGTAAATGCAAATCACAGCTCTTCGTTCCAGGGTGAATATGCAGGTGAGGCAGGAGGGTTAATACTCTCTTTTGATGATGATATCGCCTTCTACCATATGGGAGACACGAATATTTTCAGTGACCTCGAGATATATGGTGAAATTTACCGTCCTCATGTAGCAGCTGTGCCCATGGGCGATTATTATACAATGGGGCCTGAAGAAGCGGCGCTAAGCTGCGAGATGCTAAATCCCGAGTTGGCGATACCCATACATTACGGTACGTTTCCAGTTCTGACGGGAGATCCAGAGGAATTTAAAGAGTTTACCGAAGAGTATTGCGACACCGAAGTTTTGATTCCAAAACCCGGTGAACAGTTTTTGGGTGATTAAATTTTCAAATTAGAACTAATCATCAGCCGGCAGCAGATTTGAAATGAGTCAGCTGCCGGTTTTTTTAATTTTATACATACATATTTAAAATAAAAAAGATTATCACACCTGTTACTGACACGTACAGCCATATGGGTAGAGTCCAATAAGATACTTTTCGATGAGTGCTGAATTTACCAGAAAATGCAAAATAGTAGCTGGTTAAAACCAATGGTACCACAAAAGCTGACAGGATGATATGTGAGATGAGGATTGCAAAATATACCGGCCTGATCCATCCTTCACCCGGGAATGGGGTATGTCCTACAAAATTATGGTAAATAAGATAGCTGATCAGAAAAAGGCATGAAGTTACAAATGCCGTTAGCATCAGCTTCATGTGGGCAATGTATTTTTTTTTCTTAATCGCTACAAAACCGGTAATAATTAATACGGTGCTGGCACTATTCAAAAGCGCGTTTAGTGCCGGTAGCTGATTAACCCAGGCAGCTGTGGTAGCTGCTGTTTCTTTGAAATAAATTAACCAGATCAAAAAAAGAAAAGCTGCCAAACTAATCAGCAAAATTAGTACAATTGCTCTAACTAAGCTTACCTCCTTTAAAAATTGAAGAGTAACCTTCTCGCTTAAGGATTTATCCATATCACACCTGCTGATTTTATTAATTTGCGCACAAAACTACTGATAAAATAAGTGTGAATTTGAACAAATGTTATCTTCTGATTCCTTTGGAATGCTTGTGATCATTTCACCCAGGTTGGTTATCACTTCGATTACACATGTAACTGCATACTGTTCATAATCTTTTGATTTTATTTTAACATTAAACTAAATGGCTGGGTAAGTTTTCGAACATTTTTTAGATTTTTAATCCAATAATTGGGCATTTATATGATTTGAGCACTATCTTCTTTGCACATGCATTTAGGCGCAGGCCGATATTATGCAATCTCTTATTTAGAATGATTTTAAATACAGCTGGACATATGACCAGGGTATGTTCATTTCTATATTTTCGGTACTTTCAGTCCAACTTATTGACGGGTAAGCTAACTATCTAATAACAGGTAATATTTAAAAACCTTTTATGGCTCAGATTTTTCCAAAGTGGACCAATGAAGCTCCACGCAGAATCCTTATCGGAACAATAATAATTCTCAATTCTTTGGTTTTTGGTGTATGGTATTTTTTCTCTCCGGAATTTACCCATGTAGGTTACGCTCCGGAACAACCTGTACCCTTCAGCCATCAGGTGCACGCCGGGCAACTGGGTCTGGATTGTCAGTATTGTCATAATCAAGTTACAGAATCAAGATACGCTAACATTCCAGCGACCCAAACCTGCATGAATTGCCACAATCAAATTCAAACAGATAGTGAAGATCTTGCCCCTGTTCGTGACAGCTGGGAAACCGGTGAACCCATTGAATGGGTACGGGTGCATATGCTGCCCGACTTCGCTTACTTTAATCATGCCGCACACGTAAACGTAGGGGTGGGATGTGAATCATGCCATGGCCGGGTGGATCGAATGGATGTTGTTCACCAGGCAGAACCTCTTAGTATGAGCTGGTGTCTCGACTGCCACAGAGAACCGGAAAAACACATTCGTCCTGTTGAAGAAGTAACAACAATGGGTTACCAGGATGAAAACCAGCTTGACACCGGACGTGATCTTGTAGCCAGGCAAAATATAAATGCACCCACTTACTGTCAGGCATGCCATTATTAATACTCTACTAATTTTGTCTGAACAACGAAACCGTTTTCAATTTAATATTTTCCACAGAGAATGAGTGATCAACAAACAAACGAAACCACTTACTGGAAAAGCCTCAACGAGCTCGCGAAAAACAAAGAATATAAAAAGTATGCTGAACGCGAATTCCCTGAGGATGCCTCCGAATTAACAGATCAGGTTTCACGAAGAAGCTTCCTGCGGGTTATGGGCGCTTCAATTGCACTTGCCGGATTTGCTTCCTGCCGTAAACCGGTTCAGAAAATCCTTCCCTATTCAAGACAGCCTGAAAATAAAGTGTTAGGGGTTCCTGATTTTTATGCCACAAGCATGCCATTTCAGGATACGGTGACCGGACTCCTTGTTGAAAACAATGAGGGGCGGCCCACCAAAATTGAAGGAAATGAAGAACATCCGGGCAGCCGGGGTAAAACGAATATCTACCACCAGGCCGCAATTCTTGGCATGTACGATCCCGACAGGTCACGTTACCCCCGCCAAAATGGAGAACAATCCACTTATGAAAACTTCGCAGCTTTTGCTGAATCACATTTTAGTGATACCTCTCGCAGTATACTATTTATAAGTGAAGCAAATTCCTCACCTACCTACCACAGATTAAAAGAACAGGTTCAAGGCCGATTCCCAAACGCCCGGTGGGTTACCTACGAACCATTTGGTGATGAAAATCGTGTTGAAGGTTCCCGCATTGCTTTTGGTGAACGCCTGAGAACGGTTAATCACTATGATGAAGCCGACGTTATTGTTTCTTTTGATGATGATTTTCTGACACCATCTGAGAACAAAAACAGTGTAGAAAATGCCCGCCAGCTAACAGAGGGCAGAAAGGTGCGTACTACAGATGATGATATGACGCGGCTGTATTCTATAGAAAATTCGTACACAAGTACCGGTTCATATGCGGATCACAGGTTGAGGCTAAAGTCATCTGAAATTGAGGCGATGGTTTATGCGCTTGCAAACCGCCTTTCAAACGATCTGAACGGATTATCAGCATATGCTAATCACAACAATCCACTCACAAATCACGAATGGATTGATGTTCTCGCACAGGAGTTGCTGGATAACCAGGGAAATTCAATAATAACAGCAGGCCCCGGCTATACCGCTGCCGTACATGCCACAGTTCTGGCTATTAACAGTGCACTCGGAAATATAGGCTCGGCGATAACCATGCATCAACTACCATTTCAGGAGGCAGAAAATGCACGTGATACATTTGCTGATATAGTTCAGGAAGCAAGAAACGGTACCTTCGACACAATGGTGTTGATTGGAACTAATCCTGTTTTTACCGCACCTTCAGATCTACGATTTGAAGAGGCACTTGAAAATATCGAAACGAAAATCCACCTCTCCGATTATGTAGACGAAACATCCCGCGAGTGCGACTGGCACATCAATCGTGCCCATTTTTTAGAGGCCTGGGGTGATGGGCTTTCTTACACGGGGGAACGATCCGTTATTCAGCCACAAATTTTACCGCTGTTTGATGGCGTAAGTGAAATTGAAGTTCTACATACAATTCTTAACGGCGAAACGGGGTCAGGGTATGATTTGGTGCAGGAGACCTGGCAGAATGAAATCAGCGGTAACTTTAATCAGCAATGGGAACAGGTATTGCATGATGGAATTGATGACGATACAGGTTTTGAAGAACAGTCAGTTTCACTAAGCGGAAACTTTAATTCAGAAATTGCACCAAATCTGCAAACCAACATAAGTGATGGTATAGAAATCACCATCAAACCGGATCCCACTCTCTTTGATGGGCGCTTTGCAAATAACAGCTGGTTACAGGAACTGCCAGATCCAATGACAAAGATTACCTGGGATAATGTAGCGCTGATGAGTCCGGCTACTGCCGAAAGTCTGGGTATTAATCCCGAACGAAGTTTTCAGAGTAATGATGTGCCGGTGGTTCGGATTTCCGCCGGGGGTGAATCAATTGAAATTGCAGCATGGGTTCAGCCCGGCCACGCCGATAATTCTATTACGCTCTATGCAGGCTACGGTCGTAGAAATATTGGCCGGATTGCTGATGGTGTTGGGGTAAATACATATCCATTGCGCACAACAGACGCCACCTATTACAGACCGGCAGAAGTAAGTACAACCGGTCAAAATTATCCAATTGCCTGTGTGCAGGATCACCACAATCTCGAAGGCCGCGATATGGTCCGGGCTGCTTCACTTGATGAGTACAGAGAAAATCCTCGTTTTACTTCTTTCGAAAATTTTCACGGATTTGCTGTACCTGGTATGAAAGAAGCTCTCGACGAAGGAGATCCAAAAGGACCGGTATCACTATTTGATGAGAAATACGGATCAGATGACCAGCCCCAATGGGGTATGGCTATCGACCTCAATGCCTGTTTTGGTTGTGGAGTTTGTACCATAGCTTGCCAGGCTGAGAATAATATTCCGGTTGTCGGTAAACGAGAAGTTGGAAGACGCCGAATGATGCATTGGATCCGCACCGACCGTTATTTCGAAGGTGACCCGGATAACCCCAGTGTCTATCATCAACCCATCCCTTGTATGCATTGCGAACTTGCACCTTGTGAGGAGGTTTGCCCGGTAGCTGCTACTGTACATAGTGAGGATGGAATCAATCAAATGACCTATAATCGCTGCATAGGTACACGATATTGTTCAAACAACTGTCCGTTTAAAGTTCGTCGATTCAACTTTTTCAACTTTGCTAAAGAATATTTAACTACAGGCGACGATCCTGAGGTGATTCAAATGGCAATGAATCCGGAAGTAACAATCAGGTTCCGTGGTGTGATGGAAAAATGCACATATTGTGTGCAAAGAGTTAATCGCGCAAAAATTGACTCACGAATCAAAACCGGTTCGCGTAAACCGGAGGATGGAGCTGTTAAAACTGCATGCCAGCAAGCCTGTCCTGCTAATGCAATTACCTTTGGGGACTTAACAGATCGCAGTAGTGTTGTTTCTCAGGATAAGATGAACGAACGCAATTATGTGATGCTCGAAGAGCTCAACGTACGTCCCAGAACATCCTATTTAGGAAAATTACGAAACACAAATTCTGAATTAACCTAATTCAACCAAGATATTTAATCGCAACTATACAACATGAGCAAACCGTACGAATACGTTCCTGAACCTGCACTGGTTAAGGGGAATCACGATTTTAGCAGTATTACCTCTCTAATCACGGATATAAATATGAGGCCCACTCCAAAAGGGTGGTATATTGCTTTTGGCGTTGCCAATATTCTACTGTTTACCCTGCTTTTCGCTATTGGTTACCTGGTTTGGGAAGGAACCGGAATCTGGGGATTAAATCAGCCGGTAGGCTGGGGCTGGGCCATTATAAACTTTGTTTGGTGGGTGGGGATAGGCCATGCAGGTACCCTTATTTCTGCTATTCTGTTTCTGTTTCGCCAGGGCTGGAGAACGGCTATCAACCGCTTTGCTGAGGCGATGACAATTTTTGCTGTTATGTGTGCAGGTATTTTCCCTGCTATTCACGTGGGTCGGGTTTGGGTTGCCTATTGGATGTTTCCACTTCCAAACTCCATGGGGATGTGGCCTAACTTTAACAGCCCGCTGCTTTGGGATGTATTTGCCGTATCAACCTATATGACAGTTTCATTTTTATTCTGGTATGTAGGGTTGGTACCAGATCTTGCTTCCGTCAGGGATCGAATTAAAACTAAATTCGGAAAAATTATTTATGGTATAGGAGCTCTTGGCTGGAGAGGAAGTAACCGGCACTGGTGGAACTACGAAAAATCTTATATGATCCTGGCTGGGCTGGCAACTCCCCTGGTACTATCCGTGCATACAATTGTATCGTTCGACTTTGCAGTCTCTGTTATACCGGGGTGGCACACTACCATTTTCCCACCCTATTTTGTAGCGGGAGCTGTTTTTTCCGGTTTTGCCATGGTGCTTTCATTGATGATTATATGCCGCAAAGTATATAATCTTGAAGATATAATGACCGTGGATCATATCGAAAAAATGAATCTTATTATTCTCGTTACAGGCTCAATGGTTGGTTTTGCCTATCTGATGGAGTTTTTCATTGCATGGTATGGGCAGGTTGAGTACGAAAAGGCAATCTTTATCATTCGTGCTACCGGCCCGTATGCCTGGGCATATTGGATAATGATTACTTGTAATGTTCTCTCACCCCAGTTTTTCTGGTCAAAAAAACTTAGACGAAATATCGCGTTCACATTTGTAATATCTATAGTTGTAAATATTGGTATGTGGTTCGAACGATTTGTAATAACTGTTTCATCCCTATCTACAGATTATCTTCCATCCTCCTGGGGTTACTACTCCCCTACTATATGGGATGTTCTTACTTATGTAGGTACCTTCGGATTATTCTTTACATTTTTTCTATTGTTCCTACGATTTCTGCCAATGGTGGCTGTTGCAGAAATAAAAGGAGCGATGCCGGAAGCAGATCCACATAATTACGATGCAGTTACCGGCGATTATGCACCACAAAAAGTAGAGATTCCAGAACCAAATAAAGAATCTGTATAGATATGAGTAACGAAACATCAAAAGACACCATTTACGGAGTTCTGGCTGAAGTCAGAAATCCCAAAGAATTGATAGATATTGCAGAAACCGTTAACAAAAACGGCTACAAAAAATACGACACGTTCAGTCCTTTCCCTATCCACGGTATGGATAAGGCTATGAGACTTCCAAAATCCAAACTTGGCTGGATTGTACTGGTCATGGGATTAATTGGTTTCTGTGGCGGATTTTCTATGATTTATTTCATGATGGTTATTGATTACCCTTTGATTATTGGAGGAAAACCATTCTTTAATCTTCCAGCCTGGATACCGGTCCTATTTGAACTTACAGTCCTGCTCTCAGCCTTTGGTGCAGTATTCGGCATGTTTTTTCTCAATGGATTACCAACTTTGAACCATCCACTATTCAATTCCGAAAATTTTAAAAAAGTGACAGATGATGGTTTTTTTATCTGTATTGAAGCTGATGATCCACAATTTGATCCTGAAAAAGTTTCCAAATTGCTTTCAGATGCCGGTGCAACAAATATTGAAGCGATTAGTGATGAACCCTGATTTAACCCATTTTCTATTAAGCAGATATTTTTAAGATTATGAGAATGTCAACCATACATATAGCTTCCCTGCTTCTTTTGTCACTCTTATTGATGGCATGTCGTGGGCAACATACGGACCAACCGCCAATCAGCCCGCAACAAAATATGCAGTTCCAGCAACGGTTTAACGCACAGCAGGAAAATCCTTTTTTTGAAAACAACATGGCAATGCGTACCCCGGTTGAAGGAACAGTTTCAAGGGGAGCAATGCACCAGAATACTGCACTGGTTGAAGGAACTGGTGAAGACGGAGAATATGTAACAGAGAACCCGATGGATGTTACACGTTCGTTCCTTTACAGAGGAAAAGAACGTTATGATATCTATTGCGCCCCATGCCACGGGGGCACAGGTGACGGGCAGGGGATCATAATGACCGGCCAATATGGTTATGTACCTGCTCCTTCATTTCATCGCTCTGCAAGCTATAATATGTCTGACGGGGAATTCTTTTCAGCTATAACGAATGGTATCAGAACCATGCCGCCATACAACACACAGGTTAAAGTGGAAGATCGCTGGGCAATTGTAGCCTATATCAGAGCTCTACAACGCAGCCAGAATATACCTGAATCGGAAATGGAAGAATTTGATATTGATCTGTCCCAGCTCCAAAGTGAACTGGAAGAAGAGTTAGCCCGACAAGAAGAGCTTGATGAAGCACAGGAAGGCACCACCGATGAAGAAGTAACTGCAGATCGTGGTGAACAAATATTTACTTCATACGCATGCAACACATGTCATTCACTTGATGGTGCAAGATTTGTCGGGCCTACGTTTGAAGGACTCTATGGCAGCGAACGGGAATTTGCCGATGGCACTACAGCAGTTGCTGATGAAGAATACTTAATTGAGTCCATCATTGCTCCCAGCGAAAAAATTGTAGATGGCTACGATGATGTAATGCAGCCATTTGATTACCTTTCCGAAAGTGAAATTCAATCGCTTGTGGAATTTATTAAAGCTCAATCAGATAACTAAAGAACAGCGAAAGACCTTATTCAATGGCTTCAAACAGTCCAAAATTAACAGATTCTGTTCAACTTCCTTCACAGGCAGACTTCACTAAATTATTTTATAGCGCCGGGATCGTAGGATTAATCGCAAGCGGGGTAGGGTATTTCCTCAACTCTGATCAATTTTTTTATTCCTATTTAACAAGCTTCAGCTTTTTCACAAGTATAGCTCTGGCCTCTTTGATTTTAGTGATGATTCATCATGTTACGAAATCATCATGGGGTACTGTTCTGCGACGAATTCCGGAAACATTTTCATCCAATCTGTGGATTTGGGGAATCTTTTTTATTCCTATTCTCCTGGGAATGTCTACCCTTTACCACTGGTCCCATACTGAATATGTGATGAACGACCCTATCATGCTGGGTAAAGCTCCCTATTTAAATACACCCTTCTTCATAATTCGTCAATTCATCTACTTCGGAATTTGGGGATATTTGGGTTTCAGACTTCATAAAGTTTCAGTTGAAATGGATCGTACCAACGACTGGGGCCTTACCGCACTTTTAAGAAAAATCAGCGCGCCGGGTATCCTTCTTTTTTCACTAACTATCGCTTTTGCAAGTTTCGACTGGTTGATGTCGCTCGACGCACATTGGTTCTCCACAATGTTTGGTGTGTATTTCTTTGCCATGAGTATTCAGGCCTTGTTTCCGGTTTTGATTTTATTAACATTTTGGTTTCATAAGAATGGAATTTTAAATAACACGATCACCAAAGTTCATGTGTACGATTTAGGAGCCTGGTTTTTTGGGTTTACTATTTTCTATGCCTACATCGCATTTTGTCAGTTTTTATTGATCTATTACGCTAACATACCCGAAGAAACCTTATGGTATTATCACCGGCTCGAAGGCAGTTGGGCAATTATAACCTACAGTCTGGTAATTTGCAGATTCCTTATTCCGTTTGTATTACTATTAAACAGAGATCGTAAACACAATAAAACTATACTTATCATTACTTCTGTGCTGATCATTTCGATGCACTTGATAGAAATTCACTGGATTGTGATGCCAATTCTGCATCATAGCGGAATTGCCATAAGCTGGCTGGATATAACAACATTTATTGGTTTGGGAGGTATATTTATGGGCCTGTTTTTTAGTACCCTTAAAACACACAGAATGGTTCCGATCAACGATCCTACATTACCGGCTTCGTTAGATAAGCATTACCATCAATAACATTTGATTTTTTTTAAATATGAGTGCCAGTCCAAAAAATTATACATCAGAAGAAAAAGCGAAAATAGCCCTTGAAGCTTCATCAGCAAATGAAAAAGAGCTCAGGGAAATAGCAGAAAATCACGATATATCTGTAGATGAGCTAAAAAGGTGGATTCATGAAACCGGGGTATCCGATGTTACCTCACCCGATGCTGATGAAGATGATAAAATATCACTTGTCGCCTCAAGTGATTTTGCAGATGATTTTGATTATGGTGCTACTTTTGATAATCTCGATTATAAAACTCTATTTTTTTGGTCAACTTTTGGGACTTCCATAATCGGTCTTTTTGTTTTGGCAATATTCTTCATTTTCGTATATACATTTCAGGGAATGGAACAGCAGAGCTCTGAAAGAAGCCTTTACTACGATGTACATGAAATGAAAGAGCAAGATCAACTGCATCTAAATTCATTTGGAATTGTAGATCTCGAAGAAGGAATCTATCGTATACCCATAGATAGTGCGATTTCACAAATAGCTGAAGATTCAGAATAGAGGTATCACATGAATAGTACACTGAACATCCTTTTTGTGATATCAGTGTTTTTTATTGCTGACCTTGCTTATGGCCAGCTAAACACAGAAAAACCCGCCCTATTAGATGATGTAGGCGTAGAAGAAAAGCTTGGTGAAAATATCCCCATGGAGTTGACCTTTGCTACATCTGAGGGAGATTCTATTACCATTGCAGACCTGATGAAAGAGGGAAAGCCCGTGCTGTTAAATCCACTTTATTATGAATGCCCTACACTGTGTGGTTTTGTTCTTGATGCTGTTTTAAACGTGGTTCACGAGCTGTCATGGAGCCCCGGCAATGAATATACAATTATCTCATATAGTATCGATCCAACTGAAAAATCTGAACTCGCTGCAAAAAATAAAGCTGAAGTTATGAGCGATCTGGATAGAACGGGAGCTGAGGACGGGTGGCATTTTTTAACAGGCAATGAAGAAGAAATACAAGCACTGTCTGATGCTGTTGGTTTTAATTATAAATATGATGAAAACACCGGGGAATATATTCACGTAGCAAGCATTATGCTTATCAGTCCAGAAGGAACGATTACAAGGTATTTATATGGGCTGAATATGCAGGAATTTGATCTACGCAATGCGCTTTATGAAGCAGCCAATGGCAAGATCGGTTCAACCCTGGAAAGAGCCGTTCTTTATTGTTTTGAGTACGATCCGTCTTCGCAAAGTTATGTACCGATTGCAATAAATATAATGAAGCTGGGCGGCTTGGCTACAATGCTGATTCTCGGTATATTCCTAACCATTTTATGGAGACGCAACAGTGGATCTTCACAACCACCAAAAATTGAATTTCAGAAATGAATAGACTCACCGAATATTTGCTTCCCCCGGCCCGGAGCACAACAGCTGGAGAAATAGATGGATTGTTTCATTTCATTAATGTAACAAGTTTCATACTTCTTGCAGGTATTACATTTGCCATTATTTACTTTTCCTGGAAATATCGTCGCAAATCTGATGATGAAGTTACCCCTGTAATTACTCATCACAGTAATCTCGAAATTACATGGGCTGTAATTCCGCTTATCCTGGTAATGATAGTCTTTGGGTGGGCATTCACCGGCTATGTGAATGTTACCACACCACCTGATGATGCGTATGAAATACGGGTAGTAGGCAAAAGCTGGTTGTGGGAGTTCCACTATAATAATGGTACAGTAAGCATAAATGAACTTAATGTACCTGTTAACCGACCTGTTAAGCTCATAATGAGCTCTGATGATGTAATACACTCTTTTTATGTGCCTGATTTCCGCGTAAAAATGGACGTAGTGCCCAATCGTTATTCGAGTGTTTGGTTTGAAGCTACCGAAACCGGCGAATCAATTATTTTCTGTACCGAATATTGTGGCACACAGCACTCAAACATGATCGCAAATACAATTGTACACACCCAGGATAATTTTGAAGCATGGCTCGAAGCAGGTGATACAATTGACGAAGATATGCCACCGGAAGAACGCGGAGAAGCACTTATTACCAGAAACGGATGTACAGCATGCCACTCAGCTGATGGATCTCCGGGAGTGGGGCCATCCTTTGCCGGGCTTTGGATGAACGACCGAACATTAGAAGACGGCGAAGTTATTACTGCTGATGATAATTACATTCGGGAAAGTATACTTGAACCGAATGCCAAAATCGCAGAAGGTTTTGATCCTGTAATGCCATCCTATCAAGGTACAATCAGTGATCGCCAAATAGATGATATTATTGAGTACATAAAATCTTTAGAATAATTATGGCTACCACAGAAGCATCAACTACCAGAAAAATACAAGTACAGCGGTTTAAGCCGGAAGAGTCTCCCAAAGAACATTATCTGAATGCTGAAAAAGGATTATGGGCCTGGATGACTACTGTCGATCACAAGAAGATAGGGCTAATGTATCTCGGTTCTATCACTTTCTTCTTTTTAGTAGGAGGAGTTCTGGCACTTGTATTACGTACAGAACTTCTTACACCCGCCCGTTCTTTTATTGATGCAGATGTTTACAACCAGATATTTACCCTTCACGGGGCCATTATGGTTTTTTTCTTTTTGGTTCCCTCCATACCTACTGCATTGGGAAACTTTATCCTGCCATTACAGCTTGGCGCAAAAGATGTAGCCTTTCCCCGGTTGAATCTTGCAAGTTTCTACATCTATGCTATAGGAGCCCTCTTTACTATAATTGCAATATTCACCGGCGGAGTTGATACCGGGTGGACCTTTTACACACCCTATAGTGCTCAAACGGGTGGAAATGTAATGATGATGACAATGGGTGTTTTTATACTCGGTTTTTCGAGTATTTTAACCGGTGTCAACTTCATTGTTACGATTCACAAGATGCGGGCTCCCGGTCTTACCTGGAACAAGCTTCCGTTAATGATATGGGCACTTTACGCCACCAGTCTCATCCAGATACTTGCAACGCCCGTACTTGCAATCACAGTGTTGCTTCTTACGATGGAACGTGCACTGGGAATCGGCATTTTTGATCCGGCTCTGGGGGGTGATCCCGTTCTTTTCCAGCACTTTTTCTGGTTCTATTCCCACCCTGCTGTTTATATCATGATTGTTCCGGGCTTTGGTGTGATATCTGAAGTAATTTCAACCTTTTCCCGTAAAACGATTTTTGGATACTGGGCTATTGCACTATCCTCTCTTGCAATTGCTTTTATAGGTTTCCTGGTTTGGGGCCACCATATGTTTGTTGCGGGTCAGTCATCACTTGCAAACATGGTATTTTCTTTTCTAACCTTTTTAGTGGGTATACCAACAGGAATCAAAATATTTAACTGGCTGGCCACCATGTATAAAGGTTCCATCGATTTAAAAACACCGATGCTCTATGCCATGGTTTTCCTATTCCAGTTTACAATTGGAGGATTCACAGGTATTATGTTAGGAGCATTGGTTGTAGATATTCACCTGCACGACACCTACTATGTAGTTGCCCACTTCCATTATGTAATGATGGGAGGTATGGTAATGGCATTTCTTGCCGGCATTCACTACTGGTGGCCAAAAATCTTTGGTAAAATGTACAATGAATTCTGGGGAAGAATTGCCTGTGCTACTATTTTTATTGGATTTAATCTAACCTTTCTACCTCAATTTATTATGGGATCGCAGGGAATGCCACGGCGATATTACAACTACATCGATCAGTTTCAGCCGTTTCACCAACTTTCAACAATTGGTTCATACATCATAGGTTTAGGTTTTGTAATTATTGCAATCTACCTAATTCATTCATTACTAAAAGGCAAACCTTCAGGATCGAATCCCTGGGGAAGCCGTGCTCTTGAATGGCAGGTTCCCTCACCGGCCCCGCATCATAATTTCCACCATACACCGGTGATTATAAACGGTCCTTATGATTATCATAAACCTATGTCTGAATTTCAGCTTGGTATAGCTCATGCACCCCACGATCCACCTGCTGATCAGGAAATAACAGTGGAAGAAAAAATTGAAAAAGAAAAATAATTAACCCTTATTTGAACAGATGTCTCAACCTACTTCTGTAAAAGAAAAACCCAAACACCTACAGCATTATTTTGTTGATTCAGATCAACAATTTGATGCATCCAAAATGGGTATGTGGGTGTTTCTTGTAACTGAAATCTTATTTTTTGGCGGCCTGTTTGCTGCATATATCGTTTACCGATCATGGTATCCAGAACTCTATCTGATGGCATCCACCGAACTGGACACTTTTTGGGGAGCTGTAAACACTGTAGTGCTGATTGGAAGCTCTCTTACAGTAGCTATGGCGATCCGTTCAGCACAATTGAACCAAATCAAAGGTATGATTATTAACCTTTGGATTACGATAGGGCTTGCCTGCGTGTTTATGGTTATTAAATTTTTTGAATACACACATAAGTTCGAAAAAGGCATTTTCCCGGGTGAGTATTATACCTATGAAGGAATTGCTCACGATCAGGCTAATATTTTCTTTAGTATTTATTACATGATGACAGGTCTGCACGGTATTCACGTTATTATAGGAATCGGACTGATGCTTTGGCTTGTTTATAAGGCAAAAAAGGGAGTGTTTAGCGATAAGTACTATACTCACGTTGAAATCACGGGCCTATACTGGCACCTTGTCGACATTATCTGGATTTTTCTTTTCCCCCTATTATATCTAATTGATTAATCTACAAATTTACTTTCATGAGTGGACATCACATATCATCAGCTAAATTTCTTTGGGGAGTAGCCTTTACTCTCTTCTTCTTAACTTTTATTACAGTTGCTGTTACATGGATACAATTTCCAGCACCATGGAATGTGTTTATTGCTTTAGCAATCGCAGTTGTAAAATCCCTGATAGTTGTTTCTTTTTTCATGAATCTATGGTGGGACACAAAATTCAACATCCTGCTTTTTATCATGGGAATTGCATTTTTTATACTACTCGTAGGTCTCACCCTCCTTGATACACTTTTCAGAGCAGATCCGATTCCAACCTTCTGATACTGTATTTTATACATAAAAAGCCGGTTTCTATATGAGAGCCGGCTTTTTATTTATTCGATGAGATGATAAAACAGAATTTTAATTTAATATCATCAATTTACTTTTACCTTGCATTAAGATTTGGTGACATGTATTTAATATTAAACTCTTGAATTGCTTTAAATTTTTTTGCTCAGATCAACTACAATTTCATGAAAGCAAATCCTGTACGAATTGGTAATCTTGAGCTCTACACAGTAGAAACCGGCCGCTTTATGCTCGATGGTGGAGCTATGTTCGGAGTTGTACCGAAAACTCTATGGAGCAAAAAAATTAATCCAGATGACAAAAACCGTATACCGATGGCCGCACGGTGTCTTCTGATTCATTCAAATGCTACCGATCGTATTTATTTGATTGATAATGGGTGCGGGGATAAGTTTAATGAGAAAATGAGCGACATCTATTCTCTCGATTTTAAGCATAGTGATCTGGAAAAATCCCTCAGCGAACTTGGCATTCAACCAACAGATATTACAGACATGGTGTTTACACACCTTCATTTTGATCACTGCGGTGGTACAACAACTTATGATGATAAAAACAATATCATCCACAGATTTAAAAATGCTACATATCATATTAATAAAAGGCATTGGAAGTCAGCCACACATCCTAATGCAAGAGAAAAAGCAAGTTTTCTGAAAGATAACATTGAACCCATCGAAGGGTATGAAAAATTAAACTTAGTTGATGATCATCATCAATTTGAAGAGGGGTTTAAAACCATACCCGCAGACGGTCATACAACCGGTCAGCAACTGCCGTTTATCTATGATGAGAATCGTACACTTGTCTATGGAGCCGACCTAATTCCAACGTATGCCCATGTACCACTGCCCTGGATTATGGGATATGATATGGCTCCTCTTCAAACATTGAAAGAAAAAGAAGAGTTTCTAAAAAATGCTGTCGGGAATAATTGGTATTTATACCTTGAACACGATGCCGATAACGAAATTATTACCGTCACTCAAAATAATAAGGGTCAGTATTCAGCAGATACATCTATAACAATGCAGGAACTCGCATAATTATTACATAGTTAAACTGTTATTGATGTTCATCTATCCTTCTAAATTTATTTCAACCGCGGATGTCTCACAATAGTTCTAACATTTCAGATCAGAAGATCAGTCGGCTTAACGATCTTTTGAACTCCGCCTATAAGAAAATTGAGTTAAGCAGAATTGCATCTGCTTTTTTGTTTTTTATGGCACTCGCCACATTGTTTCTCTCATTAATATCCGGTATTGAATCATCCCTGTACCTCCCTCCTGTTATCAAAACTGCAGGATTGTCGGTCGCTATTATTTTTTCACTTGTCGGATCCTATCTGATTATACGTGCTATCGGTTATTCCAAACGAAATCAATTTATAGACAACTATCTCAAAACCCGGACATCGGATGGTGAAAATATTCAAAGCGCGCTGGACCTGCATAAAAGCAGAGAATTAAAATCCTCAGTTTTTTATGATGCCGCTCTTGAATCTAATCTTCAGCATATTAAACTTGATCACCTGAAAGAAGATGTAGGCAAATATGCTAACAATCACAGAGCTGTTAAATTTGCCGGATATTTAACCGTACTATTGGCAATAGCCATTATCACTTTTACAGTTACAGTATATTCTTCACCAGATGGGTTTAACCGGACAATTACATTCTGGGAATCTTATGAACAACCCAATCCTTATCAATTTACTGTTACTCCAGGTTCAGCGACAATTGAACAAGGGCAGCAAATTACTCCATCCATTAAATTTACCGACGGTAACCTTCCCGATAATGTAACTCTTTCTTATAAGACAGATGTAGAAGAGAATTATCGTGAACGGCCTATGCGTTTTACAAACAACTCTGAATTTCAGGCTCACGATATAGAAGTTACCAGCACCATCAGCTATCATGTATTGATGGATGGTTTTAAATCTGAAACTTATACTCTTGATGTACAGATTCAGCCACGATTCGATGATCTGATTGCTACGATAATCCCCCCTGAGTATACCAACCTCCCTGAGAAAAAACTTGAATATCCTTTTTCAACACTAAATTTCTATACAGGATCAGTGATTCGATTCGAAGGAAATATCAACAAACCCATTGAAAATCTTACACTCGTTTCAGATCAGGAAACAAAATCCTTCGCAGCGGAAGAGGGCGATACACTTCAAAGTTTCACAGCTGAACTCACCCCCACCGAGTCGGATACATTGATGTTTCAGATGTCTGATCATGATGGACTACAAAACAAAAATCCTTTCAGAACATTCCTGCAAGTTGTGGACGATGAGTCTCCCGTGGTAATTATTCGGGAACCATCGGGTGAGGTAATGCAAAATGAACCCCGGGATATAGATATACTTTATCAGGTAACGGATGATTTCGGAGTTGATCGGGCCGATCTTTACTGGGAAATTCACAGATCCTTTGTGGAAGATCCCGAATCCAATTCTATGCAGCTAAACACTCCAGAGAATGGGCGAAATACCCGGTTTACCTGGGACGTTTCCGATATAGAACTTCGTCCGCGTGATGAGATTCGGTTTCAAATCCGTGCGATGGATAATGATGCTGTGGCAGGAGGAAAATGGGGCCAATCGCAAGAAGTTATTATCCGGGTACCTTCTATGGCTGAATTTTTTGATGAGATAGACTCAAAAGAACGGGATGTTCAGGGTGAGCTGGATCAGGTATCAGACAGTTTCGAGCAGATGGAACAAGAGTATGAGCGCTTTTTAGAGCGATTAAGACAAAGTCCTGAAGGAGGTTTTGAAGAACAGGAAATGCTGGAAAATGTATCCGAGCAACAAAGACAAATAGATGAAACTGTAGAAGAATTGAAACAGCAGTTCGAAGAGCTCCGCAAGGATATGGAGGAAAGCAGTTCCGTATCAGAAGAAACAAGAGAATCATATAGGGAACTTCAGCAGCTTATGGATGAACTTGAAGATCCGGATCTTCAAAATGCACTGCGTGAGCTCAGAGAAGCCATGGAAAACATGAATCCTAATCAACTTGAACAGGCTCTTGAAGAAGTGAGCTTTAACGAAGAACTCTACAAAGAACGTCTCGAGCGCACTAAAGAACTGTTCAAACAACTAAAGATGAACAGCGACCTTGATAAATTGGCGCAGCAGTACGAAGATCTTGCGGAGCGGACAAAAGAAAAACCTGAATCCACCCTGGAACAACTTAAACAGGAAATGGAGTCTGCCACTGAAGATATGGATCAGGTGCAAGAGCAACTTGACAGATTGGATAACAATCCACCAAAACGATCTGAAGAACAGCTGCGCGAATTTTAGCAGCAGGCACAAGAACGTCTTGAACAAATGCAGGAGCAGATGGAACAGCTTGGTGAAGATATTGACTCTGACATGGAGGGGGGAGAATCATCGCCAGACGAACAGATGCAGCAACAACAGCAGCAACTTAGTCAGCAACTTCAGGAAGAGGCTGACAACATGCGGCAAATGCAGCAGGAAATGGACGGGCAGCAAATGCAGGTAAATTTACTTGCTTTGCAACGCGCGCTCTACACACTGCTTGAGTTATCCGAAACACAGGAATTTTTAACAAAAGATTCGCAAGAAACAGCCAATAGAAGTTCCGGATTTGTAAATCTAGCGCGCCAGCAAAATTATGTTCGTAACCAGTTTTCTGCTGTTGCTGACACTATTTTTCAAATTTCATCAGAACTGCCCGGCGTACCCAACAGAATTAATCGTAAAAAAGCAGAAGTAGAACAAACACTTCAGAGAACTGT
Organism: uncultured Rhodohalobacter sp.; assembly: GCA_964404705.1. GTDB lineage: Bacteria > Bacteroidota > Rhodothermia > Balneolales > Balneolaceae > SW132. Next base: position 2,032 of record CAYOLE010000007.1, on the reverse strand, counting down.
GGACCAGATGTCGGAGCGTAATCAGCGAAGTTCAACCATCACATCCAGAGAATCATTAGGCGGTATAAATGATTTGTCAACAACCATTGCGTCACTTATCGATCAACTGATGGACCAGGATGGAAACGGCGGCGGAGGCGGTTCTATGTCGATGCAACAGATGATCGAACAGATGCAGCAAATGTCGGGCGATCAGCAGCAGTTAAATCAGCAATTGCAGGATATGGTAAACGATATGCAGGGCGATCGCCTCAGTCGGGACCAGTCAGAGCGGCTGGATGAAATGGCACGCCAGCAAAATGAAATCAGGAGCCAACTTCGCGAATTGCAAAAAAGTGGTGCCCTTCGTGAAGGTGATCAGGCAATGAGTGAACTTCAGCGAATGATGGACGAAATGGAAGATAGCATAAACGATATGCGGGGTGGTGTAACCGACCGGCTGATGATTGAACGACAGCAAAATATTCTATCCCGAATGCTTAGCGCTGAAGAGGCGATGGAGCGCCGGGGTGAAGAAGAAGAACGTGAAGGTTCCGCGGCCGATCAATTTGACAGCGACCTGCCCCCGGATATGACTCTCGAGGAACTTCAACAGGAAATCCGCTCTCGTCTGCAGGACCCCAATTACACTCGATTTAGCGAAGAGTACCAGCGGCTGATTGAGCGATATTTTGAGATGCTAAGACGCATGGATGATACTGTAATTCAGTAAAGAATAGATTCCCTTGCAGAGATCGGAATAATGTTTGGTTTTAAAAAAAGCTTTCGGTCTCATCTGTTTATCACGCTGATAATCTTTGTTGCTTAACAGGAAATTTTGAAATTTGAATTATTGATATGGGCGATCAACATGAAGATCTTTTAGAGGACCTGATAAATTTTCTTGAAAATGAAAGTGAGATGTATGGTCCGTTTTCTGCTAATGTGGTTGTAAAAAGCCAAAAAACATTATCTGTTACTAAAGAACTAAACACGCCAAAAGCTGACACATCATCCAAAAAATTTCAGGTTGAATTAAAAAAATCGGAAGTAATCCCCAAAAAATTATCCCTGCAGGAAAAACTTGAGAACTGCACATCACTGGAAGAGTTAAGGAATTTGTGTGCAGAATCCGAGCAGCTGAAAACAGATCTTGAAGGTACTAATCTTGTGTTTGGCGTAGGTAATCCAGATGCTGACCTGATGATAGTAGGCGAAGCACCCGGATTGAATGAAGATCAGCAAGGCGAACCATTTGTAGGTGCTGCCGGTAAACTTCTTAACAAGATACTGACAGCCATAGAATTTGACCGTGGTGACATCTACATCGCAAATATTTTAAAACATCGACCGCCGGATAATCGAAATCCCACAACCGAAGAACGACAAAGAAGTCTCCCATTCCTGCTTCGTCAAATCGATCTGATTTCACCAAAAATTATTCTCTGTTTGGGAAAAGTAGCAGGTGCCACATTGCTTAATAAGAATGATGCCCTCAAGAATATGCGCGGACAGTTTCATCCATTTCGTGGAGCGGAACTCTCTGTAACATACCATCCGGCAGCTCTGCTTCGGAATCCTAATTGGAAACGACCCGCGTGGAAAGATGTACAGGCGGTTCGAAAACGATATATTGAACTCGGCGGCAAGATTTGATATTTATCGGTTAAGTTTTTCATTTTAAGCGTACGGATTCCCAACCGGCCTATCCCATACCGGCATTAACCTGGGCAGGCTTCGTTCCATGCCTCAACGTGTTAAATAGTCTTACCAAACTCAGACAGGGTTTAGAATTACACTTTCCATTCGTGGTTCATACGCAAATACCGAAATTACCTGCGTCTCCATATCCACCTTCAAAATATTATGATTCACCTTTTTGCAGAGGGTTTTAGTGAAGTAATCCTCATCCGATGACTGTCACATTTTTTTTATTACATTGATAGTGTTTTGTCAACTGTAAAAGTTGGTTTACAGGGGAATAGTCATCGGATGATTTTTTTTCGAAAAAATGAGATTTTAATAAAATTGTGATGACTTTGAATTGACTCAT